>CAZEEQ010000001.1:0-266111 GCA_964511255.1 uncultured Paraperlucidibaca sp.
TGAAGAAATCGGCAAGCAGATCGCCATGCATGTGGCTGCGGCCAATCCGCTGGTCGTGAACGCAGACGACATCGCCGCTGACGTGCTGGCCAAGGAAAAGGAAATCGCTGAAGCCAAGGCTGCCGAGTCCGGCAAGCCGGCCAACATCGTCGAGAAGATGGTGGAAGGCGCCCTGAAGAAGTTCAAGGGTGAAGTGTCGCTGGTCGAGCAGGCCTTCGTGATCAACCCGGAACAGAAAGTGGGTGATGTGCTCAAGGCTGCTGGTGCCAAGATCTCCCGCTTCGTGCGTCTGGAAGTGGGTGAAGGCATCGAGAAGAAGGAAGTCGACTTCGCGGCTGAAGTCGCTGCCACTCAGGCTGCCGCTGCTGCCCAGTAAGCATGCCGTCGGTCCTGCCGACTGTCTGCAAAAGGCCCCTTTATGGGGCCTTTTTATTGTAGACTCGCCGCCACTGATTTTCCTTGCAAGCACCCCTGAGAAGAGGCCCGGCCAATGACTGATCACCGTCTCGCGCACAAACGCATTCTGCTGAAACTGTCTGGGGAAGCCCTGGCTGGCGATGCCGAAGTCGGCATCGATCCCAAGGTGCTCAAGCGCATGGCGCTGGAAATCGGGCAGCTGGTCGGCATCGGTGTCCAGGTCGGCATCGTGGTCGGTGGCGGCAACCTGTTCCGCGGTGCGGCACTGCAGATCGCCGGCCTCGATCGCGTTGCCGGCGACCACATGGGCATGCTCGCCACGGTCATGAACGGCATCGCCATGCGTGACGCGCTGGAGCGTAACAACATCAAGACCCGCCTGATGTCGGCGATTCCCATGAGCGGCGTGGTCGATCACTATGACCGTCGTGCGGCCGTGCGCTACCTTCAGGGCGGCGATGTCTGCATTTTCGTGGCCGGCACCGGCAATCCGTTCTTCACCACCGACACGGCGGCCTGTCTGCGCGGTATCGAAATCAATGCTGATATCGTCATCAAGGCCACCAAGGTGGACGGCATCTATAATGCCGACCCGGTCAAGGACCCGACTGCTGTGCGCTATGAGTCGCTGACCTTCGATGAAGTGCTCTCGAAACAGCTCGGGGTTATGGACCTGACGGCCATGTGCCTCTGCCGTGACCATAATATGCCGCTGCGCGTATTCAACATGAACAAGACCGGGGCCTTGCTCAACCTCGTCGTGGGTGAGCCGGAAGGCACCCTGGTGACCCGCTGATTTTTGGTTTTTGAAGCCGGAGTTCCCATGCTGAACGATCTCAAGAAGGACTGTGAAGTCCGCATGCAAAAATCCCTGGACGCGCTGGAGCAGTCCTTCAGCCGCGTCCGTACCGGCCGTGCCCATCCGTCGATGCTCAAGGACGTGATGGTGCCCTACTACGGTTCCGACACGCCGCTGATGCAGGTGGCCAACGTCAACGTCGAAGACTCGCGCACCCTGATCGTGCAGCCCTACGAGCGCAACATGGTCGCTGCCATCGACAAGGCCATCCGCAACTCCGACCTCGGGCTCAACCCGGTCACTGCCGATGTCATCCGCGTGCCGCTGCCGGCGCTGACCGAGCAGACTCGTCGTGACATGCAGAAGCTGGCGCGTACTGAAACCGAGGGCGCCCGTGTTTCGCTGCGCAACATCCGCCGCGATGTCATGGCTGACATCAAGGAACTGCTCAAGGAGAAGGAAATCTCCGAAGATGACGAGCGTCGCGCCAGCGATGACGTTCAGAAGATCACCGACCGCTTCGTGGCCGAGGCAGACAAGATGCTCGCCGCCAAAGAAGCCGAGCTGATGCAGGTCTGAGTCATGACGAACCCTGATGCCCCGGTGAGTTCGGCGCCGGATGCCAGTGCCGAGGCCGGCGCCCTGCCGCGCCACGTGGCTGTCATCATGGACGGCAACAACCGCTGGGCCAAGCAGCGGGGCTTGCCGGGCAACGATGGTCACGCAGCCGGCGAGAAAGCGCTGCGCGATATCGTCGAAGTGGCTGCGCGTGCGCGCATTGAGGTTCTGACTGTTTTTGCCTTTTCCAGCGAGAACTGGCGACGCCCGCCGCAGGAAGTCACGGCGCTCATGCAGCTGTTCCTGATGGCCCTGCAGGTGCGTGTGCTGGAGCTGAACAAGGCGCGCATCCGTCTGCGTTTCATCGGTGACCGCACGGCATTTTCCCCTGAACTGCAGGCCGGCATGCTGGCGGCCGAGGCGGAGACCGCCGGCCACGACCGCATGACCCTGGTCATCGCGGTCAATTACGGGGGGCAGTGGGATATTGCCAACGCCGCCCGCCGGGTCGCCGAAGAAGTGGCGGCGGGGCGCCTGACGCCGGCCGACATCACGGCCGAACGACTTGGTCAGGCTGTCGAAATCGCCGATCTGCCGCCTGTCGATCTGCTCATCCGCACCGGCGGCGAGTTGCGCATCAGCAATTTCGTGCTCTGGCAGTCCGCGTATGCGGAATACTATTTCAGTGACGTCTTGTGGCCGGACTTCGGCCATGCCCAGCTGCATGCCGCGCTGACTGACTTTGCTCAGCGGCAGCGGCGTTTTGGCCGCACATCAGAACAAATAGAGGCCCTACATGCTTAAGGAACGCGTGCTGACCGCCCTGGTCCTGCTCCCGCTGGTATTCTGGACGGTTTTCGGTGGCGTGGCCCTGGCCTTCCCGCTGTTCGCGGCGGCCATCGTCCTGATTGCCGCCTGGGAGTGGACGGCCATGATGCGTCTGTCGGCGTTGCCGGCGCGCGCCGGCTTCGTGGCACTCACGGCAGCACTGCTCTGGCATCAGCAGGGCCAGACCCTTGATGCCCTGGGCCGCGTCCTGGCGGCAGCCTCGTTATTCTGGCTGATCGCGCTGGTCTGGGTACGGCGCTACCCGGACGGCGCCGAGCGCTGGGATCGTCCGCTGATCATGGTGCCGATGGGTCTTATCCTGCTGGTACCGACCTGGGCTGGTCTGGTGCAGCTGCATGGCCAGTCGCCGTGGTGGCTGATCTATCTGCTGCTGCTGGTCTGGGGGGCTGATACCGGCGCCTATTTCGCCGGCCGCCGGTTCGGCAAAACCAAGCTGGCCCCTGCCGTCAGCCCGGCCAAGACCCGTGAGGGCCTGTATGGCGGCATCGCCACCACCATGGCGGTGATGCTGGCAGTGGCTTGCTATCTCGGTTTGCCGGCCGACAAGGCCGTCAAGTTCGCACTGGTCTCGCTGGTGACTGTCCTGGCCTCTGTGCTCGGCGATCTGCTCGAGTCCATGGTCAAGCGCCGTGCCGGCATCAAGGATTCCGGCAACATCTTTCCGGGTCATGGCGGTGCGCTTGACCGCATCGATTCCATCACCGCGGCCGCACCGGTCTTTCTGACCGGTTGGTGGCTGGCGGGTGGTTTCTGATTCCGCGATGACCGGCTTGCAGTCTCTCGTCATCCTCGGAGCCACCGGCTCCATCGGACGCAGCACGCTGGATGTGGTGGCTCGCCACCCTGACCGCTACCGCGTGCATGCGGTCAGCGCCCATCGTCGTGTCGATGAGCTGGCGCAGATCTGTCGGCAGTGTCGCCCGGCCTTCGCTGTTGTCGATGGTGAGGTCGATGGCGAACGCCTGCGCACCCTGCTGGCCGGCGCAGACTGTGCCACCGAGGTGCTCGTCGGTCCCGAGGCGCTGCTGCGGATTTCCGCCGATCCGGCTGTCGATACCGTGATGGCCGCCATTGTCGGTGCTGCCGGCTTGCTGCCGACACTGGCCGCGGTGCGTGCCGGCAAGCGCGTCCTGCTGGCCAACAAGGAGGCCCTGGTCATGTCCGGGGCCTTGTTCATGCGCGCGGTGCGTGATCATGGGGCGACGCTGCTGCCGATCGACTCGGAACATAATGCGATTTTCCAGTGCCTGCCGCTCGATCATGCCCGCGGGCTGCGCCCGGTGGGTGTCGAAAAGCTGATCCTCACCGCCTCGGGCGGCCCTTTCCGGGAATGGACAACGGAGCAGCTTCGCACCGTGACGCCGGCGCAGGCGGTCAAGCACCCGAACTGGTCCATGGGTCAGAAAATTTCGGTGGATTCGGCCACACTCATGAACAAAGGGCTGGAGTTCATCGAGGCCTGCTGGCTGTTCGATGCCCGTCCTGATCAGGTCGAGGTGCTGGTTCACCCGCAGAGCGTCATCCACTCCATGGTGCGTTACAGCGATGGATCGGTGCTGGCACAACTCGGCAACCCTGACATGCGCACACCGATTGCCCATGCCCTGGCCTGGCCGGAGCGCATCGTGTCTGGTGTCGATGCCCTGGATCTGGCGACAATGGGCCCGCTGGCCTTCGACCAGCCGGACCTCGGCCGGTTCCCCTGTCTGCGCCTGGCGCAGGAGTCCATGCACACCGGCGGTACCTGTCCGGCGATCCTGAATGCGGCCAACGAAGTCGCGGTTGAGGCATTTCTGGGCGGCCAGCTGGCATTTACCGCCATTCCTGAGCTCATCTCGCGTGTCATCGCGGAAATGACGGTGTCAGCAGCCGATGAATTGGCTACTATTCTGGCTGCTGATCAGGAGGCCCGCGAGCGTGCCCGTCGTCTTCTGGTCTCGCTCGCATGATCCGATGCGGGGTCAGTCCTGCCGCCGGACCTGTGGCCGGCCCCTTGTCATGATCCAGGTCATGGCGAATCACACGAATAACGACAGACCTGACGACAGGGGGCGATGACATGCATTTTCTTCAGATCATTATCGCCGGCATCCTGATCCTGGGCCCGCTGATTGCCATTCATGAGTATGGCCATTTCTGGATGGCCCGCCGTTGCGGCGTGCGCGTTCTGACTTTTTCCATCGGTTTTGGTCCTGCGCTCTGGCGCCGAACCAGCCGTGACGGGACCGAGTACCGCATTGCCGCGATCCCGCTGGGCGGCTTTGTGCGCATGCTCGATGAGCGTGAAGGCGAGGTGCCCGAAGCGCTCAGGCCCTATGCCTTCAACCGTCAGCCGATCGCCTCGCGCATGGCGATTGTCGCGGCCGGTCCGCTGATCAATCTGCTGTTCGCCGTGCTGTTGTACTGGCTGCTGTTCCTCCAGGGCGGCGAAAGCCTGCGACCGGTCATCGGCCGTGTGCTCCCGGCATCGGTGGCCGCCAGTGCCGGCGTCATGCCGGGTGACGAGGTCCTCGCCATTGACGGTCGTGATGTCACCGACTGGGAGTCGGTCAGCTACGCCCTGATGGACCGGCTCGGTGAATCCGGCCCGGTCGTGCTCAGTGTCAGGCCGCGCCATGCCAGCACTACCGTCAACCGGACGCTGACCCTCAGGAACTATCTGGCCAACAGTGACAGCGACCCCTTCCGTTCGCTGGGCCTGGTGCCCTGGGCGCCGGCCATGCCGCCGGTCATCGGGACGGTTCAGGAGGGGAGCGCGGCTGACCGCGCCGGCCTGCAGGTCAAGGATGTGGTGCTGGAAATCAATGGCCATGTCATCAGACAGTGGGCCGAAGTCGTTGAGGAGATCGTGGCCAGTCCCGAGCGGGCCATGACCTGGCGCATCGACCGCGGGGGCGAGCGTTTCTACATGACGGTGACGCCGGGCATGGAGCGTGACGGGCTCAGCGATCAGTGGCGCGGGCGTCTGGGTATTGCGGTTGCCGAAGCGAATGTCCATATTCCGGATGAGTACAAACGCAGCGATGGTCTCGGCCCGGTTTCCGCGCTGGTGGCGGCACTGGGGAAAACTTCCCAGATCATCAGCCTGTCGCTGTCCTCGCTGTGGAAAATGCTGACCGGACTGATCGGGGTTGATACCCTGAGCGGCCCCATCACCATTGTGCAAGTCGCCGGTCAGAGTGTCAGCGTGGGTTGGCAGGCCTTTGTCGGCCTCATGGCCTTGCTGAGTGTCAGTCTGGGCGTGTTGAACCTGCTGCCGATCCCGGTACTGGACGGTGGCCACCTGTTGTATTACGCGATCGAGGCGATCTGGCGTAGACCCCTTCCGGAGTCCGTGCAGTTGCTGGGTTTGCGCGTTGGGGTCGCTCTCATGGGTAGCGTGATGTTGCTGGCCATATTGAACGATATTCGTCGCTTGTTCTGATCTGGAAATGCAGAGTAGATGATCCGAATCCGGCCGCAATGGCCCACACTGTCAATGTTGCCTCTGGCCCTGGCCATGACCAGTCTGCCGGTACAGGCAGACACTTTTGTTGCCCGGGATATCCGTCTCGAAGGCCTCGGTCGTCTCTCGGCATCCAGCGTTTATGCGTTGTTGCCGGTGTCTGCCGGTGATGCCGTCAGCGATGAGCGCTCCGCCGACATCGTCAAGGCACTGTTCGCCTCCGGCCAGTTCGAGGATGTTCAGGTGCTGCGCGACGGCGATGCCCTGGTCGTCCGCATGGTCGAGCGTCCGAGCATCTCCAGCATCGAGCTCGCCGGCAACCAGTCGATCAACAAGGATGACCTGCTCAAGGGCCTGAAGTCGATCGGGCTCTCCGATGGCGAAGTGTTCAAGCGTGCAGCCCTCGATCAGGTCAAGCTGGAACTGCAGCGCCAGTACGCGGCCCAGGGTCGGTATGGCGCCACGGTCACGGCCGTGGCCAAGCCGTTGCCGCGCAACCGTGTCGCGATCGCCATCACCATCAAGGAAGGCGACAGCGCGCGCATCAAGCGCATCAGCATCAATGGCAACCATGTTTTCGATGACAAGAAGCTGCTCAAGCAACTGCAGCTCCAGTCCAGTCATCTGCTGTCCTTCATCTACAGCGATGACAAGTATTCGCGTGAGAAGCTGACCGCCGACATCGAGACCCTGCGGTCGTACTACCTTGATCGCGGCTATCTGCGTTTCACCGTGGATTCGACCCAGGTCAGCCTGTCGCCGGACAAAGACCAGGTCTACATCGACATCAACGTGACGGAAGGCGAGCCCTTCAAGATTTCCGATGTCCGTCTCGCCGGTGAGCTGCCGGTGCCGGAAGCCGAGCTGCGCGGGCTGCTGCTGACCCAGCCGGGCCAGACCTACTCCCAGAAAATCGTGACGCTGACCAGTGAAGTGATCAGTCGCCGCCTGGGTCGCGATGGTTATCTGCTGGCTGACATTCAGGGCGTGCCCGAGCTGGATGATGCCAACAAGACCGCCAAGCTGGTCTATTACGTCAACCCCAATCGGGTCATGTCGGTACGCCGCATCAATTTCACCGGCAACCTCAAGACCGACGATCAGGTTCTGCGTCGTGAAATGCGCCAGTTCGAAGGCGCTCAGGCATCCGGTGAGAAGATCGATCTGTCCAAGCTGCGTCTGCAGCGCCTCGGCTTCTTCAGCGACGTCAAGGTAGACAAGGAGCGTGTTCCCGGCACGACCGACCAGGTCGATGTCAATGTCGCCGTCACCGAGCAGCCGTCGGGCTCCATCAGCGCCAGCCTGGGCTATTCGCAGAACGCCGGTATCGTGTTTGGTGCCAATGTCAGCCAGACCAACTTCCTCGGCAGCGGAAACAAGGTGTCGCTGGGCCTGAACCGTTCGGATATTCGTGATTCCTACAACTTCTCGTACGTGAACCCCTATTTCACGCCCGAGGGCATCAGCCGCGGCTACAACCTGTATCTGCGTCAGACCAAGTTCGACGACCTCAATATCAGCAACTATGCCACCGACTCCCTCGGGGGCAACGTCAGCTTCAGCTATCCGATCGACGAAACCGAGACCATCAGCTTCGCCCTGGGCTATGACCAGACCAGCGTCAAGCTCGGCAGCCAGCCATCGGAAGTGGTCTACAACTTCGTCAAAAAGAACAGCGACAGCCTCGCAACCTTTACCGGCACCACGTCGTGGCAGCGCAATACGCTCAACCGGGGCGTCTTCCCGACGGCCGGCAGCTATCAGTCGGTGGCGCTTGACATGGGTCTGCCGGGCAGTGACGTCGGCTTTTACAAGCTGACGTTCAACGGCCAGCGCTACTTCCCGCTGCGTGGCAACTGGGTCGGTCGCAGCTACGCCCGTCTCGGATACGGCGATGGTTTCAGCGGCGGTGACGGGGTGCCGTTCTATCGCAACTTCTTCGGCGGCGGCTTCGGCTCCGTGCGCGGCTTCCGTGACAACTCCATGGGTCCGCGCAGCGGCCTGGTCGACAAGACCTCCGGTCTGGCCATCACCGGCGTCAGCCCGGAATCGATCGGCGGCAATGTCCAGGTCGAAGGCGGCCTCGAACTGATCTTCCCGATGCCGTTCATCGAGGACAACAGCAAGGTGCGCACGCTGGCCTTTCTCGATGCCGGCAATATCTTCGACACCCGAATCAAGGGGCCGAATGGCGAGGACTACAGTCCGGACGTCGGCCAGCTGCGCTACTCGGTGGGTATTGGCCTGTCCTGGATCACGCCGATTGGCCCGCTCACCTTCGCCATCGCTCAGCCGCTCAATACGCAGGATGACGATGACACCCAGGTTTTCCAGTTTTCTCTCGGACAAGGATTCTGATCTTCATGAAAAAGCAATTGATGGTCACGCTGCTCGCAGGCTTTCTGGCGGCAGGCAGCATCAGCCCGGCCCTGGCCGCACCCGCCAGTGGCACGCGCATCGCCGTGCTCGACAGCCAGGCGGCTTTGCTCTCCTCGGATGTCGCCAAGTCGGCGCTGGCCAGACTGCAGGCCGATCTCAAGCCGCAGCGTGACAAGGCGGATGCCCTGCGACGCGACATCAAGGCTCTGGATGAGAAATTCCAGAAAGAAGTCGCGACCATGAGCGAGAAGACCAAGAAGGATTACCGCGCCCAGCAGACGGCCAAGGTGACCGAGTTCAACACCCTCCTGCAGCAGGTCCAGAAGCGTTCCCAGGATGCCGAGCAGGAAGTGCTCAACAAGCTGGTGCCGAACATGCAGGCTATCGTCGAGGAGATGCGCAAGTCCGGCGAATACGACATCATTCTTGATCGTCGCAGCGCCATCGCGGTGTCGCCGGAATTTGATCTGACCAAGCGTGTCATTGACCGCCTGAATGCCGTCAAGTAACGGCAGTATCGGCGCGGCAATACCAGGAGACGCCGCATGCAGGGCATGACGCTGAGTGAGCTGGCCACCGAACTGGGGGCCGAGCTGCGTGGTGACCCCGATTATCGCGTGACCGGACTGGCGACTCTTCAGTCGGCCGGTCCCGGGCAGCTGGCCTTCCTGGCGAATCCGCGTTACCGCCCGCAACTGCAGGAAACCCGTGCCGGTGCCGTGCTGCTGCGCCCCGAGGATGCCACGGACTTCACCGGTCAGGTCCTGCTGCTGGCCAACCCCTACCTGGCCTTCGCCCGGCTTTCGCATCGCTTCGACCGTACCCCCGCCCCGGAACGGGGTGTCCATCCGTCGGCGGTGATCGCGGCATCGGCGGTGATCCCTGCATCGGCCTGCATCGGTCCGCTCGCTGTCATCGGCGAACATGCCGTGCTTGGTGAACGGGTGATCATCGAGTCAGGCGCGGTGATCCAGGATCGTGTCACCATCGGTGACGATAGTCGTATCCGCAGTCGCGTCGTGATCTATCACGATTGCGAACTGGGGCAGCGCGTCAATATTCATGCTGGTGCAGTGATCGGAGGGGATGGCTTCGGCTTTGCCAACGAGCGCGGCAACTGGCGCAAGATCGCCCAGCTCGGGCGGGTGGTGATACACGACGGTGTCGACATCGGCGCCAACACCACCATTGACCGCGGTGCCCTTGAGGATACGGTGATTCACACCGGTGCCATCATCGACAACCAGGTGCAGATCGCCCACAACGTGGTGATCGGCGCGCATACCGCCATCGCGGCCTGCTGCGGCATTGCCGGCAGCACGCGCATCGGGGCGTATTGCGTTCTGGCCGGCGGGGTGGGCGTGGTCGGTCATATCGAGATCTGCGACCGTGTACAGATCACCGGCATGACCATGATCACCAAGTCGATCAGTCAGCCCGGCTCCTATTCGTCGGGAACGGCTTTCGACAGCACCGATAATTGGAAGAAAATGGCGGTGCGCCTGCGCCGCCTGGATGAACTGGCCCAGCGAGTGCGAACACTCGAGGGTGACAGCAAAAACTCATAACGCCAGTAGGCAGGCGGCCACGCCGGATCGTGGCCGCAGCGGAGACTTCACATGATGGACATCCTGCAGGTCATGAAGTACCTGCCGCAACGTTACCCCTTTCTCATGGTCGATCGTGTCACCGAGCTTGAGAAGGGCAAGAAGATCATCGGCTACAAGAACCTCACCATCAATGAGGAGTTCTTTCAGGGCCATTTTCCCGGCAAGCCGATCATGCCGGGCGTCATGATGATCGAGGCCATGGCCCAGATCGCCGGCGTGCTCGGCTTCGTCACCGCCGACAAGACGCCGCAGGACGGCAGTCTCTATGTCTTCGCCGGTGCCGATAACATCCGTTTCAAGCGCCAGGTGGTGCCGGGTGACCGTCTGGTCCTGGAGGCCGTGCCGACCGGCTCGCGCCGTCATATTCATCGTTTTGCCTGTCGCGCACTGGTGGATGGCGAACTCGCCGCCAGCGCCGACATCATCATCGCGGAGCAAGTTCTATGACGCGCATTCATGCCACCGCCATTGTCGATCCGCGTGCCGAGCTGGCCGCGGACGTCGAGGTCGGTCCGTACAGCATCATCGGTCCCGATGTCACCATCGGCGCCGGGACCTGGATCGGCCCGCATGTGGTGGTCAGTGGGCCGACGGTGATCGGCCAGCGCAACAAGATCTACCAGTTCGCGTCGGTCGGCGCGGACTGCCAGGACAAGAAGTACCGCGGCGAGCCCACGCGCCTCGAAATCGGTGATGACAACATCATCCGCGAGGCCTGCTCGCTGCATCGCGGCACCATTCAGGACGAGAGCCTGACGCGCATCGGTGATCGCAACCTGCTCATGGTCAACAGCCATCTGGCGCATGACGTGATGATCGGCAATGACAATACCATCGCCAACAATGCCGGCATCGCCGGGCATGTGAAGATCGGTGATTTCGTCATCATCGGCGGCAACTCCGGCATCCACCAGTTCTGCCAGATCGGCTCCTACGCCATGCTGGGCGGTGGCACCACGCTGTTCAAGGATATCCCGGCTTTTGTCATGGCCAGCGGCAACCCGGCCGAGGCGCGCGGCATGAACTTCGAAGGCATGAAGCGCAAGGGCTGGTCATCGCAGACCATCAATGACCTGCGTCGCGCCTACAAGATCGTGTTCCGTGACGGTCTGACGCTGGAGGCGGCCTATCCGCTGCTGGATGAGCTGGCCAAGGTTTCCCCCGAAGTACAGATTTTCATCGACTCGCTGCGGACCTCCACCCGCGGCATCGCCCGCTGAGCGCGCCGGTCATGACAGCGACGGGGCCGGTCTTTGGCATCGTGGCCGGTGAGGTGTCTGGCGATACCCTCGGCGCCAGCCTGATCCGGGCCCTGCGGGTGCGCTACCCGACTGCCCGCTTCATCGGCATCGCCGGGCCGCAAATGCTGGCCGAGGGCGCCGAGACGCTGGTGCCCATGGAGCGTCTGTCGGTGATGGGCCTGGTTGAAGTGCTGGGTCGTATCCGCGAACTGTTCCAGGTTCGCGATCAGCTCATCGCACGCCTCCGGGAAGAAAAAATCGACGCCTACATCGGCATCGATGCGCCCGATTTCAATTTGCGCATTGCCGCCGCGCTCAAGCAAGCCGGTATCCCCACCATTCATTATGTCAGCCCGTCGGTCTGGGCCTGGCGACAGGGGCGGGTCAAGGGCATCCGCGCCAGCATCGACCTCATGCTTTGCCTGCTGCCGTTCGAGAAGGCCTTCTACGACCAGCATGATGTCCGTGCCGTCTTCGTCGGCCATCCGCTGGCTGACAGTTTGCCGTTGCAGCCCGAAGTCGCTGCCGCGCGCACGGCATTGGACCTGGCACCGGATCTGCGTTGTGTGGCCTTGCTGCCGGGCAGCCGCCGTGGCGAAGTCGCCAGCCTGATGCCGCTGCTGCTGGAGACGGCGGAGCAGTTGTCGGCAAAGCGCCCGGATCTGTTTTTTCTGATACCGGCCATCAATGCTGACCGACGTCAGGAAATCGAGGCGCTGCTCGCCGCGCACGAAGCGGCGCATGCCGGCGAGGGCGGTCGCCGGCCGTTGCCGGTGCGCATTCATGACGACGGCCTGGGCGCCGGTGTGGGACGCCTGGTCATGGCGGCCGCTGATGTCGTGGTGCTGGCCTCCGGCACCGCCACGCTGGAAGCCATGCTGCTCAAGAAGCCCATGGTGGTGTCTTATCGCCTGCACTGGCTGACCTGGCTGATCGCACGTCTGCTGGTGCGCATCCCTTTTGTCAGTCTGCCCAACCTGCTCGCGGGTCGTCGTGTCGTGCCCGAGCTGCTGCAGCAACAGGCCACGGCCGACAATCTGGCGCGGGAAACCCTGGCCTGGCTGGATCAGCCGCAGCGTGTCACGGAGACACAGACCCTGTTTGCCGGCTTGCATGAGCAACTGCGCCAGGACGCCAGTGCCACCGGTGCCGCAGCCATTGCGCACCTGTTGACCGAGGGGTGTGAAAGCGTCGCGATCGCCGTTGACAGCAGCCCCGGGCCTTCGCCATGAGGCGTCAGCGCAGCGCTGATTTGTTCGCGCCAGACCCGCAAGCGTTGCTACTGGCGGGTGTCGATGAGGTCGGTCGCGGGCCGCTGGTTGGCGCCGTCGTCACCGCTGCCGTCATCCTCGATCCGGCACGACCGATCGCGGGCCTCGGCGACTCGAAGAAACTCAGCGAACGTCGCCGCGAGGCGCTGGCCATCGAGATCCGCGAGAAGGCGCTGGCCTGGTCGCTGGGGCGCGCCGAGCCGGAAGAGATTGATGCGCTGAACATCCTGCATGCCACTCTGCTGGCCATGCAGCGCGCCGTCGCCGGGCTGCGCATTACGCCCAGCGAAGTGCTGATCGACGGCAATCGCTGCCCGGTGCTGCCCATGCCCGCGCAAGCGGTGGTCAAGGGCGATGCCACGGTACCGGCCATCAGTGCCGCCAGCATCATCGCCAAAGTCGCCCGCGATCACGAGATGGCGGCCCTGCATGCGCGTCACCCTGGTTACGGATTCGACAGACACAAGGGTTATCCGACTGCGGCGCACCTGGAGGCCTTGCAGCGTCTGGGGCCTTTACCGGAACATCGTCGTTCCTTCGCGCCGGTTCGCGCGTTGTTGCTGCCGGCCTGAGTCGGTGTTCCGCCCAGCGCCCGAGAGAATTTGAGCAAGCCATGACCGCCTTTGTGCATTTGCGCGTCCATTCCGAGTTTTCCCTGCTCGACTCCATTGTGCGCATCGACGATGCCGTCAACGCCTGTGCCACCCAGGGCATGCCGGCGATGGCCCTGACCGACCTCTGCAACTTCTATGGTTTGGTCAAGTTCTACAAGGCGGCCCAGGGCAAAGGCATCAAGCCGGTGTTCGGTGCTGACCTGGTCGTGCGTGATGGCGACAATCTCAGCCAGATCACTGCGCTGGTGATGAATGACGCCGGCTACAAGAACCTGATCGCACTCATTTCGCGTGCTTTCGTCGAAGGTCTGGAGCAGGGCCGTCCCATCGTCCGACGCCAGTGGATCACGGAGCGTGAGCACGGTTTGATCTTCCTGCTCGGGCGCGGCAGCGATGTCGGCCAGGCGCTGACCGGCAGCGATCCTTCCCAGGCCGACCGCCTGCTGACCGGCTGGATGGCGCAGAGCCCGACCCGTGTCTATCTCGAATTGCTGCGCACCCGTCGCGAGGGAGATGAAGAGCATCTCCACGCGGCCGTCGCCCTTGCCGAGCGCCTTCAGTGCGCCGTGGTGGCGACCAATGATGTGCGTTTTCTCGCCCCTGAGGCGTTCGAGGCACATGAGGTGCGTGTCTGCATTGCACAGAGCTATGTGCTCGGCGACCCGCGCCGTCCGCGTGAATACAGCGCCGAGCAGTATCTGAAGAGCCCGGAGCAGATGGCCGAGCTTTTTGCCGATATCCCCGAGGCCCTGGCCAACACGGTGGAAATTGCCCGTCGCTGCAGCCTCGGTCTGACCCTGGGCAAGAATTATCTGCCCGATTTTCCAGTGCCGGCCGGCCTGACCATGGCCGAGTACTTCGCCCAGCTCTCGCACCAGGGCCTGCAGAAACGTCTCGACAAGCTGTTCGACCGCCGCCGGCCGGACATGGCCGATATCGAAAAGCAGTACATCGCGCGCCTCGAATTCGAGCTCAACATCATCAATCAGATGGGTTTCGCCGGCTACTTCCTGATCGTCATGGACTTCATCGCCTGGGCCAAGAACAACGGCGTGCCGGTGGGGCCGGGGCGTGGCTCCGGTGCCGGCTCGCTGGTGGCGTATTCGCTGTTCATCACGGATCTCGACCCGATCAGGTACGACCTGCTGTTCGAGCGCTTCCTCAATCCGGAACGTGTGTCGATGCCCGACTTCGACATCGACTTCTGCATGGAAGGCCGCGACCGCGTCATCGAGTATGTGGCCGGGCACTACGGGCGTCAGGCGGTCTCGCAGATCATCACTTTCGGCACCATGGCGGCCAAGGCCGTGGTGCGCGATGTCGCGCGCGTGCTCGGCAAGGCCTACGGGCTCGCTGACCGCATCTCCAAGCTGATTCCGTTCACGCCCGGCATTTCCCTGCAGGAAGCGCGCGAGCAGGAGCCGCAGCTGGAGGAGCTGCTCACCGACCCGGGCCTGTCCGATCACGAGGACGCGCTGGAAATCTGGGAAATGGCGATCAAGCTCGAAGGCCTGACACGCGGCGTCGGCAAGCATGCCGGTGGCGTGCTGATCGCGCCCGGCAAGCTCACCGACTTCACTGCGGTGTTCTGCGACGACGAGGGCAAATGGGTCAGCCAGTACGACAAGGATGACGTCGAGGCCGTCGGGCTGGTCAAGTTCGACTTCCTCGGCCTGCGCACGCTGACCATCATCGACTGGGCGCTCAAGGACATCAATGCCAAGCGTGCCCGGCGCGGTGAGGCGCCGATCGACATCGAGCGTATCCCGCTCGACGATCCGGAGCCGTACCGTCTGATGTCGGAAGGCAAGACCACGGCCGTGTTCCAGCTCGAATCACGTGGCATGAAGGAGCTGATCAAGAAGCTCAAGCCCTCGCGCTTCGAAGACGTGGTCGCGCTGGTGGCGCTCTATCGTCCGGGGCCACTCGAATCCGGCATGGTCGATGACTTCATCAACCGCAAGCACGGGCGTGCCGACGTCGCCTATCCGCACCCCGAGCTGGAGCCGGTGCTGGAAAACACTTACGGCGTCATTCTCTATCAGGAACAGGTGATGCAGATTGCTCAGGTGCTGGCCGGCTACTCGCTGGGTGGCGCCGACATGCTGCGTCGCGCCATGGGCAAGAAGAAGCCTGAAGAGATGGCCAAGGAACGCGTCAAGTTCATGGAGGGGTCCGGTGCGCGTGGCGTCGACCCCAACCAGGCCGGCGGCATCTTCGATCTCATGGAAAAATTCGCCGGCTATGGCTTCAACAAGTCACACTCGGCCGCCTATGCCCTGGTGTCCTACCAGACCGCCTGGCTGAAGGTGAACTATCCGGCCGAGTTCATGGCCGCCGTGCTGTCCTCGGAAATGGCCAACACCGACAAGATCGTCACTTTCATTGAAGAATGCCGCGCCATGGGCCTCAAGATCCTGCCGCCGGCGGTGAACCATTCCAGTTTCCGTTTTCTCGCCAACGACAAGGGCGAAGTGGTCTACGGCCTCGGCGCCATCAAGGGCGTCGGCGAGGGGCCGGTGGAGTCGCTGCTGCAAGCGCGCGCAAGCGACGGCCTGTTCGCCGATCTGTTCGACTTCTGCCGTCGCGTCGACCTCCGCAAGCTCAACAAGCGTGCGCTCGAAGCCCTGATCCGAGCCGGTGCGCTCGATGAACAGGGTGAAAACCGCGCGGTGCTCATGGCCTCGATCGAAGCCGCCGTCGCTGCCGCCGAGCAGCAGGCGCGCAACGCCGACATCGGCATGGTGGATCTTTTTGGTGACGTCCACGAAGCCGGACCGGCAGGGGAGTGGTCGGAAGCGCTGCCATGGACAGAGGATGAGCGCCTGCAGGCTGAAAAGGAAACACTCGGCCTTTACCTCACCGGGCATCCGATTGATCAGTACGAGAAGGAACTCGGCCGTTTCGTGCAGGCGCGCCTCGCCGACCTGCAGCCGACCCGCCGCGGTCAGAACACCACCGTCGCCGGCCTGCTGCTGGGACACCGTATCATCAAGGGCGCGCGCGGCAACCGCGCCTTCCTGACGCTGGACGATCGCACCGGCCGTGTCGAGGTCACCGTCTTCGGTGATCTGCTCGAACAGATCCGTCCGCTGCTGCAGTACGAAGGCGTGCTGGTGATCGAGGGCGAGGTCTCGATGGATGAATATGCCGGTGCGCTCAAGGTGGTGGCGCGTCAGGTGCTGCCGCTGGCGACCGCGCGCACGCAGTACAGCAAGGGCCTTGAACTGTCGCTGCCGGTCAGCCTGGGCCTGCGTGGCGTCCACGAACTCACGGAATGGCTGCAGGCGCACCGTGCCGCCGCCGACGCACCGGGCACGGGACTGCGCTTCCGCGTCCAGCATCCGGCGGCTCAGGCCATGCTGCAGGGCGGTCCGGCCTGGCGTCTCAGTCTGACCGATCAGCTCTTGCGGGGGCTGCGGCAGCGCCTCGGCAACGAAGGCGTGACGGTACTTTATTGACGCCTGACATGACATCGACCAGCGTCGAGGTTTATCGCGACATATCTTCTCGCTACACTCGGGCCATTGCTCTGGGGTATAGAACACCATGAATCCGAATTATCTCGACTTCGAACAACCGATTGCCGAGCTGGAAGCCAAGATTGAAGGCCTGCGTGTCGTCGGTAAAGGCACCAACCTCAATATCGAGGAAGAAGTGGGGCGTCTGCGTGACAAGAGCATCAAGCTCACCGAGGACATTTTCTCCAATCTCACGTCCTGGCAGGTCTCGCAGCTTTCACGTCACCCGAAGCGTCCTTATACGTTCGACTACCTGTCGCGCATCTTCACCGACTTCGACGAGCTGCATGGCGACCGCACTTTTTCCGATGACGCGGCGATTGTCGGCGGAACGGCGCGCTTTCTCGGTGAGCCGGTGATGATCATCGGGCATCAGAAGGGCCGTGACGTGCGCGAGAAGGTCAAGCGCAACTTCGGCATGCCGCGCCCCGAGGGCTACCGCAAGGCCCTGCGCCTGATGGAGATGGCCGAGCGCTTCCGCATGCCCATCCTCACCTTCATCGACACGCCGGGTGCTTACCCGGGCATCGACGCTGAAGAGCGCGGGCAGAGCGAAGCCATCGCCCGCAATCTCGCCGTGATGTCGCGCCTCAAGACGCCGATCATCTCGACCGTGATCGGCGAGGGCGGTTCCGGCGGTGCGCTTGCCATCGGCGTCTGCGACAGCCTGCTCATGCTGCAGTACAGCACCTATTCGGTGATTTCGCCGGAAGGCTGCGCTTCCATTCTGTGGAAAACCGCCGCCAAGGCACCGGAAGCCGCCGAGGCCATGAACCTGACCGCGACCCGTCTGCGCTCGCTGGGCTTCGTCGACGAACTGGTGGAAGAGCCGCTGGGCGGCGCCCACCGTGACATGGATGCCATGGCCGACGCGCTGCGCAAGGCCCTGCTGCGTCAGCTCAAGAAGCTGCGCACGCTGGACCATGACACCCTGCTCAACCGTCGCTACGAGCGCCTGATGAGCTACGGCAACACCCAACAGACCTCTTGAGCGTCCGCGACCGCCAGCATCCCCTGGGTGCCCTGCAGAATTTCCTGCAGGCGCGCCGGCAGGATGCGCCGGCGGTCACCGGCCTCGTCGTCGCGCTCAGCGGCGGCCCTGACTCCCTGACCCTCCTGCTGGCCGCTGCGCAGACCGCACCGGCTTCGGGCTTGCGCCTGCGCGCCCTGCATGTGCATCACGGCCTGCATGCCGCTGCCGATGCGTGGGCGGAGCAGGCGCTGGCGCAGGCCGCGGCGGCAGGCGTGCCATGTGCCGTGCTGCGGGTGGTGGTGCCGGCGCTGGCCAGTGTCGAAGGCGCGGCGCGCACCGCCCGCTATCAGGCGTTGACTGCCGCGCTCGCGGCCGATGAAGCCCTGCTGCTGGCGCATCATCAGGATGACCAGGCCGAGACCCTGTTGCTGCGCCTGATGCGCGGCGCCGGCCTGCAGGGTCTGGCCGCCATGCGTCCGGTCAGCGTCTGGCGCCGGCCGGATGGCCGCGAGGTCGCACGCTGGCGGCCCTGGCTGTCGCTGCCGCGCAGTGCACTGGTGCGCTGGCTGCCGCGCGCCGTGGCCTGTGTGCGCAGCCATGATCCCTCCGTGCCCGCTGACGCGCTGACCCCCGTGGTCGACCCCGCCAACCGCGATGCCCGCTTTGACCGCACGCTGCTGCGCCATGAGCTGCTGCCCCTGTTGCAGCAGCGCTGGCCGGAGGCTGCGGCGCAGTTAGCGCGTAGCGCCGCGCAACTGGCCGGGCAGGCACAGGCGTTGGATACCCTGGCGGATGACTGGCTGACGCGGGCGGCGTTGCCAGGCGGCGATGCCTTGTCTCTGCCGCTGCTGGCCGCGCTCGATGACACCGCCCTGCAATCCGTGATCGCGCGCTGGCTGGCCCGTCGTGGCGCGCCGTCCTTGCCGCTGCGCTACTGGCCGCGTGTGCGCCGCGAACTGCTGCGCTCGCGCCCGGATGCCACGCCGCAGCTGACCTGGGCCGGCTGGTCGCTGCGGCGGTATCGCGAGGCGCTGTACCTGATCGCGGAGGCCGGCTTGCGGCCGCTGCCTGCCGGGGGCGTGGTGTGGACGGACCCCCGGGTGCCGCTGCTATGGGCCGGGCGGGAATGGCGGGCGCAAGCGCTGGTGCCAGGGCTGACGGCGGATGACCCGCTGCTGGCGTTACCGTGGCGATTGGCTCCGCGTGCCGGCGGTGAGCGCTGGCGACCGCCGGGGCGCGGGCACTCGGTGTCGGTGAAGCACTGGTGCCAGGAGATGGGCATCCCGCCATGGGAAAGAGAGCGGCTGGTGTGTGTCTGGGCCGGGGAGGAGGTGGTGGGGCTCTTTCATGATTTGGACGAAGGGAGCGAGTTCATCAAGCTTCCGGGCGGGATGCGATGCAACTGACCGCCGGTCCTTGCCGAGGTGTTGTAGGTATGTGATTCTCGTCGTTGATAAGGCTGTGTTTTCAAGGATGAAACATGCGATTTTCTGACTTATCTGGAGCAGCGCAGGTGCTCTGGGCCAAGAGCGGCGAGCTAAGCGGCCATGGCCTGCTAGCGCACTTACTGGATGTCTCTGCAGTTGTCGAGACTCTGCTGACCATTGAGCCAGCTTCGACCAGACATTGGGCGGCAAAAGCCCTGGGTATCGATAAGGCTGGGGTCGTGCGTTGGGTTGCTGCGATCGCCGGACTTCATGATTTTGGCAAGGCTACTCCGGGTTTCCAGACGAAATGGCCTGAAGGCATGCGTGCTGATCAGGCTCAGGGGTTGGCGTTTCCAAGGAGTGCCTGTGGTCAGGATCGCCATGACCTTGCAACCGCTGCTCTGTTGGGAAAGTCCTTGCATGAACTTGCGGTTGCCGATGCCGGTTGGCTGCGTCATGCAGTTCAGGCGGTCAGCTCGCATCATGGCTATCATTTTTTGCCAGAAGAAATAAACCAGGGCAAGCCACTCAATGAGCCTGCTGAATGGGTGCGAGCTCGTGACGAGCTTCTTCAGTACTACTGGCAGCTGCTTGCACCAGAAGGGGTTCCAGTATTCGACGAGTTGGCGCTACCAGCAGTGAACTGGCTAGCCGGGCTGACCAGCGCGGCCGACTGGATTGCCTCCAACCCCGAGTGGTTTGCGCTTGGTCAACGTGGCTTCGACGATCTGTCGCTCTATTATCAGGATGCCCTTTATCTGGCACGCACTGCATTGTCCCAGATTGGTTGGCGAGAATACCGTCCGTTGCTGGCAGAGTTAGCTGATACGGACGCGATATTGGCCCGTATTGTTGGCCGTAAGGAGCTTGTGGCACGCCCTCTGCAAAAGGTCGGCGACAGTCTGCTAATGAGTGCGCAGGGCCCGACACTGATGTTGGTAGAGGCTCCAATGGGGGAGGGGAAAACCGAGCTCGCGTTCCTTGCTCACTTGCGCTTGCAGGCCGCCAACGGCCATCGTGGCTTGTATGTGGCTCTCCCGACGCAGGCTACCGGCAACGCCATGTTCAAGCGTACGCAGACGTTCCTTGAGCAGTTCGCTGAGGGGCCGTTGGATGTGCAGTTGGTCCATGGTGGTGCCGCGATGAATGAGGATGCGCGCCATCTGCGCGCCATTCATCTGAGCGGGATTGATGATGACAAGGACGAGAGCCTCTTCGCTTCGGTCTGGTTTTCCCAGCGCAAGCGCCCACTGCTGTCAGCCTATGGTGTTGGCACCATTGATCAGGCGCTGTTCGCCGCGCTCAACGTCAAGCATCACTTCGTGCGCTTGTGGGGGTTGGGCAACCGGATGGTGGTGCTGGATGAAGTACATGCCTATGACACATACACATCCGGGCTTATTGCCGCCCTGCTACGTTGGCTGCGAGCGCTGGACTGCTCGGTGGTACTGATGAGCGCGACCCTGCCATTGGCGCGGCGTGCCGAATTGCTGCGCGCCTGGGGCGTGACGGCAGAGCAGCTGCCAGATCTGGCCTATCCACGTTTGTTGCTGGCCGACGACGGTGGCCTGCGGGGTGAACACTTCGATGCTCGCCCCTTGGCGCCGATTCACCTGTTTGGGTTAGGCGAAAGTCTTGAAGCGCTGACTGATACCGCCATCGCACTACTTGACGGCGGCGGTTGTGGTGCATTGATTGTCAACACGGTTGAACGAGCCCAGAAGCTCTATACCGGCCTGCGCCAGCACCTTGGTGATGAGGTGTCGCTGCTGCTGTTCCACGCCCGTTTTCCCGCCGACCAGCGTGCCGAGCGTGAACGTCAGGTGCACTCTGCCTTTGGTACGCAGGGCGAGCGTCCGCAGCGGGCGCTGCTGATCGCCACTCAAGTGGCTGAGCAATCCCTAGATATCGATTTCGACTTCATGCTCAGCGATCTCGCACCAGTGGACTTGCTGTTGCAACGCGCCGGGCGCCTGCACCGGCATTTTCGCGAACGTCCTGCACGGCATGCTCAAGCCTGTCTGTGGGTGGCTGGCCTGCAGCGCGATGACCTTCCCGAGCTCAAGGAAACCGCATGGGGCTATGTCTACGATGCTTATATCCTGCTGCGCACCTGGGCCCTGTTGCGGCATGAAGCGGTGTTGGAGCTGCCGGTTGATATCGATCGCTTGGTACAGGCAGTGTACGGCGATGAGCCGTTGCCGGCTGATCTGGAGGAGTCGGCCCGCCAACTGATCGAAATCGAGTCTTACGGTGAATATCTGGCGCGAGTACAGAAAGAGCGGCGTGAGTCCTTTAACATCGCTATTGATCCCGCCGAGGAGCCACAGGTCGCCTACAACGGTAAACCGCGTGGCAGCGAGGAGGGCGAGGGCCTTGGCCTTGAGAACAAGACTCGCTTGGGTCGTGAGTCCATCACCCTGATCCCGCTGGAAGTGGTCGATGGCGGTTGGGCCGTACGTCTGGGCGAGCCGCCATTCGCACTTGATCGGTCGCTGCCTGATGCGATGGCGCGGCAGCTTTATAATCGTCAGCTTAAGGTATCGCGCACTGCGCTGGTTAAGCGACTCAAGTGCGATAAAGTCCCTGTCGCCTTCGAACATCCGCTGCTGCGAAACTGCTACCCGCTGCCACTGCGACAGGGGCGATATACGGAAGATGGCCTGCGGCTACAGCTGGATAGCGTACTTGGGCTGGTGTACGAGCCCGCCGAGGGATCGAACGAGGACAGTACATGAGCAAGGACTTCTGTCTGCTGGATGAACCCTGGCTGCCGGTGCGTTTGGCCAATGGGCAGGTGATGGAGCTGGGTCTGTTGGATGTGTTCGCGCGTAGTGGCGAGATCGTCGCCCTGGCAGAAACCGCACCGCCTAGTCTGGTGGCGCAGTATCGGCTACTGCTGGCGATCACCCATCGTGCGCTGGTCGGCGCCTTTGGCAACTGGCGGGAAAAGGATCGTGTGCGCTGGTATCGCGAGGGATTGCCGATAGCCGAAATTCGTGACTATCTGGAAAAATGGCGGGAGCGCTTCTGGCTGTTCCATCCGGACTACCCCTTCATGCAGGTGGCGGCGCTGGCTTTGGCTGACGAGACCCGTGACAAGCGCAAGCCTTGGACACAGATCGCCCTGGCCAGTGCCAATGGCAATACACCCGTGGTGTTCGATCACGCCTATGACCTGGAACCCGTGGCTATCCGCCCGGCAAGTGCCATCGCCACGCTGCTTGGTTTTCTTCAGTTCACGCCTGGTGGCTTGGTCAAGACCCTGCGTGACGCGGACAAGGCGGGTGCGTTGGTCAACACGGCAGCGATTTTGCCCGTTGGCGAGACATTAGCTCGGACGTTGTGTCTTGCGTTGCACCCGACGCCGCATGCGGATGCCGAGCCCGATCTGTCTAGTTGGGAGTGCGAGCCACCAAGTATCGCTGCATTGCGTGGCGAGCCGGTGCTGGCCAGCGGCCCGAATGATCGTTACACCCGATTGAGTCGCGCGGTACTGCTGCTGCGAGGTGCTGATGGCAGTATTCGCTGGCTACATTTTGCTGCCGGGCTGGCTCTGGGTGATGATCCGAACGCCCCAGACCCAATGGCCAGTTTTCGTGCGGGTAGCAATGGTTTGGTGCGCCTAACTTTCAATGAGGGGCGTGCGCTGTGGCGTGATTTGCCAGCCTTGGTGCCTAATCTCAGCGGCGAAAGCCAGTCGGCAGCAGTACTGAATCAGGCTATTGCCTTGCACCAGCAACTTGCGCCCTTTGAGCCGGTATACCAACCACTGCTGGCCGCAGGCCTTGCCAGCGATCAGGCCAAGTTACTGCGCTGGCGCATGGAGCAGATTTTCCTACCATCTGCGCTGCTACTGGAGTCGGAAAAGGCGCTACATCTGCGTGAGTGTGTAGCCTCGGCGGATGAGTTATTCGGCGAACTGAGGCGCCTAGCGATCAGTATGCTCGCTGAAACCCTGCCAGACCCTGCCAGCAAGGATACTCGCAGCCGCGCGCGTGGCTTGCTTGAGGCTGGACCGCTGACTGCCAGATATTTCGCCGAAGCTGAGCGAGCACTGCCTCAATTGCTCCAACTGATTGCTGCCGGGCAGCCTGAACAAGCTGAAGTGCTTTGGCGCGAGACGCTGCGCCGATCTGCCCGATTGGCCTGGGAGCAGGTGCTGGCCGGGCTTGGAGGCTCTGTCCGTGCGCTTAGGGCTGATGCTCGTTACTGGCCACGTTTCCATGGCCTGTTGAACAGGCTGCTGCCCCTGCCTGAATCTGCCGCCAAGGAGGCCTGACTTGACTACCCATGCTGAAATTTTCATTACTCATCTTCAAGGGCTGGATCGCGGTGCTTTGGCGACGCTGCGACACAGTTTGGCTTTCGTGCCGGGCAGTTACCCGAGGGCTTTTCCTTATGTGGAGCGCTTTGCTGGCTCTGTCGTGCACGAGCGCGATGCTCGTCGTCTGGCGTTGTACGCTGTGGCTGGCCTGTTTGCCCGTCATCCGCAGCAGCAGTCGCAGAGTTTCGCATCTGCTCTCGGCGAGTTGCTGCGCCGCCGCGAGAGCGCGAGCATCGAAGGGCGTTTTGTGGCTCTGCTAGGTGCCGATGCCGAGAACATAGTTGAGTATCTGCGTCAGGCTATCAGCTTACTCGCCGCCGACGACATTGGTTGTGACTACGTGCTCCTGCTCGACGACCTTTCCCTGTGGCTGAACCCCAATACTGATCCGAGTCGCCTGCGTCAGCGCTGGGCGCGCGACTTCTACCGGGCGGCCCAGGCCGCCACCGAACCCACCCATGCCGAGTAAAGGAAGACCGAGTCCATGAGCCTATTTCTTGAGTACCACCTGATCCAGAATTTCGCCCCGTCCAACCTCAATCGTGACGACACTGGTGCGCCCAAAGATGCCATTTTTGGCGGCCAGCGTCGTGCGCGGGTGAGCAGTCAGTGTTTCAAGCGTGCTGTGCGTTTGGCAGCTAGCGAGCACGAACTGTTGCCACAGATCAACCGGGGCATTCGCACCAAGCGGCTTAAGGCCTTGTTGCTTGAGCGGTTGGTTGGGCGTGATGCCGAAGAGGCCGGCGCTAAAATCGAAATGGCGCTGGCCGCTGCTGGTCTCAAACTCAAGGATGACGGCAAGACCGAGTATCTGCTGTTTCTCGGCGAGGGCGAGGTGGCCGCCTTTGCAGCCCTGATTGAGCAGCACTGGGATGAGCTGTTGGTTGGTGGAGACAAGAAAAGCAAGAAGGAGGCCAAGGCCAGCCTGCCGGTGGATATTGTCAAGAAGGCCAAGGCCTTGCTCGACGGTGGCAAGGCTGTTGATGTTGCCCTGTTCGGGCGCATGCTGGCCGACCTGCCGTCGGTCAACCAGGATGCCGCCTGCCAAGTCGCCCATGCCATCAGCACCCATCGGGTTGAGCGTGAGTTCGACTATTTTACGGCAGTGGACGATAAGGGTGATGAGAACGAAACCGGGGCCGGCATGATCGGTCAGGTGGAGTTCAATTCCGCCACCCTCTACCGTTATGCCGTGCTGGATCTGCGCAAGCTGCTGGCTAATCTGCAGGGTGATCTGGAGCTGGCGTTGTCGGCTGTCGAGGCCTTTACCCGCGCGCTGGCGCTGGCGATTCCCAGCGGCAAGCAGAACAGCTTCGCCGCACACAATCCACCCGAGTTCGCTGGCTTGTGCCTGCGTCATGTCACGCCCCTGAGCCTGGCCAACGCCTTTGAGAAGCCGGTCACGCCGCGTGCTGACCAGGCATTGACTGAGCAGTCTGTGGCGCGTCTGGCCGCCTACGAGGGCAAGCTGGCGGCGGTATACGGTGCGGCAGACGACCAGTGGCTCGGCCTGGATCTCACCGGATGCTGGCCGGCGGACAAGGGTGAGGTCGTGGCCAATCTGGCCACCTTGGCGCAGCGGGCACGCGCCTTGGCCGCCAATGCCCTGGAGGCCTGAGCATGGCAACCTTGCTACTGCGCTTGCAGGGGCCGATGCAGTCTTGGGGCACTACCAGTCGTTTTGACGAGCGTGACACCCAGCTCGAACCCTCCAAGTCAGGGGTGCTCGGCTTGGTCTGCGCCGCCCTCGGCCGCGATCGTCGCGAGTCGGTGACTGATTTGGCGGCTTTGCTCATGGGCGTGCGGGTCGAGCGTGAGGGGGTGCCCATGCGCGATTACCAGACCGCCACTGGTGTGGTGATCGCTTCCAGCGGAAAGCCTGATCTCGAGCGCACGGTGGTGAGCCCACGTTACTACCTGGCTGATGCGGTCTTCCTGACTGGCCTGGAGGGTGATAGGGCGTTGCTGGCGGACATTCATGACGCATTGTTACGGCCGGTCTGGCCACTGGCACTAGGGCGCAAGAGTTTTGTGCCGTCCCTGCCTGTGTATCTGCCAGACGCATTGCTTGAGCAATCGCTGGAGGAGGCGTTGGTGAATTGGCCTTGCCTGTTGGTGGGAGACAGGCCGCAAACACCCACGCGCCTACTTCTCGAACACCCCAGCGAAGGAAGTGTGCGCCTGGATCAGCCGGTTGCACCGTTCGCTGAGCGACGTTTCGGTCCGCGTTTCGTCAAGTCTGAACTGTTTTTCATGGGGGCCTCGCATGCATCTGACCAGACTGCGGCTTGACCCACGCAGTGCCCAGGCTCGGCGCGACTTGGCCGCCCCCTACGAGATGCACCGTACCCTGGTTCGCGCCTTTGTCCGTGATGCCGACCAGACGCCACCGCGCATCCTCTGGCGCGCTGAGCCGGTCGCGGCTTGGAGCGACCCGGTAGTGCTTGTGCAGTCGCATGAGGCCGGCGACTGGTCAGTGTTTGATGCCTTGCCGAACTACCTCAAGGGTATAGTGGAGACCCGGGAGTTGCGACCTGAAGAATGGCTGCTGCCCGATGCACGTTTCCGTTTCCGCTTGTTCGCCAACCCTACGGTAACGCGTGATGGCAAACGCCAAGGTTTGGCATCGGAGGATGCTCAGCTGGCCTGGCTGACCCGCCAGGGTGAGCGCTGGGGGTTCTCCGTGGAGGCGGCGCTGGTGACGGGCAGCGAGTTGTTGAGTAGTCGTAAAGCTGATAATCGGATAAGCCTGCTGAAGGCTTGCTTTGAAGGACGTATGCAGGTGCGCGATCCTGTCTTGCTGACACAGGCTTTGCGTGCGGGCATAGGCCCCGGAAAGGCTTTTGGTTGTGGCCTGCTGAGTCTGGGGCGCGCTTGATGTCTTTTGCTTGTGGTTATATTTCGCTCAGATCGCAGATTTGTGCCATCATTTGATGGCACAAAAGAGGATTTCTCATGGAAACCTATACGGTTCGAGATTTGCGTGCCCGTACTGGAGAGCTGATCCAGGGGGCTGAAGCGGGGCATCTGGCGCTGGTGACCAAGCATGGCAGGCCTGTGTTCGTGGCACTGCCTTTCGATGAGAAGTTGCTGGAACAGGGTGTGCAGCTATCTCTTGCGGTGAAACTGTTCGATGAGGCCGTGCTCACCCAAGGTCAGGCGGCCAAGCTGGCTGGCTTGACCCTGGCCGAGTTCTTCAAAGCCTGCGCGGCACGCCAAGTCTCCGTGATTCGCTACGGGGTAGATGACATCCAGAAGGAACTGGAGCAGTTTGATGAGTTGCATTATCGCGGATAGTGGGCCACTGATTGCGTTGGCGGGGGTGGATCTGTTGCATCTGCCTACTGCCATTTATGGACGTGCTCTGGTCACTCGCACCGTATTGGACGAGGTCTTGTTCAGACCCGAGCGTGTGGGTGCGCAATGCATAGAGGCCGCGTTTGCAAGCCAACTTCTGATTACATGCGATGACCCGGTTTTGATGCCGATCATTGCCGACTTGCGATTGGACCCAGGCGAGGCGTCCGCTCTTGCATTGGCTCTCGAGGCTGAGGCCACAGTGCTGCTTGACGAGGTGCGTGGCCGCCGTGCGGCGCAGCAGCTAGAAATACCTGTAGTGGGCGTTTGTGGCTTGTTGTTGATCGCCAAGCGGCAAAGCCTCGTGTCAGCTGTGCGACCGCTTCTGCAGGAAATCAGGCACAACGGTTATTTTCTCAGTGAGACGCTGATGATTCAGGTAGCGGGGCTGGCCAATGAGTGACAGGCCACCACCCTTGCCGCTCAAGCCTTTGCCAATGAAAGACCGGATTTCCATGGTCTTTATTTCCTACGGGCAGATTGACGTGCTGGATGGTGCCTTCGTGGTCATTGATCAGAATGGCATTCGTACGCATATCCCCGTGGGGTCTGTCGCTTGTCTCATGTTGGAGCCTGGGACGCGTATCTCGCATGCAGCGGTGAAGCTTGCCAGTACAACCGGCACTTTGTTGGTTTGGGTCGGGGAGGCAGGAGTGCGGGTCTATGCCTCGGGTCAGCCGGGTGGCGCACGCTCAGACCGGCTGCTCTACCAGGCCAAGCTTGCCCTGGATGATGAGCTCAGGCTCAAGGTGGTCCGCAAAATGTACGAGCTGCGCTTCAAGGAGCGGGCTCCGGCGCGACGCAGTGTGGAGCAGTTGCGTGGCATAGAGGGAGCGCGCGTCCGGGAAACCTACAAGCTGCTGGCAAGACAGTATGGTGTGGAGTGGCGAGCCCGCAGCTATGATCGAAATAACTGGGATGCGGCGGATATTCCCAACCGTTGTTTATCGGCGGCGACCAGTTGTTTGTATGGCATCACCGAGGCAGCGGTGCTGGCGGCTGGATATGCTCCGGCGGTTGGCTTTATCCACACAGGCAAGCCGCTGTCGTTCGTGTACGACATAGCTGACATCGTCAAATTTGAAACAGTGGTTCCTCTCGCATTCAAGATTGCAGCAAAGAACCCCAAGTTGCCTGACCGTGAGGTGCGTCTGGCTTGCAGGGACATATTCCGGCAGACGGATTTGTTGTCCAGGCTGATTCCCTTGATTGAGGAGGTGTTGTCTGCCGGCGATATCAAGCCGCCAGAGCCGCCACCTGAGTCGGTTTTCCCTGCCATCCCTGAGCCAGTGTCGTTGGGTGATGTGGGACACAGGGCAGAATAAGCATGGCCATGGTCGTTGTAGTGACCGAAAACGTACCGCCGCGACTGCGTGGGCGTTTGGCCGTGTGGTTATTGGAGGTTCGGGCTGGTGTTTATGTTGGCAATGTATCCAGAAAAGTCCGAGAGATGCTTTGGACGCAATGCGATGCCCTACGCGAGGAGGGTAATGTGGTTATTGCTTGGGCAACCAGTACGGAGTCCGGATTTGATTTCCAGACCATGGGTAGCAGTCGCCGTGTACCCGTAGATTTTGATGGATTGCGGCTAGTTTCTTTTCTGCCTCAAGATGGTCAGGAAACGCTCTTTAACAAGTAAATTTTCCCGGTAAAATTTTTGCCACATGATTTTTCTTTCTAGATCAATCATGTGTGTTAAGTCCGTTCCCCGCGCCTGCGGGGATGAACCGCAATACTTCATCGACCTTGCGGCCTCTCTCGGCCGTTCCCCGCGCCTGCGGGGATGAACCGACGGCAGGGGTTTTGTCAGATCCAGTGGCCGACCGTTCCCCGCGCCTGCGGGGATGAACCGCCGCCAGCCTGCTCCTGCTCAACGGTGCATCCCCGTTCCCCGCGCCTGCGGGGATGAACCGTATTGTATCGTAACTCTCGCCATTTGTAACGCCCGTTCCCCGCGCCTGCGGGGATGAACCGTTCTATCAATCTGGACAGCAAACGATTACATCCCGTTCCCCGCGCCTGCGGGGATGAACCGCAGCCAGCCTAAGCCGGTCATACCAACCTACCCCGTTCCCCGCGCCTGCGGGGATGAACCGAACGGATGGTCGTCAACAGGCTCGGTCTTGAGCCGTTCCCCGCGCCTGCGGGGATGAACCGGATGGTCAACTGCTCAAACTGGTCTTGCAGGTCCGTTCCCCGCGCCTGCGGGGATGAACCGAATGTAGTTCAGGTAATCAGTGGCCTGCTCAGCCGTTCCCCGCGCCTGCGGGGATGAACCGGCTACGTTGTCTTTGATTCAGCAGGTTGAAGCCCGTTCCCCGCGCCTGCGGGGATGAACCGATAGCAGTCCACCAGCTTGAAGGCCGGGAACTCCGTTCCCCGCGCCTGCGGGGATGAACCGCAGTTAAACAGCACAATAGTCGTGTTGAAGAACCGTTCCCCGCGCCTGCGGGGATGAACCGACATTACGCCGGCTGGCTACACGACTGGCCGCCCGTTCCCCGCGCCTGCGGGGATGAACCGCCGTAAACGAATGGCGGGCCTTGATATGTCGCCCGTTCCCCGCGCCTGCGGGGATGAACCGCGTGCGGTTCTTCGCCTTGATCTCCACAACACCGTTCCCCGCGCCTGCGGGGATGAACCGTCATCGATCGCCGTGCATAGAATCAAGGGCACCCGTTCCCCGCGCCTGCGGGGATGAACCAGCAGTTCAGTGTGCAGCTGCTGGCCGTCGCGACCGTTCCCCGCGCCTGCGGGGATGAACCGCCTGGGTCAAATACGGAATCTAAGCGGCGAAACCGTTCCCCGCGCCTGCGGGGATGAACCGTGAAATTACCAGTGCCGGTATTGCCATTCGTGCCCGTTCCCCGCGCCTGCGGGGATGAACCGGACTGCCATGCGCCTTGAGGCTGGATTACGACCCGTTCCCCGCGCCTGCGGGGATGAACCGCCGAAGGTCATCGCCATCGACCAGTACGAGAACCGTTCCCCGCGCCTGCGGGGATGAACCGCCCAGAAGCTGGCGCTCCGGGTACTGCACGTACCGTTCCCCGCGCCTGCGGGGATGAACCGTTCGTGAAGAGCAGCTCGACCTGGTAGCGGTACCCGTTCCCCGCGCCTGCGGGGATGAACCGGCAGCTGGTAATTCGTATGCGCTGGCGCAGTCCCGTTCCCCGCGCCTGCGGGGATGAACCGTCCACCTGCAAACCCTGCTCACCGGCCTGCCGCCGTTCCCCGCGCCTGCGGGGATGAACCGCACGAGGACGCTATTCCGCTATGCCACCGCCACCGTTCCCCGCGCCTGCGGGGATGAACCGATCGAGACCAGCAGTGCCCAGGGACGTGCCGCCCGTTCCCCGCGCCTGCGGGGATGAACCGGGCATGTTTGCTGTCCAGAAAGCCTTCAGTATCCGTTCCCCGCGCCTGCGGGGATGAACCGCTGGCCCATGGCGCCCTGCCGACCCTTCCAGACCGTTCCCCGCGCCTGCGGGGATGAACCGAATGTAGTTCAGGTAATCAGTGGCCTGCTCAGCCGTTCCCCGCGCCTGCGGGGATGAACCGCCATTTTTCGCTATCCGCCGTGATATGGATCGCCGTTCCCCGCGCCTGCGGGGATGAACCGTTTGTAAATGATTAATGTGGCAATGAGAATCCCCGTTCCCCGCGCCTGCGGGGATGAACCGCATATTCCGTAACCCTGCCATATCCACCTTCACCGTTCCCCGCGCCTGCGGGGATGAACCGGATCAGGCAAGCCCAGGGCACGCTCCCAGCGCCCGTTCCCCGCGCCTGCGGGGATGAACCGTAGCTCCGTAGAGCCATTGATGATCTTCGGCTCCGTTCCCCGCGCCTGCGGGGATGAACCGAGTTGGTTCCGTTTCTCGACCAATTGGCTAGCCCGTTCCCCGCGCCTGCGGGGATGAACCGTCCGCTACGGATTTGGCAGTGACGGATTTGGCCCGTTCCCCGCGCCTGCGGGGATGAACCGCCCTTCATCTGGGCAATCTCTTCTGCCGAGAACCGTTCCCCGCGCCTGCGGGGATGAACCGTTGATGAGCGAAGCATTGAGGATGTCCACCATCCGTTCCCCGCGCCTGCGGGGATGAACCGCTCTCCGTGCTCCGCGTTCAGATGCACCCCAGCCCGTTCCCCGCGCCTGCGGGGATGAACCGACCATACGGTTTGATGAGGCGGACGCAAGAGTCCGTTCCCCGCGCCTGCGGGGATGAACCGTGACACATATTAAAATCAAACACTGAATGAGGCCGTTCCCCGCGCCTGCGGGGATGAACCGGAAATGATGAAAGCAGCGGAACGCAATGAAAACCGTTCCCCGCGCCTGCGGGGATGAACCGAACTGCCGCGCCAGGGCAAGGACGCGCCCTGGCCGTTCCCCGCGCCTGCGGGGATGAACCGGTGGGGGTCGTCGGATGGCCCGGCTTCGGGGCCCGTTCCCCGCGCCTGCGGGGATGAACCGCTGGCTCGGAGGCCGCGCGCGTTGATGCCGAGCCGTTCCCCGCGCCTGCGGGGATGAACCGAACGGCATGAACTATGTGCTTTCTGGCGCGGTCCGTTCCCCGCGCCTGCGGGGATGAACCGCCAGCCAAGGCCCTCCTGCTCACGTGAGCCGGCCGTTCCCCGCGCCTGCGGGGATGAACCGTCGGCGCGATAGATGGCCTTGGCGCGATCAAGCCGTTCCCCGCTCCTGCGGGGATGAACCGACCTCGACGGCTGCGCTCGATTCCAACTCTGTCCGTTCCCCGCGCCTGCGGGGATGAACCGTCGCTGCACTATACTTGGCGGCAGCATGGCTTCCCGTGCGATCGGTGGATAGGCGCGTCTGAACGCAACGACAAAACCTTTGTGCATTAAACTGCCTGATCACACTCTCCTACCCAGAGACATACCATGAGCGTATCCCGCGACATTTTCGTGGCAAAAACCCTCGCGCTCGGCACCGTCTGGGCCTTGCAGGGCGCGGATGAAGACTGGGCCATCTGCGAGTTCAACCACGGCGAGTTCGACGCCATGCTGCTCTGGCCGGAAGAGAAGGCTGCGAAGGCGTGCGCGCTCGGTGAGTGGAAAAACTACAAGCCCACGGCGATTGCGCTGCAGGAGTATGTCGAGTCCTGGCTTCCCGCCATGCAAGAGGATGGCATCAGGGTCAACATCAACTATGGTCCGAAGTCCCGGGGTACTGTCGTTGCAGCGGACGAACTGGCTGACGCTTACCGCGTGACGCAAGCTACTGCGGGGCCGGTGCTGCCCGAGTAAGGCTGTCGGGCTATGCTCGGTCATCAGCTTCTGTGCAAGCGCTGCGAAAAAGCAGAGGTTTGCCGTTCAGCGGATTAAACAGACATTTGTCGGTTTAATCCGTGGCGACCCCCCTTCAGCTGCGCTAAGATCGGCACCATTCCTTTTCGACCTCAGAACAAGAACAGCCGGGAGTCCGTTGTGCAAAGAACCGTGGATTACGTGATTGTGGGTGGCGGCTCCAGCGGCTGTGCCCTGGCCGGTCGTCTCAGTGAAGATGCCCAGGCTCAGGTGTTGTTGCTGGAAGCGGGTGGCAAGGGCGACAACTGGCTGGTGAACACGCCGGCGGCGGTCGTGCTGATGGTGCCCAAGAAGTTCAACAACTGGGCCTTCGAGACCGTGCCGCAACCCGGTCTGAACGGCCGCACGGGCTATCAGCCCCGCGGCAAGGTGCTGGGCGGTTCGTCATCCATCAATGCCATGGCCTATATCCGCGGGCACCGCAATGACTATGACGACTGGGCGGCGCTGGGCAATACCGGCTGGTCCTTTGATGACGTGCTGCCGTACTTCAAGCGCTCCGAAGACAACCGCCGGATCAGGAACGAGCTGCATGGTCAGGGCGGGCCGCTGGTGGTCAGCGACCTGCAGACCGACAACCCGTTCCAGGCGCACTACCTCGAAGCCGGCCGTCAGGTCGGGTATCCGATCAATAGCGATTTCAATGGCGCGGACCAGGAAGGCGTGGGCCTGTATCAGGTCACCCAGGAGAATGGCGAACGCTGGTCGTCGTATCGTGGCTATGTGAAACCGCATCTGGAAACGCGCAGCAATCTGCAGGTCGAGACTGGCGCGCAGACGCAGCGTGTCCTGTTCGAGGGCAAGCGTGCGGTGGGCGTTGAATACAAGCAGGGCGGGCGCGTGCTGACGGTGATGGCGCGCAAGGAAGTGATCCTGTCGGCCGGTGCGTTCCAGTCGCCGCAGCTCCTCATGCTGTCCGGCATTGGCGATGCCGCTGAGCTCAAGCAGCATGGCATCCCCGTGGTGCATCACCTCCCGGGTGTGGGCAAGAACCTCAAGGATCATCCGGATTTCATCTTCGGCTACAAGTCCGACGACAGCAACCTGCTCGGCATCTCGCTCAAGGGCGGTCTGCACCTGTTGAAGCAGATCGCGCGCTACCGCCGTGAACGTCGTGGCCTGATCAGCTCCAACTTCGCCGAGGGCGGGGCTTTCCTGAAAACCAGCCCGGAGCTGCCGGCGCCGAACATCCAGCTGCACTTTGTCATCGCCCTCGTGGATGACCATGCGCGCACGCTGCATCCCGGCCATGGCCTGTCCTGTCACGTTTGCCTGCTGCGTCCGCGCAGCACGGGTACGGTGACGCTGCGTGACAGCAATCCGGACAGCCCGCCGGTGATCGATCCGCAGTTCCTGTCGGACCCGGCGGATGTCGAGGAGTTGGTCGCCGGCTACAAGATGACCGAGAAGCTGATGAAGGCTCCGGCGCTGGCGAAGTTCATCACCGAGGACCCGTTCACCGCGAACGTGAAGACCGACGACGACATCCGCGCCATTCTGCGTCAGCGCACGGACACCGTGTACCACCCGGTGGGCACCTGCAAGATGGGCATCGATGACATGGCCGTGGTCGATCCGTCGCTGCGTGTGCATGGCATTGAGGGCCTGCGCGTGGTTGATGCCTCGATCATGCCGACCATCATCGGCGGTAACACCAATGCCCCGGCCATCATGATCGCGGAAAAGGCGGCGGATCTGATCCGGCACGGCTGAGTCTGCTCCGTTGCAGCGGGGCCGGGTGACCGGCCCGGTCTGCGCCCATGAAAAAGCCCGGCGATCGCCGGGCTTTTTCATGGCACTGTGCCGCCGCCCGATAGCGGGCGACGGGTCGGCTCAGGCGCGGCCGAGCGCGCCCTTGAGCGGCGAGGTCACCAGATCCGCGATCTTGGTGGCAGCGCCCAGGGCATGCTTTTCCATACGCGATGGCTTCTTGCCGACCTTGCCGTCGAACTCCAGGATGTCATCTTCCAGGCTGCTGTAACGCAGCACCGGAATGTCCGACATGTAGTCCTGGGTCACCTTCCAGGGCGCGTCCTTGCCCTGGCGCGGCAGTTCGCTGGCGGCGCGGCTGACATAGCCCGACGACAGGCCGCCGAACACGGTGTCTGCGGTGTGCTGGCTGCTGTCGCCACGGACCTTGAAGGTCTTGTAGCCCTTCTTGTCCATGTGCCGGATGAGGCGGCAGAAGTACTCGGAAGCGATGTCGGCCTTCAGCGTCCACGAGGCATTGGTATAACCGAACACCATGGCCGCGTTGGGGATGTCTTCCAGCAGCACACCCTTGTAGGTCATCTTCTCGCCGGCGGTCACGGTTTTGCCGTCAACGGTCACGGCCATGCCGCCCATGATCTGGATATTCAGACCGGTGGCGGTGACGATGATGTCGGCCTCCAGCGTCTTGCCTGACTTGAGCAGAATGCCGTTTTCGGTGAAGCGTTCGATGTGGTCAGTCTCGATCGAGGCCTTGCCCTGGCGCAGCACCTTGAACAGGTCTCCGTTGGGCACCACGCACAGACGCTGGTCCCAGGGCGCGTAGCTCGGGCTGAAGTGGCTGATGTCGACGTTGCTGCCCTTGAGCTGGCGCTTGGCCATGGCCAGGATGAAGCGGCGCACGACATCCGGCTTGCTGCGCGCGGTCTGGAACAGAATGCGCTGGATGCCGATGTTGCGGCCACGGTTCATCTTGTAGGCGACCGAGGCGGGCAGGGTGGCCTGCAGGATGCGGCTGAGCGGATCGACGGCCGGCACCGACAGGATGTAGGTCGGCGAGCGCTGCAGCATGGTCACATGCGCGGCCTTGTCGGTCATGTTCGGCACCAGCGTGATGGCGGTGGCGCCGGAACCGATGATGACGACCTTCTTGCCGGCATAGTCGAGGTTTTCCGGCCAGAACTGCGGATGGATGATCTGACCCTTGAAGTCCTGTTCACCCGGGAAGTCAGGTCGGAAACCCTTGTCGTAGTTGTAGTAGCCGGAACAGCCCAGGAGGAAGCGGGCGGTGTAGGTCTCGGCATGGCCACCCTGTTCGTCCGTGGCGGTCACTGTCCAGAGGTTGTCCTGCGACGACCAGTCCGCCTGGATGACCTTGCGGCCGAAGCGGATGGCCTTGTCGACACCGAATTCCTTGGCGGCATCGGCCACATACTTCTTGATCGAGGCGCCGTCGGCGAGCACGCGCGGTGACAGCCAGGGCTTGAAATTGAAACCGAAGGTGTACATGTCGGAGTCGGAGCGGATGCCGGGATAGCGGAACAGATCCCAGGTCCCGCCCATGGCATGGCGACGCTCAAGAATGGCAATGCTCTTGTCCGGGCACTTGCGCTTGAGGTGGCAGGCGGCGCCGATGCCGGAAAGGCCGGCGCCGATGATGAGGACGTCTTGATGCTGAGTGGTCATGTGTAAAGTCATCTCGCACTGTGTTGGCGAGTCATAACCTACGTCAACAGCGGGTGATGGTCAACTTGTGACAACGTGCGTTGTAAGAATTTCTGACCAGCGTCAATTTTTGTCTGACAATATGCGCTGTCAGAAGTCCTGCGCCGGATGTCCGGGACAGGACTTCGTCAGTTTCAGACCTTGCGCAGCACCAGCGTGGCGTTGGTGCCGCCAAAGCCGAAACTGTTGGACATCACGGTCTTCAGGCCCGGATTGTCGATGCGCTGGCGCACGATGGGCAGGCCTTCGGCATCCGGATCGAGGGTGTCGATGTTGGCTGAGGCGGCAATGAAGTCATGCTGCAGCATGAGCAGGCAGTAGATGGCCTCATGCACACCGGCGGCACCCAGGGCGTGGCCGGAGAGCGATTTGGTCGAGCTGATCGGCGGCGCCTTGTCACCGAACACGGCACGGATGGCCTTGAGCTCGGCGGTGTCGCCGACCGGCGTCGAGGTGCCGTGGGTGTTGAGGTAGTCGATGGGCGTGTCGACGGTGGTCAGCGCCATCTGCATGCAGCGCTGGGCACCTTCACCGCTGGGCGCGACCATGTCGTAGCCGTCCGAGGTGGCGCCGTAGCCGATGATCTCGGCGATGATGTTGGCGCCACGGGCGACGGCGTGCTCATAGGCTTCGACCACCACGATGCCGCCGCCGCCCGCAATCACGAAGCCGTCACGATCGGCGTCATAGGCGCGCGAGGCGAGGGCCGGCGTGGCATTGCGCTTGGATGACATGGCGCCCATGGCATCGAACATGCATGACTCCTGCCAGCCTTCCTCTTCCCCGCCGCCGGCGAAGACGATGTCCTGCTTGCCGAGCTGGATCAGTTCGGCGGCATTGCCGATGCAGTGCGCGCTGGTGGCGCAGGCTGAGGCAATGGAGTAGTTCACGCCCTTGATCTGGAAGGCGGTGGCGAGGCAGGCCGAGACCGTGCTGGCCATGGTGCGCGGGACCATGTACGGGCCGACGCGCTTGATGCCTTTCTCGCGGGCGAGATCGCAGGCTTCGACCTGATTGGCGCTGGAGGCGCCGCCGGAGCCGGCGATGAGGCCGGTGCGCGGGTTGACCACCTGCGCCGGGGTGAGACCGGACATTTCGATGGCGCGCTGCATGGCGACATAGGCGAACGCGGCGGCATCTCCCATGAAGCGGCGCGGCTTGCGGTCGATCAGGGCATCGAGGTCAAGACCGCTGATGCTGCCGCTGACCTGGCTGCGAAAACCCATCTCGGCGTACTTGGGATTGGCGACAATGCCCGAGCGGCCGTTGAACAGGCTGTCCTTGACGGTATCGGCATCGTGGCCGAGACAGGAAACAATGCCGAAACCGGTAATGACAACGCGACGCATGCTAACTCTCCTCGAAAACGGTCTCAGAAACAGGGTCAGAAGCTGTCGGTGCTGGTGAACAGGCCGACCCGAAGATCCTGGGCAGTATAGATCTCGCGGTCATCGACGAGAACGCGACCATCGGCAATGCCCATGACCAGTTTGCGCTCGATCACCCGCTTGATCTGTAGTTCGTAGCGTACTTTCTGATGGCTGGGGAGGATCTGGCCGAAAAACTTGATCTCGCCGGAGCCCAGCGCACGACCGCGCCCCGGATTGCCGCGCCAGCCGAGATAGAAGCCGAGAAGCTGCCAGAGGGCGTCAACACCCAGGCAGCCAGGCATCACCGGATCGTTTTCAAAGTGGCATTTGAAGAACCAGAGATCCGGGTTGATGTCGAACTCGGCTTTGACTTCACCCTTGTCAAACAAGCCGCCCTCGCGGGAAAGCAGACTGATGCGGTCCATCATCAGCATGTCGGGCAGTGGCAGGCGGGCATTGCCCTCGCCGAAAAGCTGTCCGTGGCCGCAAGCGATCAGCTCGTCGCGGGTGTAGCTGGTCTGCCGTTGGTGAAGGCTCATTAGGTTCCTGATCTTTATTAAGGGGCGTCCGCAGGGTAGCGCGAGTTGAAGGACAAACCTGACAGATTGGCAGGTCAGTTGTTTCCAAATATGTTCCCGTTTGATGACAATCGTGTTTCCGTGGCGGGCAACCGGGCTGATTCGGGCATTCTCGGCCGTTGGCTGGACATGCCGGTACGGGTGCGTATGATGGCGCGGCCCGTCCGCTGCGGGCATCGGTGGGTTCCATTCTGAAGAGGTGTTGCCATGTGGGTTGAGCTGGGTCAGTTTGCCTTGGTCCTGGCCTTTGTCGTTGCCATTGTTCTGGGCAGCGTGCCCTGGGTCGGCGTGGTCCGTGGCGATGCCCGCGTGCAGGCCATGGCGCGGTCGGCCGCCTATGCCCAGGCCGCCTTGCTGACGCTGGCCTTTGGCCTGCTGACGGTGGCGTTCCTGCAAAACGACTTCAGCGTCGATTACGTCGCGCGCCAGTCCAATACCCTGTTGCCGGTCTGGTACAAGATTTCCGCGGTCTGGGGGGGGCATGAGGGCTCGCTGCTGTTGTGGGCGCTGGTGCTGTCGCTCTGGACGGCCGCGGTGGCGAGCTTCTCGCGTGGCCTGCCGCTGATCATGACGGCGCGCGTGCTGGCCATCCTCGGTCTGGTCAGCGTGGCCATCATCAGCTTCATCCTGTTTACCTCGAACCCGTTCAACCGCCTGCTGCCGGATTTCCCCATCGAGGGCAATGACCTCAATCCGCTGCTGCAGGACCCGGGTCTGATCTTCCATCCGCCCATGCTCTACATGGGCTATGTCGGTTTCGCCGTTCCCTTCGCCTTCGCCATGGCCGGGCTGCTTGGCGGGCGCCTGGATTCAGCCTGGGCGCGCTGGTCGCGACCGTGGACGCTGGCGGCTTGGTCCTTCCTCAGTTGCGGTATCGCGCTCGGTTCCTGGTGGGCCTACTACGAACTGGGCTGGGGCGGCTGGTGGTTCTGGGACCCGGTCGAGAATGCCTCGTTCATGCCCTGGCTGGCCGGAACGGCGTTGATCCACTCCATGGCGGTGACCGAGAAGCGCGGCGTGTTCAAGGCCTGGACCGTGCTGCTTGCCATCATCGCCTTCGCGCTCAGCCTGCTCGGCACCTTCCTGGTCCGTTCCGGCGTGCTGACCTCGGTGCATGCCTTCGCCTCCGATCCGTCGCGCGGCCTCTTCGTGCTCGGCATTCTGGTGGTGGTGGTGGGTGGCTCTCTGGCCCTGTTCGCCTGGCGCGCCAGTACCTTGCAGAACGAAAGCCGGCATGGCTTGGCATCGCGCGAAATGTTTCTGCTCGCCAATAACCTCTTTTTGCTCACGGCAACCGTGATCGTTCTTCTCGGCACCCTGTTCCCGCTGATTGCCGATGCCCTCGATCTCGGCAAGATTTCGGTCGGCCCGCCGTACTTCAACCTGCTGTTTGTGCCGCTGACCCTGCTGCTGCTGGTTTTCCTCGGCGTCGGTCCGCAGACCAACTGGAAACGTCAGCACATGGATGTCGTGCTGATGCCGATGATCAAGGTGCTGCTGGCGGCTGTGCTGATCGCAGTGGCGCTGCCCTTGCTGATTTACGGCAGCATGCCCTGGTATGTCGGGCTGTCACTCGGGCTCTGTGTCTGGGTGCTCGGCGGCATGCTGGTGGATATCGCCCGCAAAACCCGCAATGCCCCCTCACGGCGGGTGGGGCTGGGCAAGCTGACCCGCAGCTACTGGGGCATGCAGCTGGCCCACCTCGGTCTGCTCATGACCGTTCTGGGGGTCGCCATGACCTCGGCCTACAGTGTCGAGAAAGATGTCCGGCTTGCTCCCGGTCAGGAGCTGGTGGTCAATGACTATCGCTTCCGCTTCGAGGGCGTGGAAGATCACCAGGGCCCCAACTATGTGGCTCAGCGCGGCACGCTGACGGTTACCCGTGGCGGCTGGAGCGAGACATTGCATCCCGAGAAGCGCATCTACCGTGTGCAGCAGAATCCGATGACGGAGGCGGCCATCTCCGGCAATCTCTGGCGCGATCTCTATGTCGCCCTCGGCGAGCCGCTGGATGAAGGCGCCTGGGCGGTGCGTGTGTATCACAAGCCGATGGTGCGCTGGATGTGGTTCGGCGCCCTGTTCATGGCCCTGGGCGGTGTCATGTCGATCCTCGACAAGCGCTATCGCCTGCGTCAGGCACGTTAACGGAGACCAGCCCCGATGACCCCGCGTACCCGTGTCCTCGTTTTTCTGTTGCCGCTGGCCCTGTTCCTGGCGCTGGCGCTGCTGCTGCTGAGCCGCAACGGCACCGATCCCAGCTTCCTGCCTTCCGCCCGACTCGGTCAGCCGGTGCCGGCGTTTGAGCTGACTGCCCTGGCCGATCCGGCGCAGACGCTCACGGCGGAGATTTTCAAGGGCGATGTCACCCTGCTGAATGTCTGGGCAACCTGGTGTGTCTCCTGCCTGGTCGAAAATCCGGTGCTGCTGCAGCTTGCCGGCTCGGGCGTCCACATCATCGGTGTCAACTACAAGGATGACCGTCAGGCGGCCACCGCCTGGCTGCAGAACAACGGCAACCCGTTCCGCACCGTTGTCTTCGATGAACGCGGTGATCTCGGGCTGGACCTCGGTGTCTATGGCGCACCGGAAACCTACCTGATTGATCGCGAAGGGCGTATCCGCTACCGCAGCGTCGGGGTGCTTGATGAGCGCGCCTGGGCGGAGGAGCTGAAGCCTCGCTATGACGCGCTGGTCGCCGGCCAGCCGTTGCCGGGGGAGGGCTCATGATGCGTCTGCTGCTGCTTTCTCTGCTCCTGACCGCCGGTCTCGGCCATGCCTCGGTGGATGTCCGCGAGTTCCGCAATGCGGCCGAGGAGACGCGCTATCGCGCCCTCATTGACGAGCTGCGCTGTCCCAAGTGCCAGAACACCAACCTCGCCGGTTCCGATGCCGGTCTGGCGGGCGACCTCAAGGACCGTGTCTATCAGCAGGTGCGTGATGGCCGCAGTGATGCCGAAATCCGTGACTATCTGATCGCGCGCTATGGCGACTTCATTACCTACAAGCCGCCGATGCGTGCCGGCACCTTCCTGCTCTGGTGGGGGCCGCTGCTGCTGCTCGTCATTGTCGGCAGCGTTCTGATTGCGCGCGCGCGCCGCAAACCGGTGCGCGGCAAACCGTTGAATCCGGAAGAGCATGCGCGATTGCAGCGCCTGCTCGCCGGCCAGCCTGATGTGGAGTCCAAGTGATGAGTCCTGTGCTGCTGCCCATCCTGCTCTCCAGCCTGTTGCTGGCGGTCATGACCGCCTTTTGGTTGCTCTGGCCGCTGCGCGGCAAGACCCTGGATGTTGGCGCGCCAACACGCGCCCTGAGTGCCCGTGTGTATCGTGAGCGCCTGCAGGAACTCAATGCCGATCACATGGCCAGCCGCATTGATGTCGAGACTTATGCCGCGCTCAAGCTCGAACTCGATCGCGGCCTGCTGGCCGACACCGCGGCCGCGCCGGCAATCGTCACCAAGGCGCGGCCGGTCCGCGGTCTGGCCCTGACGATCCTGGTGCTGCTGCCGCTGCTCAGCCTGGGTCTGTATTACGGCTACTTCCTCAATCCCCGCCTGGCGAAGGACCTGGAAAATCAGGCCGAACTGAGCGAGACCCTGGATCTGGTGCTTGCCGGCCAGCCGCCGGCCGCCGGCAGCGACAAGCACAGCCTGCCGGACTTCATGCGTGCCCTGCAGCGTCGTGTGCAGCAGGATCCGCACAATGCCGAAGGCTGGATGACTCTGGGCGTCGGTTTCTTGCAGGCGCAGGACATGGCGCCGGCCAAGGTGGCCCTGGCGCGCGCCGCCGAGCTGCGTCCGGATGACATCCAGATTGTCATGACCTACGTCCAGACCGCGATCATGACTCAGCAGGGGCCGATGGAGCCGGCGGCGCGCGGGCTGCTGGCGCGCATCCTGAAGAATCAACCTGACCACCAGGGCGCGCTGCTGATGCTCGGTGTTGGCAGCCTGCGCGGCGGTGACCGCGAGACCGCCCGCGCCGTGTTGGGTCATCTGCAGCAGTTGCGTGCCGCGGCACCCAGCCAGGATCCGAGCGACAATCAGGCCGATCAGCGCATTGCCCAGTTGCTGGCGGAGGCCGGCCTGGAGCCATCGGCGGCGGCGGCCGGGACACGCTTCGAGATCGAGGTCGCTCTGGCGCCGGAGCTGGCACGCAGCATTCCCGCCGATGCCACGGTGTTCGTGTTCGCGCGTGCCCTGCAGGGACCGCCGATGCCGGTGGCGGCTATCCGTCTTCCGGTCGGACAGTTTCCGCTGCGGGTCACCATGACGGATGCCGACAGCCTGTCGCCGCAGCGTCTGCTCTCGCAGCAGGATGATCTCGTGCTGCAGGCCAAGATTTCCCGCAGCGGCAGTGCCACGCCGACTTCCGGGGACTGGGAAGCCGTGGCGGTTCCGGTCGGGAAGGGAAGTCAGAGTCTGGTGCGTCTGCGCATCAGCGAGGTACGTCCGTAATAGGCCATTGGTCGTGCGTTGCGCGTCGTCCCTTGTGAAAACAGGGGTCTGGCGGGTATCCTTGCGGCCTTGCGATTGGGAGTGTGTTGGATGCGTATTATTCTTCTGGGCGCGCCGGGCGCCGGCAAAGGTACCCAGGCCCAGATCATCATGAGCCGCTATGGCATCCCGCAGATTTCCACGGGTGACATGCTGCGAGCTGCCGTGAAAGCCGGTACTGAACTGGGTGTTGCCGCCAAGAAAGTGATGGATGCCGGTGGCCTCGTTTCCGACGACATCATCATCGGTCTCGTCAAGGAGCGCATCGCCCAGCCGGACGCAGCCAACGGTTTCCTGTTCGACGGCTTTCCGCGCACCATTCCGCAGGCACAGGCCATGATCGATGCCGGCGTGCATATCGACCATGTCGTCGAGATTCGCGTGGCCGACGAGGAAATCATCGCCCGTCTGTCCGGTCGCCGGGTGCATCCGGGCTCCGGCCGTGTTTACCACATCGAGCACAATCCGCCCAAGGTTGCCGGCAAGGACGATGTCACCGGTGAAGACCTGGTGCAGCGTCCGGATGACAGTGAAGCCACGGTTCGTCACCGCCTCGATGTCTATCACAGCCAGACCCAGCCGCTGGTTGGCTTCTACCAGGAACGCGCCGGTCAGCCGAACGCTGCCCGCTACAGCCTCGTCGAGGGTGTCGGTTCGGTGGATGACATCACCCAGCGTCTGCTCGCGGCGCTCAAGTAAGCGCAGCCCGCCGCTGTCGAAAACGCCGCGCCTGTCGCGGCGTTTTCATTTCAGTTCAGCGTCCTGTCTTGTGGGCTTTCCTGCCTGACAGGCTTCTGCTTCAATCGCGACTCTATTCGGACGGTCCGCCATGACGGCTGACCTTGCCGTGCCTGTATCTGACGAGAGTGCTCATGTCCGCTGAATCCCGTCCTCGCATCGGTGTCATCCTGGCCAACCTGGGCACGCCCGATGCCCCGACAGCCCCGGCCGTCCGCGCCTTTTTGCGTGAGTTCCTCAGTGATGCGCGTGTCATCGAGGTGCCGCGCCTGATCTGGTTCTTCATCTTGCGTTTGTTCATTCTGCCGTTTCGTCCGAAGCGCGTGGCACAGGCCTATGCCAGCATCTGGGCGGAGGATTCGCCCATGCGCACGACCCTGATGGCGCAGGTGGCCGGCGCGCAGAGCCGCCTGAATGCCGCCTTTCCCGCGCTCGACATCCGTGTCCTGCCGGGCATGAGCTATGGCAACCCGGCGCTGAGCACGGCCCTGGATGCGCTGGCAGATCGCGAAGAGCTGGTGGTGCTGCCGCTGTTCCCGCAGTGCTCGGCGACATCCACCGGTCCGGTCTATGATCAGGTCGCCGCCTGGCTGGGGGATCAGCGTCGCTTGCCGGGCGTGCAGATCGTGCGCGACTATCATGCCCATGCCGGCTACATCGAGGCCCTGGCGCAGCGTATCGAGCAGCATTGGGCGGTGCATGGGCGCGCTGACAAGCTCATGTTTTCCTATCACGGCATTCCGCAGCCTTATGCCGACAAGGGCGACCCCTATCCTGAGCAGTGCCGAGTGACCACGGCGGCGGTGGTCCAGCGTCTCGGACTGGCGGATGACGAGTGGGTGATGAGCTTTCAGTCGCGCTTCGGGTTGCAGGAATGGATCAAGCCTTACACTGACCAGCAGCTCGAATCCTGGGGGCAGGCCGGTATCGCTTCGGTGCAGGTCGTGTGCCCGGCATTTTCGGCCGACTGCCTGGAGACGCTGGAGGAAATCGCGGTCGAGAATCGTGAGGTATTCCTGTCGGCCGGTGGCCGGCGTTATGAGTATGTGCCGGCGCTGAATGCAGAGGCGGCACATCTCGACATGATTCACGCGATCCTGTCTGCGCGCATCACCTCCGTGTCGGGAGTCGCGCCCACCGAATAATGACCGCCCAGGACGGCAAGCCATGAGCACAGCGTTTCGGCCATACCTGCGATCCTGCCGATCCGGCGCCTTGGGCTGGCTGGTCGGGCTGCTGGCCGTCGTGGTCCTGGTGCTGCTGGCCGCTGGACTCTCGGCCTGGGCTCTCGGTCTGCGGGTGCAGGGGGTGAGCTGGCAGCAAGGGCTGCAGGTGGCTGCCTGGCAGTGGCACCGGCAGGACTGCATCGTGTTGCGGGGCCGCAACCTGTCAGTGTCGGCACTGCGACCCGCACGCATCCATCTCGGCAGCCTGTCCCTCGGATCCTGTGATACCGGGTCGTCGTCGCTCCAGCCGCCGCCCTGGACACCCCCCTTTGATCTTCGTATCGACCGCATCCTGCGGGATGGCCTGCCGCCGCTGCGTCTCGACGTGCAGCAGCGCGAGCAGCGCTGGCACATCGTGGCGCAGCATGAGGACAGTCATGTCGTGGCCGACTACGACCGCGCGGATGGCCAGTGGACGGTCGCCGGCGCGATCCATGGCCGGCATCTGCTGCCGGACCTGCTCGGACGCCTCGCGCTGGCCGGCGAGGGCCATTGGCTCGCCGACCGGCTCGATGGCCGGGCACAGGTTCATGGTGCGGGACTGGGCTATGCCGGCCGGCTCCAGCGAGCGGATGCCAAGCTCGCGGCAACGCTCGCCGAAGGTGGCTGGACCCTGGATGCCGATCTGACCTCGCCGCTGGCGCTGGCCGCCGGTTGGCAACTGGCCGCCGCCAAGGCGGTGCGCGCGCGCGGCACTTTCGATGGCCTGACATTCCTGACGGCTGATCTCCAGGCCAGCGGTCCGCAAGGCCGGGCGCGACTGGTGCTTGATGGCGAGGCCGGTGGCCTGCGCGGCCAGGGCCGGCTGGTACTCAGCGGGGCTGAATTGGGCGGTACGCTGCCGTTGCGCTGGCGCCAGCGCGAGCTGACGCTGGCATCGGCGACGCTGAAACTGCCCTCGGCCTTGCAGCTGACCCTGTCGGAGCCAGTGGTCATCCCGCTGGCAGCGACCGGTCGCGTGGCGTTGTCGGCGATGGTACGGCGCGTGGCCGGTCAGGATCAGCTGAGCCTGAGCACCCGTGACAGCGTGCTGGCCTGGGGGCCGGCAGCGTCGGGCGCGGCAACGGCGCCGACCTGGTCCTGGCAGGGCGTGCTGGATCTCGCCGGACATCAGTCCGGTCAGCAGCTGATCGGTCATTGGCAGGGGCGCGTGGATCCGGCGGGTCTGGCAGGCGCTCCGGTACAGCTCCGGGTACAGAGCCCCGGGCTGCAATTGACGGCGGTCGTGCCGGTGGCCGGCATCAGGCCGCCATCCTGGCCGCTGCAGGCGACGTTCAAAGGTCGCTATGACGCCTACCCGATCACCGGCCGTCTGAGTGCTGCGCGTGGCGGCAGCGACAAAACAAAAGCCGGCGACTGGCAGGGAGTGCTGCGGGCGCAGTCGCGGCTGGCGCTTTATGACCAGGGCGGCGCGCTCGACCTGAACCTGCCCTGGTCGTTCCCGCAGGATGGCCTCCAGGCCCGCCCCGGTGGTCGCCTGAGTGTGGCCGAAGGGCTCAAGGGCTCCCTGCTGATCAAGCCGTTGGCACTGACGGTGCGCAGCCCGTTGCGGGCGTCCGGCGGCGGTGTGAGCGGTGAGCTGATGCTGGACAGCGGCGGACTGGTGGCGGCGCGTGTCGTGCTGCCGGCGCTGACAGGCGTGCTGAAGCTGGCTGGCCGTAGCGCTTCGGCGAGCCTGCAGGTGCCTTCCTGGCAGAGCCGTGTCGATGTCTCCGCCGTCCTGCCGCCTGGCGACAGTCCGCGCGGCAGCGTGACGCTGGCCACGCCGCTGACCGAGGCCATGAGCCGGGGCCTGGGCTTCAACCTCAAGCAAGGTCAGCTCACCGGCAAGGCCCGTTGGACCTGGCAGGATACCCTGGCGCTGCAGGGCGAGGCGGTGGTCTCCGGGCTCGCCATGGACTGGGGTGGCATGGGGGCCGCCGGCGGCCAGGGGCATTTGCAGTTCCGGCTGCGCGATGGCCAGACCACGCTGGACAGCCTCGGCCCCATCACCCTGGCCAGTCTGCAGGTTGGCACGCCGGTGACGGATATCCGGCTCGGTCTCAGCGGTGATCTGCAGACCTGGCGCCTGAGCGATGTTTCGGCCAGGGTGCTGGGCGGTCAGATCAGTGCGCCAGCGTTGCACTGGCCGGCGACAGACCATCAGACCGTGACGCTGACCGGCATCGATCTCGGTCAGGTCGTCGCCTTGCAGGGCGGCGACAACCCGCCGGTGTTGCTCTCCGGTTATGTCGGCGGCGAGCTGCCGGTGCTGCTCGGCAAAAGTACGCTGTCATTGCAGGGTGGTGTGATGCGCAATGAAGGACCACTGTCGTTGCGCATCACCCCCTCGGCCAGTGTCGAGGCCATGAGCCAGTCCAACCGCGCTGTGCAGTTCGCCATGGACACGCTCAGTCATCTGCAGGTCAGCGACTTCCTCGCGCGTCTCGACATGGCACCGGATGGCTGGCTGGATGCCGCGGTGACCATCAAGGGAGCCAGCGTTCAACCAAATCGCCAGCCGGTCGTTTTGAACTACACGCATCGTGAAAATGTGCTAGAGCTATTGCGCAGCCTGCGTATAGGCGACGAAATATCCCAGCAGGTCATGGACCGGCAAAAGGGCAAGCCGTGATGACGCCTGCGAAAGGCTGATCCTATTGGAGTAAACACCATGAGATATCTGTGGCTGACGGCCATGCTGCCGTTGATGACCTATCTTCCGGCCTGCACGCCGAGAATTGCCCTCGAAGCGCCGAAAGAGCCGATCACGATCAACATGAACGTCAAAATCGACCATGAGATCCGTCTCCGGGTGGAGAAGGACATCGACAAGCTCACTACCGACAGTGCCCTGTTCTAAGGAGGTCGCCATGAAAAAGACTACCGGTTTTCTTGCTGTGCTGCTGCTCACCATCAGCCCCCTCGTGATGGCGCTGGAACTCGATGCCGCCAAGGCCCAGGGCCTGGTCGGCGAGCAGCCTGACGGCTATCTCGGTGTCGTGCAGGCGACACCCGATGCCGTTGCGCTGGCCGCCGACATCAATGCCAAACGCAAGTCCGCCTATGAGGGAATTGCCCGTCAGAATGGCGCCACCCTGGCCCAGGTCGCTGCGCTGACCGGTCAGAAGGTGATCGACAAGGCCGTGCCCGGCACTTACATCAAGTCCCCTAACGGGCAGTGGGTGAAGAAGTAGTCAGGCCCGGGCGGCACGCGGGGCGGGTGCTTCAGGGGACCTCGTCGCGGTTGAAGTCCGCCCAGCGGTTGAAGTTGGCGAAAGCCGCTTCCTCCTCGCTGAGGTCGATAATGGCGGCGGACTGACTGCGGCACCAGGCATGAACGCGATGCTCTCCGCCGTCGAGGCTGTCGCGGAGGTCATCAATCAGATCCTTGTGCAGCAGCATGTGCAACCAGTGTGTCTGGTCGCGGCTCCAGGCCACGGCCAGTCTGCCTTGCGGGGCGTGTTGCCGCAGCCCGCGCCAGAGATGCCGGCCGAGGTCGGGGGGGAGACAGGGGGTGTCGACGGGCGTCACCAGTATCCAGTCCCTCTCCGGCGTGGCGTCACGCAGCCGGGGCAGTGCCGAAGCCAGGCCGGCCAGCGGTCCCGGTGTGCCGGGCCATTCATCCGGAATCACGGCGGCAATGTGCCCGCCGTCCAGCCAGGGCTGGTAGCGCTCGAGGTGACGGTTGGCGCTGACCCAGATGGCTGCGACCTGCGGTGCCAGCCGGGTCAGTGTGTGCTCGAACAGCGGGCGACCCTGCCAGGGCAGCCAGGCCTTGTCCTCGCCATCAACGCGCTGGCCGGCCCCCCCGGCCAGGATGAGGCCGGTCAGCGGCGGGCAGGGTGTGAATTCATCCAAGGTGCCCATCGGGATAGCGACTCCTTTGCTACACTGGAGGTATGGCTGTATACGCTATGCTAACCCTTTGAGCCCGCCGCATGTCCGATCTCGACGTTGCCATTCTGCCGGATGCTGACCTGCCCGCCCGCGTCCCGGTGCAGGCACCTGTGCCGAGAGCGACCTCCGTGGCCCAGGCCCTGGGTCCGCAAGGCCCGTTCGCGGCACAAATTCCCGGCTACCAGCCGCGCGAGCCGCAGATTCACATGGCCGAAGCGGTCGAGAAGACCCTGAGTGGCAAGGGCTTGCTACTGGTCGAAGCCGGCACCGGCACCGGCAAGACCTATGCGTATCTGGTTCCGGCCATCCTGTCCGGGAAGAAGACCATCGTCTCCACGGGCACGCGCAATCTGCAGGATCAGCTTTTTCACCGCGATTTGCCGACGGTGCGCAAGCTGCTCGGCCACCCTGTGCGCACGGCCTTGCTCAAGGGGCGCAGCAACTATCTCTGCCCCTACCGGTTGCACCAGCATCTTGAAGAGGGCGAGCTGGAGTCGAAGCAGGTCGTGCATGACCTTCACCGCGTCGCGGCCTGGGCCGGCAAGACCCAGCTGGGCGACATCGCCGAACTCATCGACATTGCGGAAGATTCGATGGTCTGGCCGCTGGTCACCAGCACGGCGGACAACTGCCTCGGCCAGGAATGCCCGAAGCTGGCGGACTGCCCGCTCATGAAAGCACGCGAGAAGGCGGCCGAGGCCGAACTGATCGTGGTCAATCACCACCTCTTCTTTGCTGACAAGGCGCTCAAGGACCGCGGCTTCGGTGAGCTGCTGCCGGAGGTGGATGCCGTCATCTTCGATGAGGCCCATCAGTTGCCGGAAACGGCCGCCATGTTCTTCGGCCGCAGCCTGTCCTCACGCCAGATCCATGATCTTCTGCAGGATGCCCTGCGCGAAGTCCTGGCGGCGGGGGGGGATCTGCGCGGCATGAATGATCTGGTGCAGAGCCTGGAAGTGCGCCTCGCGCATTTCCGTCTGCTCATGGGCGAGGAGTCACGCAAGGGCGTCTGGTCCGAGATCAGCGACCATGCCGAGCTGCCCGCCGCGATTGAAGCGGTGAAGATGGCCATGGCCTGCGTGACCGAGGCCCTGGCGCCGCTCAAGGACAAGAGCAAAGGTCTGGAAAGCTGTCATCGCCGCGCCGAGGACCTCGCCGAAGCGTTCGAGGAGCTGACCGGCGAAACGCCGGACAATCAGGTGCACTGGTTCGAGACCTTCCGCAAAGGCTTCATCCTGCAATGGACGCCGCTGGAGGTCTCCGGGCCGTTCCGCGAGCTGCTCGACCGCGAGCCCATGGCCTGGGTCCTGACCTCGGCCACGCTGGCCGTGCGCGAGGACTTCCGTCACATCAGCGCTCAGCTCGGTCTGCCGGATACCGTGGAAACCCTGCAGCTGCCCAGCCCCTTCGCCTATGAACAGCAGGCGCTGTTCTATGTGCCGCGCGGGTTGCCGGATCCCGGCGCCTACGAATACACGCGCGCGACGCTGGAGGCCGCGCTGCCGGTGCTGCGCGCCAGCAAGGGCCGGGCATTCTTCCTGTTCACCTCGCATCGTGCCCTGCGCGAGGCCGCGGAATGGTTGCCGAAGCAGCTGGATTACACCTTCCTGGTCCAGGGCACTCAGCCCAAGGCCGAGTTGCTGCGCCGCTTCAACAACACGCCGGAATGTGTGCTGCTGGCCACCGGGGCCTTCTGGGAGGGTGTCGATGTCCGTGGCCAGGCGCTGTCGCTGGTGATCATCGACAAGCTGCCGTTTTCCTCGCCCGGCGAACCGGTTGTCGCGGCCCGTCTGGATGCGTATAAAGCCCGTGGCCGCAACCCGTTCACGGCCTACCAGCTGCCGGCCGCGATCATCGCCATGAAGCAGGGCTCTGGTCGCCTCATCCGTGATGTGCTTGATACCGGTGTGCTCATGGTCTGTGATCCGCGTCTGGTGGCCCGGCCTTACGGCCAGCTCTTCGTGCAAAGCCTGCCGCCGATGCGGCGCACGCGCAGCCTTGAGGAAGTGCAGGCATTCTTTCGTTTCATCAATGATCTGGAGCCGGAATCGGCATGAATCTGCTGGCCCTGGAAACCGCGACTGAGCATTGCTCGGTCGCGCTTCTGCATTCTTCCGCCACCGGTGATCAGACCGTGATCGCCCGTCGTCTGCATGCGCCCCGTCAGCAGACCGAACTCATCCTGCCCATGATCGACGAGGTGCTGGCCGAGGCCGGCATCGGTCTCGACGCGCTTGATGCCCTGGCGTATTCCTGCGGTCCCGGGGCTTTCACCGGCGTGCGCATCGCGGCCGCCGTGGCCCAGGGGCTGGCGCTCGGCGCCGAGCTGCCCGTGGTCGCCATCTCGAGCCTGCAGGCGCTGGCCCAGGGTGCGCAGCGCGTGCATGGTGCCAGAGCTGTGCTGGCCAGTTTCGATGCCCGCATGCAGGAAATCTATGCCGGCGCATATCAGCTCGATGCCGATGGTCTGATGCAGCCTCGGACGGCCGAGGTGGCTTGCCGCCCCGACGCGCTGCCGGAGGCACTGCGCCTGACCTGGGCCGCGCTCAGCGATGATGTCGTCCGCTCGGGCGAAGAGCAGCCCGCGCAGATGCCCGCGTCGGTTGGCGCCGGCTCCGGCTGGGGCACCTACAACGACCTGCTCGCGGCGCAACTGCCGGTGGCGCTGGTCGATGCCGGATTGCCGCCGGATGCCGAGGATGTTGCCATCCTGGCCCGCGCGCAGGTGCTGGCCGGCCGCGCGCTGGCGCCGGAGCAGGCGCTGCCGGTTTATCTGCGTGACGATGTCTGGAAAAAGCTGCCGGGACGATGACCGAGACATGAGCATGACGAGCGAACTGAGCTGGGACTATCCGAATCCGCATACGCTGGCAGTCAGCGTCGAGGACGGACATATCGATGTCATGCGCCACACCAACAATGTGGTGTATCTGCAATGGCTGGAGGCGGTGGCCTGGTCGCACTCGCAGTCCCTGGGACTTGGTCCGGCCGAGTACGAGGCGCTGGGTCACGGCATGGTGGTGCGTCAGCACGAGCTCAATTATCTGCAGGCCACGCGCCTGGGCGAGCGCATCATGCTGGCGACCTGGCTGACCCGGGTCGACAAGCTCTCGACCTGGCGCAGCTACCAATTCATCCGCCTCGATGACGGTCAGACAGTCTTCCGTGGCAGCACCCACTTCGTCTGTGTCGACATTGCCGAGGGCCGCATCCGGCGCATGCCGCCCGAATTCCACCGGGCCTATGCCGCTGCGGCGCTGCCCTGATCAATTTTCAATCTGATTTTCGGAACCTGCCACATGGATTATCTGCTGTTTCTGCAAGCCCTGATCATGGGTGTGATCGAGGGCCTGACCGAATTCCTGCCGGTCTCCAGTACCGGACATCTCATCGTCACGGCCGAGTTGCTGGACTTCTGGACGGAAGACAAGCGCATCGTGTTCGAGATTGCCATCCAGCTCGGTGCCATTCTCGCCGTCTGCTTCGACTATCGCGCCAAGCTGACCGATGTCACCGCCGGCGTGTTCCGCCGTGATGCGGTCGCCTGGCGTTTTGCCATCAACGTCCTGGTGGCATTCCTGCCGGCCATGGTCATCGGCTTCTTCGCCATCGACTTCATCAAGGCCCATCTGTTTGACCCGCTGGTGGTGGCGACCATGCTGGTACTGGGTGGTCTGCTGATACTCTGGGCCGAGCGTCGTGATCATGTCATTCGTGTTCATGAGGTGGATGACATGGACTGGCGTGATGCCCTCAAGATCGGGTTCGCGCAGTGTCTGGCCATGATTCCGGGGACGTCGCGTTCCGGGGCCACCATCATTGGCGGCCTCTTCTTCGGCCTTTCGCGCAAGACCGCGGCCGAGTTCTCGTTTTTCTTGGCCATCCCGACCATGATCGGCGCCACGGTCTACTCGGTCTACAAACATCGTCACGAGTTCGTGCTGGCTGACTTTCCGGTTTTTGCCATCGGCTTCATCGCCGCCTTCCTGGTGGCTGCCTGGGTCGTCAAGGCCCTGGTACGGTTCGTCTCCACGCATGGCTTCACGGTTTTCGCCTGGTATCGCATCGCCTTCGGTCTGTTCATTCTGATCAGCGCCGGTACGGGCTGGATTCAGTGGAACTGAGCGGGATGACGGACGAGGCAGCGGGCGCGCTGCCGTTTCTGGTGCCTGATGCCGGTTTTCTGCCGGCGGCTGAGGCGCTGGCTGCACGGCATGGCTGGCCGGCGCCGCAGTGCTTCGCCGACCGCAAACGCGACCTGACGGCGCTGGTCGGCCGGCATGCCGCCATCCTGCTGCTGGACGATGATGGTCTGGCCCTCCAGCCGCTGGACAAGCCGCTGCCCGGGCCGGTGCGCGTTGACTTTGTTCAGGGTGAGATGCGCTGGCGCACCGGCCAGGGCGCCGGGGGAGAGATGATCGCCAGGGCGTGTGGCGTCAGAAAGGGCGCCACCCCCCGGGTTTTCGACGGGACCGCCGGCCTGGGCCGCGATGCCTGGATACTCGCCAGCCTGGGTTGCCCGGTGCAGCTCTGCGAGCGCTCCCCGATCATTGCCGCCTTGCTGCAGGATGGTCTCGCGCGGGCAGGGCGCGAGCCGGCCCTGGCCGCCATCGCGGCGCGCATGCAGTTGCAGCACAGCAATACGCTGGATGCGCTGACGGCCCTGGCGGCGTTACCCGCTGAGCAGCGCCCGGAAGTGATCTATCTCGATCCCATGTTCCCGCACCGCGACAAGTCGGCGCTGGTCAAGAAAGACATGCGCGTATTCCGCAGTGTCGTCGGTGAGGATCTCGATGCCGATGCCCTGCTGGCACCGGCACGGGCGGTGGCTACGAAGCGCGTGGTGGTGAAGCGGCCCCGGTTGGCACCGGACCTTGGCGGTGTGGCGCCCCATCAGCGCATGACAGGGCAGAGCAACCGGTTTGACTTGTACGCGCCGCTGGTGACCGAGGGGTAAACCGCGGCGCGCGGAGAATCCGGCAGCTTACGCTGCCTTGCTCTTCCGGCTGGCCTTCTTCGCCGCTGCCTGTTCCATGGCTTGCAACGCCCCTGCCACTTCCTCGTCGGTAATCAGCGTCACCTGCAGGATGGCCTGGCGAATGCCGCTGGGCAGCACTTCCAGCGCTTCTTCCGCGAGTGTGGTGAGGCGCTTGTCGAACACCAGCTGGCCCTGCGGCGTGGTGGTGAGGAAGTCGTGATTCTTGAGCGTGTCGAGGAAGTTGCGGAACAGGGCCTTGTCGAAGAACTCCGGTGCGCTGAACTCGCGCACGAACGACAGGCGCTGGGCCAGCAGATGGCAGAGTTCTTCCAGCTGCTGCTGGGTGAGCTTGCCGGAACCGCGCTGACTCAGAATCGTGATGGTCATGTGGTAGCGCACCAGGGTCTGGCGCAGGGCACGGCTGAGGATGTGCAGGCGTGCATGCTCGATGCTGCTGGCGGCCGGCGCCATGTAGGCGCCATTTTCCTTGCGCAGGATCAGGTTCTGCGCTTCCAGCGCGGCGAGGTAGGCATTGACCACGCCTTCCAGCGCCTCATCCTGCCAGACCAGGAACAGTTCCGAGCGCAGGAAGGGATAGACCGAACGCACCATGTGCAGGGCCTGGGCCGGCGTGGTCTCGCGGCGCTGCAGCAGGATCACGGCGAGCAGCGAGGGCAGGGCGAACAGGTGCAGCGTGTTGTTGCGGAAGTAGGTCATCAGCACGCCTTCTTCCTCGTGCAGATACAGCAGATCGCCCAGGGGGTGCTTGCGGCGCTGCAGGATCTTGAGCTCTTCACCATAGGCGACCATGGCCGGGCCGTCGAGGTCGGTGATGGTGACACGGTTGCTGTAGGGCACGGCCTGAAGCAGTGCCTTGCTGAGCGCGACCTGTTCAGCCAGCTGCTCTTCGTCGATGGCATGCTTGGGGGTGGACAGCAGCACCAGGCTGAGCAGGTTGATCGGATTCACATCGGCACTGGCATTGATGTGCGTGGTGATGGCCTGGCCCAGGTACTGCGAGGTCTTGATGAATTCGGGACGCTCGGCGGCATCGGTGTCGACGCGCCAGCCCGGCATCTGCTGGTCGAGCACTTCATTGAGATAGATCGGCTCGCCGAAGCTGAGGTGAACCTTGCCGAAGACCTTCTGCAGCTTGCGCACTGACATCGCGAGCGCGAACAGGTTCTCCTTTTCCTTGGGCTTGCCCAGCAGCTCGCCGATATAGGTCGAGCCTTCCATCAGCTTTTCGTAGCCGATATAGGCCGGGATGAACACCAGCGGACGGTTGTGATCACGCAGGTAGCTGCGCAGCGTCATGTTGACCATGCCGAGCTTGGCGGCGAGCAGACGGCCGGTGCGGCTGCGGCCGCCCTCGACGAAATATTCGATCGGGAAGCCGCCGCTCATGATCTGGTGCAGGTACTCGTGGAAGACCGAACCGTAGAGGAAGTTGTCCTTGAAGGTGCGACGCAGGAAGAAGGCCCCGGCACGACGCAGGATGCTGCCGACCACCGGCATGTTGAGGTTGGCACCCGCGGCGATGTGCGGCGTCATGTAGCCACGGGTAAAGATCACATACGAGAGCAGCAGGTAGTCGATGTGGCTGCGGTGGCAGGGCACATAGACGATCTCGTGATCAGTGGCGTGCTTTTCGATGGTCTCGAAGTGGTGCACGGTGACGCCGTTGTAGAGGCGTGTCCAGAGCCAGGTCAGAAAGGTCTTGAGCGCGTTGACCACCGGGTAGGAATAGTCCGAGGCAATTTCGTTGGCGTAGAGGCGGGCACGGGCTTCGGCGACCTCGCGGGTGACACCGCGTTCGCGCATTTCACGGGCGATGCTGTTCTGCACCGGCTCGGCACGGATGATCTCGTTGAGCAGGGTGCGGCGATGCGACATATCCGGACCGATGGCGGCGGTACGCTCGCGGCGGAAGTGCACGCGCAGCACGCGAGCGACTTTGCGGGCAGCCCGCTCGGGAGTGGTATCGGTGGTGCAGAACTGACGCAGTGACAGCGGGGCGTTGATCTTGACCATGGTATTGCGGCCATGGAGCAGGATGATGATGATCTGTTTGAGGACGGTCGGGGTTGCCCAGGAGTCGGCAAACAGGGCGCGGAACCAGGAACTTTCTTTGTCCGGGGAGCGGCCCCAGAGAATGCTCACGGGTACCAGCTGCACATCCAGCGAAGGGTCGGCATAAACCGCATCGACCAGGGAAGTCAGGCGGGGTGACTGCTGATGGCGCGAACGGGCGAGCGGGCCAGGCTGCTCGCCGCGGGTCAGACACAGCAGCGAGTGCTTTTCGCGGAGGCCGAAACCGCGCATGGAACGCAGCGGACGGTGCAGGTTGAGCCGGGTCGCCTCGGTTTCCAGAACCAGCACGTTCGACAGCAGGCGGTTCTGCAGCACATAGCAGATCGGCTTGTCGGGATCGATGCCGAGCAGCTTGAGATCATTCGGCAGGACCTGGGTGCGTACCCAGAGATACATCACTTTCCGCGTCAACAGTCGGAAAAGTCGGTCAAGTCCGAACCAGCTAAACATAGAAATTCCTGCCCGGTAAAAAGTTCGCCATCTGACACGCGAAAGCCAAGCTGTGCATTTCGAACGTTGCTTGTCTCTATGCGTGTGCATCAATTGCTGGCAGTGTAACAAAACCCGGACAATTGCTGCCTGTCTTCCATCGGCTGCTATGGGCGGTTTGCCCAGTCATCAGGAGTTTTCATGTCGAATGTTATGCACGAGCTGCTCACCCTGCTCGATCTGGAAGCGCTCGAAATCAATCTTTTTCGGGGTCAGAGCCACAACTATTTTGGCAAGAACGCCTTTGGCGGCCAGGTCCTGGGGCAGGCGCTGGTCGCTGCCGGCCGTACCATCAGTGGCGACTTGCTGGCGCATTCACTGCATGCGTATTTCCTGCGCCCCGGTGATGCCAACGCGCCCATTGTCTATTCGGTCGAACGCGTGCGTGATGGCAAGAGCTTCACGACCCGCATGGTGAAGGCCATTCAGCATGGCGAAATCATCTTCACCATGATGGCGTCGTTCGCCATCGCCGAAGACGGCTTCGACCATCAGTTCCCGATGCCGGACGTGCCGGGCCCTGACACGCTGGTGAGCGAGCTGGACCTGCGCCGCATGGTGGCGCCATTCCTTCCCGAGAAGCAGCGGCAGTTCATGGAGCTTGACCGGCCGATCGAGCTGCGCCCCATCGATCCGGTCAACCCGTTCGCGCTGGAGCCCCGTGAGCCTAGGCGCGCGCACTGGATGAAATCGCAGATCACACTCCCGGATGATCCGTTTCTGCATCAGTGCCTGCTGGCGTTTTCATCGGATTTCGCCCTCATGGGTACCGCCATGCTGCCGCATGCCGCCCATTTCATGCAGCCCGAAATGCAATGCGCGAGCATTGACCACGCCATGTGGTTCCATCGTCCGTTCCGCATGGACGAGTGGCTGCTCTACAGCATGGACGCGCCGTCAGCCTCGTCGGCCAAGGGCATCAACCGGGGTCTGATATTCACTCAGGATGGTGTGCTGGTGGCTTCGACGGCACAGGAAGGCTTGATCCGCCGCCATGCGAAACCGGCGGAGCCGGCCAAGGGCAGCTGATCCGTCCCGATCTGCCGGCGATCCTGCTCAGCCAGTCTGGTCGGCCTTGCGGAAAGCCAGGATATTGCTGGGCGGGGCGAGGTCGGGCCGCAGGAAGGCGCGCAGCTCGACTTCCCGCTCCTTGGCTTCGTTGTAGCCCAGCTCCATCAACGCCTGGGTGTAAGGCGCCTCGAACAGCAGATAGCTGAGCAGGTTGGAGCCGGTGCGCTTGAACATCCCCGAGCCGCGCACGAAGAAGCTGATCGAGCGAGGCAGGCTGTGCGCATAGCGTGCCGCCAGCTCTTCGATGCGTGCCAGTTGCGGCGTCAGTACCATGTACTGCACCGGCTTCAGTGTGGTTTGCGTTTCCGCAGCTTCGGTTGGCAGCAGGCTGAGCGTCTGGTTGACGCGATGCAGACGCTCAAGATCCATCTCCAGGCTGTCGACAAACGAACTCGTCATGATGTGCCCGATGATCTGCGCCAGATTGGGGTAGCTGTTGCTCATCCGGCGTGTATTGTCGCCACCGGCCGTGCCCGAGCCGATCACCAGGATGCGGCGGGCGCCGAGGTGCAGGGCCGGGCTGATGGGCGCGAGCTGGCGCAGGGCGCCATCGCCATAAAATTCATTGTCGATGGCCACGGCCGGGAACAGCAGCGGAATCGCGCTGGATGCCATGAGGTGGCCCAGCGAGAGTTCGCAGCGCTGACCGCGACGGCGGGCGCGGGCCCAGTTGGGGAGGTCGTCGGCGCCCTGGAAGAAGCTGACTGAGTCGCCGCGCGAGTAGCTGCAGACGGTCAGACAGAGTGCGCGCAGATGGCCGGCCTGAATCGAAGCGGGCAGGCGCCGGAAATCGATATTGTCGGCGAGCAGTTGTTGCAGCGGCGCATTATCGAGCAGGGAGACCGGCGCTTTCTTGTTGAACAGCCCGAAGGCGAGGTTGCTCAGCCAGCGCATGGCGCCGCCGACGACACCCGGCCAGTCGGTGCGATAGACCTGCGAACAGTCGAAACCGGACCAGACTTCACGCAGATGGGCGACCCCCTCGCTGAAACAGGCGGCATGCACAGCGAGACTGGCCGCATTAAGGGCGCCGGCAGATGTGCCGCAGATAATCGGGAAAGGATTACCGCAGGACTCGGGCATCATTTCCGAGATCGCCTGCAGCGCGCCGACCTGGTAGGCCGCGCGGGCCCCGCCGCCGGACAAGACCAGTGCGGTCGGTCCCGGCATGGGTGAAGCTGATATTGACATGATCCGGCCCTCGGCAGGCTTTACAGTTCCGACTCTGTTCCGCTTTCCTGATCATGACAAGTCAGCAACGACAAAAGGTGTGTCGCCTTTTTGTGTGCTCTGTAAACGGCCGCTGAACTGTAGACCCTGCCCGGTGAGGCCCCTATGCTGTCGCCATGATTCTCGGAATGCCTTCATGACGCCTGTGTCGCCCCGAACCTCCCGCCTGATCACAACGCTGCTGCTGTCGCTGGCGCTTTTGCTGCCGGTCTGGTCGCTGTGGGGCAATCTGCCGGATGGGCTTCAAGGCAGCGATATCCTCTGGCAGCTGCGGTTGCCACGCCTGCTGCTGGCGCTCATGGCCGGAGCGGCACTGGCACTCGCCGGTCTCTGGCTGCAGACCCTGTTCCGTCATGCCCTGGTCGAGCCCGGTCTGCTGGGCGTGACATCGGGTGCCGGCCTCATGGCCGTGCTCAGTCTGCTGGTCTGGCAGGGCGCGGCCTGGCTGATGCCACTGGGGGCCTTTGCCGGCGCGGGTCTGGCGCTGCTGGCGGTGCTGGCGCTGGCGCGGCGGTATCAATTGCAGGCCGAGTCCTTGCTGCTGGTCGGTATCGCCCTCAATGCTGTGCTGGCCGCCGCAACGCAGCTGCTGCTCATCCTCAGCCCCGATGCCGCGCTGCGCGCCGGCAGCTTCTGGATGATGGGCAGCTTTGCCTATGCCGAGTGGCACTGGCTGCTGCCCTCGCTGCTGGTCCTCATGCTGGCGCTGATCTGGGGCATGCGCCGGGCGGCGGCATTTGATCTCTGGCTGCTCGGCGAGCGCGAAGCCGGCTACCTCGGGTTGCCGGTCAGCCGTTTTCGCCGGCAGGTCATCTGGGGCAGTGCGGCCCTGGTCGCCGTTGCCGTGGCCCAGGCTGGCAGCGTGGCCTTCATTGGTCTCATGGCGCCCCACATCGCGAGCCGCTGGGCAGGTTGTCATCATGCCCGCCTGATGCCGGCCACCCTGCTGGTTGGCGGTCTTCTGGCGGTTTTCGCCGATACCCTGGCGCGCAGCTTGCTGGCGCCACTGGAGCTGCCGGTCGGCATCATGACGGCGCTGCTGGGCGCGCCCTTCTTTCTGGCCATTCTGCATCTGAGGTGGCAGCGATGATGACGATTGCGGCGCAGCCGCTGTACGCGCCGTCGTGCCAGCCGTTGCTGACGCTGCCGGACCTCGAGATGCGGCCGGGCGAGTGCTGGGTGCTGCTGGGACCCAATGGGGCGGGCAAAAGCACTTTCCTGCGGCATTGCGCCGGTCACGATCCGCGCCAGCCGGTCAGTGGCTGGCAGTGGCGGCACCAGCCGCTGCCGCTATGGAACGATACGGCGTGGGCCCGTTCCCGCAGTTTCCTGCCACAGCAGCATCACCTCACCGCCGCATTGACGGTGGCTGCGCTGGTGCGTATGGCCGCCTACCCCTGGAATGGCTGGCATGCCCGCCTCGACGCCGGGTTTGCTGAGGTGGCCGCCACCTGGGACCTCGAACATTTGCTGACGCAACGCTGGCATGAGCTGTCCGGCGGTGAGCAGCAGCGCGTGCAGCTGGCGCGCAGCGCGCTGCAACTGGCCCTGGCGGAACCTGACCAGCCGCGGCTCTGGCTGCTGGACGAGCCGCTGGCGGCACTCGACTGGCCGCATCAGCAGACCGCGGTCAGCGCGTGCCGCGCGGCGGCGATGGCAGGTGCCGTGGTGCTGGTCAGCGTGCATGACATGAATGCTGCGCTGGCGATGGCCACGCATGTGCTGGTGATGGGGCAGGGACGCGTGCTGATGCACGGAGCCATTGCCGGGGCAGGGCGGGGCGAGCGGCGGGATCAGGTGCGCGAGGCGCTGGAGACAGCCTTTTCGGCCCGTCTGGGTTGGGTCAGCCACCCGGAGGATGGCCGGCCCTGGCTGGTGCCGCTGCGCTGAGGCAGCGACACCGGTGCCGCGGACTTACAGCGCGGTGACGACGCCGGAGACGTGCGGCTTGCCCTTGCGGGCATCGTTGACGCCGAAGCGGAAGCCGTCAGCCGTCGGTTCGGCGTTGAAGGCAACCTTGGCCGGCAGCAGCACTGGCAGCTTGAACTGCACATCGACGCTGTAGGCGTTCGGCAGGCGGCTTTCGATGGCGGCCAGGCAGGCCGCCTTGGTCCACATGCCGTGCGCGATCGCCTGCGGGAAGCCGAGCAGCTTGGCGGTGGCAGCGTAGAGGTGGATCGGGTTGCGGTCACCCGACACGGCGCCGTAACGGCGACCGATATCACCCGGCACGCTCCAGATCGCGCTGGCAGCAGGCTTGTCGGTGGCGGCCGGCTTGGCTGCCGCCGTCTTGGCGGGCTTTTCTCCGCCGGCCTTCTTGTCCACGGCCTGGCGGCGCAGATAGGTGCTGTAGTCGACCCAGACCTTTTCGCTGCCGACATAGGCTTCGCTGATCAGATCAAAGGTAATGCCCTTGTCGTGCGGCTGCAGATTGCCGACACGGGTGCGGAAGTTCACCGTCTCCGAGCTCTTCACCGGGCGCAGCTGGTCGATGCGGTTGCGCACATGCACCAGGCCCATGAGGGCGTAGGGGAAGCTGGCATCGGTCATCAGCACCATCTGCAACGGGAAGGTCAGGATGTGCAGATACGTCGACGGCACGGTATCGCGCAGGGCGAAGCCGCAGACGCGGTTGTAGTCGGCGAGGTGGGCACGGTCGATCTGGTGGCCGTTGAGCACGACTTCCAGATCCGGCAGGTTGCCGCCCTTGCGGCCGAAGCCGCCGAGCACGGCCTTGGCATAGAGGCCGAGGGCATTGGGCAGGGAGTTCAGTTCACGCACGGTCATTTCTTGTTTCCTCAAGCAAAAACGGCGACCCCTGCCGGATGAGGCAGAGGGCGCCGATTGTTTCAGCGGGTTCGGATCAGGCGCCGATCAGGCTCTGGCCGCAAACGCGCACGATGTTGTTGTTGACAGCACTCGAGGCCGGGCTGGCATACCAGGCGATGGTCTCGGCGACGTCCACCGGCAGACCGCCCTGCGACATGGAGTTCATGCGGCGGCCAGCTTCACGGATGGCAAACGGGATGGCAGCGGTCATCTGGGTTTCGATGAAGCCCGGCGCCACGGCGTTGATGGTGATGCCCTTCGGCAGCAGGGTGGCGACCGAGCTGTTGACGAGGCCGATGACGCCGGCCTTGGACACGGCATAGTTGGTCTGGCCCATGTTGCCGGCGATGCCCGAGATCGAGGACACGCAGATCACGCGGCCGTTGGCACGGATCGCGTCCTGGGCCAGCAGCTCGTCGTTGATGCGCTCTTCCGACGACAGGTTGATGTTGATCACCATGTTCCAGAGCTGGTCCTTCATGTTGGCCAGCGTCTTGTCACGGGTCACGCCGGCGTTGTGCACGATGATGTCGAGGCCGCCGTGAGCGTTCTTGACATGCTCGGCGATACGGCCCGGGGCCTCGGCCGAGGTGATGTCCAGCGCCAGCACGGAACCGCCGATCTCGCCGGCCACCTTGTTGAGGTCGGCTTCCTGCTGCGGCACATCGAGGCAGATGACATGGGCGCCGTCACGGGCCAGGGTCTGGGCAATGGCTTCACCGATGCCGCGCGACGCGCCGGTCACCAGAGCGACCTTGCCGGCCAGCGGACGGGTCCAGTCTGGCGTTTCAGTCGCGATACCGGTGTTGCTGATACGCACAACCTGACCGGAAACATAAGCCGACTTCGGCGAAATGAAGAAGCGCAGGCTGGATTCGAGACCGGCATCGGCGCCCGGTGCGACGTAGATGACCTGAGCCGTGCTGCCTTTCTTGGCTTCCTTGCCGATGGCACGGGTGAAGCCTTCGAGCGCGCGCTGGGCGGTAGCATGCTTGGCGTTGTCGAGCAGCTCCGGGGTGCGGCCGATGACAATGATGCGGGCCGAATGGGAGATCTTGCGGATCACCGGGCTGAAGAAGCTGTGCAGGGCGATCAGCTGTTCCGAGCTGGTGATGCCGGAAGCATCGAATACCAGCGCCTTGAACTTCTGGTTGTCTTCGGCGCTCGGGGCGTAGGCTTGCGTTGCCAGGCCTGCGGCGGCCGCAGCGCCGTGCACGGCGCTGTCAAAGTTGGCATAGGTGTCGGCCTGGATGTTGGCCAGCACCTGGGCGATGGTAGTGGTCAGGTCGCTGCCACTGGCGGCGCCGAGAAGGACCGCACCCTTGACCACCGGCTCACCGGCGACAAAGCGATCCAGCGGCAGCGGGGCCGGCAGGCCGAGGTTCTTGGCCAGCATCTGGCCGAGGGGGGAGTTCACGAAGTCGAGATAACGGTCGCTCATGGTGCAGGTCCTTGTTTGTGTGTCCTGGGACAGCTGTTCGGAGGCCGCGCGCCTGGCGCGCGACGGGTTCAATAATGTGCGGAGACTAGTCAATTCAACGCCTGTTGGCGAGTCCTGCAGCATAAAGTCAGATGGACAGATGGTGCTGACTCTGCAGCAACAAGTCGCTAACATGCCGCCAACGCAGCCTAACAAACCCAAGTCTCCCGCGCGTTTGCCGTGGAAGGCTGCGGTTGCTGCTTTTCGGCCAATGCCTTGTCCCAGTCTTGTGCTAGCGTGTCAGGGTGTCCAATCAGGAGAGTCTTTTCATGACCACGCTTCGTCGTGTCGCCATTGTCGGCGGCAACCGCATTCCGTTCGCACGTTCCAACAGCGTGTATGCCACTGCTTCCAACCAGGACATGCTGACTGCTGCCCTTGACGGTCTGGTCGAGCGCTTCAAGCTGGATGGCGTGCGCGTCGGTGAAGTGGTCGCCGGTGCCGTGCTCAAGCACAGCCGCGATTTCAACCTGACCCGTGAATCCGTGCTGAGCACCAAGCTGTCGCCGGAAACCACCGCTTATGACATCCAGCAAGCCTGCGGCACGGGCCTGGAAGCCGCTATTCTCGTGGCCAACAAGATCGCGGTCGGTCAGATCGAGTCCGGCATCGCCGGCGGCGTCGACACCACCTCCGATGCCCCGATCGGTCTCAGCGACGGCATCCGCAGCCTGCTGCTCGAAGTCAACCGTGGCAAGACCGTCGGCGACAAGCTGAAGACCCTCGCCAAGCTGCGTCCCGGCCACCTTGGCCTGGAAATCCCGCGCAACGGCGAGCCGCGCACCGGTCTGGCCATGGGCGACCATGCCGCCATCACCGCCGCCGAGTGGCAGATTCCGCGCGCCGAGCAGGACCTGCTGGCTGTTTCCAGCCACCACAAGCTGGCTGCTGCCTACGAGCGTGGCTTCTTCAATGACCTCATCACCCCGTACCTGGGCCTGAAGCGCGACCAGAACCTGCGCGCCGACTCCAACATCGAGAAGCTGGCCACCCTCAAGCCCTGCTTCGGCGACAAGGAAACCGGCACCATGACGGCCGCCAACTCGACCCCGCTGACTGACGGCGCCTCGGTGGTGCTGCTGGCTTCGGAAGACTGGGCCAAGGAGCGCGGTCTGCCGATCCTGGCTTACTTCATTGATGGCGAAGTGGCTTCGGTCGACTTCGTGCACAAGAAGGAAGGTCTGCTGATGGCGCCGGCCTACGCCGTGCCGCGCATGCTGGCCCGCCGTGGTCTGACCCTGCAGGATTTTGATTACTACGAAATCCACGAAGCCTTCGCGTCGCAGGTGCTGTCGACCCTGAAGGCCTGGGAAGATCCCAAGTTCTGCAAGGAGCGTCTGGGTCTCGATGCCCCGCTGGGCTCGATCGATCGCAGCAAGCTCAACGTCAACGGTTCCTCGCTGGCAGCCGGTCATCCGTTCGCTGCGACGGGCGGCCGCATCATCGCCACCCTGGCCAAGATCCTCGACGAGAAGGGCTCGGGCCGTGGCCTGATCTCGGTCTGCGCCGCTGGCGGCCAGGGCGTGGTTGCCATCGTCGAGAAGTAAGCCAGGAGACGGCCGCTGCCTTCGGGCGCCGGCCATCGCCCATGAAAAAGCCCGGACGAGTCCGGGCTTTTTCATTTTTGCGGCATGTCCGCCGATCCCCTTGCCGCCGGAGCGGCAGGGGGCGGATGACTTACTTGATGCCGAGCAGTTCGACTTCGAACACCAGCGTTTCGTTCGGGCCGATCTTGGGCGGGGAGCCCTGTTCGCCATAGCCCAGGCTGCCCGGGATATAGAGCTTGTACTTGCCGCCCACGGTCATCAGCTGCACGCCTTCGGTCCAGCCCGGAATCACGCGGTTGAGCGGGAAGCTGATCGGTTCGCCGCGGTCATAAGAGCTGTCGAAGGTGGTGCCATCGACCAGGGTGCCCTTGTAATGCACGGTGACGACATCGGTGGCCTTGGGGTGAGCACCCGTGCCTTCCTTGATGACTTCGTACTGCAGGCCGCTGGCCGTGGTCTTGACGCCGGCCTTCTTGGCGTTGTCAGCGAGGAACTGGGTGCCGGTGCTGGAGGCTGTGGCCGCCTTGGCTTCCATTTCCTTCATTTTCTTGGCGCGCAGGGTCTGTACGGCGGCCACCTTGATCTTTTCGAGCTCGGCATCCGTGAATGCCAGCTTTTTCTGATTCTGGACATCGGCGAGGCCCTGCTGCATGGCAGCCAGGTCGACATCACCGCGAATGCCTTCCAGCGAGCGACCGATGTCGACGCCGAGGGCATAACTGAATTTCTGGGTTTCACTCTCGAGTTCGGCGGTCTTGCTGAACGGATTGTTGCAGGCCGTGATCAGGCCGACGGCGGATGCCAGCAGGGTGATGCGAAGCGCGTGCTTCATAGGTTTACTACCATTTTGGATTGAAATAAGTTTTCAGCATGCTTTCTTGACGAGCAGTAGCAGGGCCTTGGCGGCCGAGCATGATTGAAACGCAGCCCCGCCGGTTTGTCACCCCTGAAGTCGTTTCAGCAGACTGGAGGTGTCCCAGCGGCCACCACCCATGGCTTGAACATCCTTGTAGAAATCATTGATCTGACTGGTGCTTTCCAATTCGATGCCCATGTTTTCAGCCTCTGACAGCACGATGTCCAGGTCCTTCCGCATCCAGTCGACAGCGAAGCCGTGATCATATTCGCCGGCGATCATGGTGCGATGACGGTTGAGCAGCTGCCAGGATGAACCAGCGCCGTTGCCCACCAGCGCCATGACCTGAGCGACGTCGAGGCCAGCCTGCTCAGCGAAATGCATGCCCTCGGCCAGACCCTGAATGACGCCCGCGACACAGATCTGGTTGACCATCTTGGCCAACTGGCCATGACCGACCGGCCCGAGATGCGCCTGGGCTTTGGCATAGACGGCGAGTACCGGCTCGGCGCGAGCATGATCCTCGACGCTGCCGCCGCAGAAAATGCTGAGCTGCCCATTGATGGCGCCTTGCTGGCCGCCCGAGACCGGCGCGTCGACATAACCGACCTGCTGACGGGCGAGGGCCGTGGCGAGATGCCGCGAGATCCTGGCGGACACGGTGGAGTGGTCAATCAGCAGGCTGCCGGGCTGCAGGCCCTCGATCAGGCCATCCGGTCCGAGCACCACTTCTTCGAGGTCGCTGTCACGTCCGACGCAGGTCAGCACGATATCTGCAGCAGCGGCTGCCGCCGCCGGCGTATCGGCCTGGCGGCCGCCGTGCTCCTGGCACCAGGCGTCGGCCTTGGCGCGGCTGCGGTTCCAGACGGTGACCGGATATCCGGCGCGGAGGAGGTGGCCGGCCATGGGGTAGCCCATGACGCCGAGCCCGATGAAAGCGATTTTCAGCATGTGCAGTCAGCCGGTTCCGACGGAGGTTGGACGGCTAGCGTAGCGGCAATTCGGCGGCCACGACATAGGGCGTTGCTCAGCAAATCACCAGAAGACTTGCAAATGCGAATCCATCGCATTTATAATGCCATTGCCGAAGCGTGGACAGGTCGCCTGACGTCACGCCTCATCATCGGAGACAGCGTATGTATGTGTGTCTGTGCCACGGAGTGACTGAACGCAAGATTCGCGAAGCGGCACGCAATGGCGTGACGAGCTTTGAGGCCCTGCAAGCAGCGACCGGTGTGGCCACATGCTGCGGCGCCTGTCGCGAATACGCCGAAGACACCTGGCAGGAAGCGCTCGGTGCCGACGCCATGGCACGGATCAGCAGCGCCCCCCAGCTCTGGATGCCTGCCGTCTGATCAGGTGGTCTGCTTGACGGCTGTTTCGCGGTCGTGAGCGTGCTATAACGGCTGTCATCGACATCCGCAGGAGTGCGCCATGAAAGGCGACCGTAACGTCATTTCCCTTCTCAATCAGCAGCTCAAGAACGAGCTGACTGCCATCAACCAGTATTTCCTGCATGCCCGTATCTACCGGCACTGGGGTCTGGATCGCCTGGCCAAGAAGGAATACGACGAGTCCATCGGCGAAATGAAACATGCCGACAAGCTCATCGACCGCATTCTCATGCTCGATGGCCTGCCCAACCTGCAGGATCTGCACAAGCTGCTGATTGGCGAGACGGTTCCGGAAATGCTCGCTGCCGATCTCAAGCTGGAGCAGGGCGCCCAGGCCACCGTCAAAGATGGCATCACTGCAGCCGAGACCGCGCGTGATTACGTCAGCCGCGACCTGCTGCTGCTGATTCTGGAAGATACCGAAGAGCACATTGACTGGCTGGAGACCCAGCTCGACCTGATCGAGAAAATGGGGCTGCAGAATTACCTGCAAAGTCAGGCGTTTACCGAGGCATCGTAAGCGCTGCCGGAACAGGTGTGCTGCCGGCAAGCTGTCCGGCGGAAACGAAAAGGCCGCTCGAAAGCGGCCTTTTTCATGGACGGGTGCTGATGATCAGCGCTTGTCCACCGACACGAAGTCGCGCTGGGTGTAACCCGTGTAGAGCTGGCGCGGACGGCCGATCTTGTACGACGAGCTGTGCATTTCCAGCCAGTGCGAGATCCAGCCGACGGTGCGGGCGAGGGCGAAGATCACGGTGAACATGGAGGTCGGAATGCCAATGGCCTTCAGGATGATGCCCGAGTAGAAGTCGACGTTCGGGTACAGCTTGCGCTCGATGAAGTACGGGTCGCTGAGGGCGATCTTTTCCAGTTCCATGGCGAGGGCCAGCTGCGGATCATTGATGCCCAGGGCGGCGAGCACTTCGTCGCAGGTCTGCTTCATGACCTTGGCGCGCGGGTCGAAGTTCTTGTAGACGCGGTGACCGAAGCCCATGAGCTTCACTTCCTTGGTCTTCACCTTTTCCATGAACGGCTTCACGTTCTCGATGGTGCCGATCTCGTCCAGCATCTGCAGCACGGCTTCGTTGGCGCCACCGTGTGCCGGGCCCCAGAGGGCGGCGATGCCGGCAGCGATGCAGGCATAGGGGTTGGCACCGGTCGATCCGGCAAGGCGGACGGTCGACGTCGAGGCGTTCTGCTCGTGGTCGGCGTGCAGGGTGAAGATGCGGTCCATGGCCTTGGCCAGCACCGGGTTGACCTTGTAATTCACGTCAGCCGGCACGGAGAACATCATGTGCAGGAAGTTCTCTGCGTAGTTCAGGTCGTTGCGCGGATAGGTGAAGGGCTGGCCCACGGTGTACTTGTAGCTCATCGCAGCGATCGTCGGAATCTTGGCGATCAGACGAATGGCGGTGATTTCACGGTGCTTCGGGTCATTGACGTCGAGGCCGTCGTGATAGAAGGCGGAGAGGGCGCCGACGACGCCGCACATCACGGCCATCGGGTGGGCGTCGCGACGGAAGCCTTCGAAGAACTTGCGCAGCTGGTCGTTGACCATGGTGTGGTCGGTGACGAGCTTGGTGAATTCGGCCTTCTGCTGGGCATTCGGCAGTTCGCCGTTGAGCAGCAGATAGCAGACTTCCAGATACTCCGCCTTTTCGGCCAGCTGGTCGATCGGGTAGCCGCGATGCAGCAGGATGCCCTTGTCACCGTCGATGAAGGTGATCTTGGATTCGCATGCCGAAGTGGCCATGAAGCCCGGGTCGTAGGTGAAATAGCCCTTGGCCAGCACATCCTTGACGTCGATGACATCGGGGCCGAGGGTGCCGGAGGTCATCGGCAGGGACAGGGTTTCATCGCCTATGGTCAGCGTTGCGTTCTTGGCCGTCATCACGGTCTCCTGAAGAGGGTTCAGCGCTCAGAAGGGCCTGCCGTGCCGTCATGCGAGGTCCGGGAGTGCGCTGGATAACCTTGCGGTTGGCCAGGCTCCGGAGAGGCGGCGAACGGGCGGCCCGATGCTGGAAGCGCGGGTAGCTTAAATCACAAGCTGAAATTGTCAATGAATGCACTGAAACTGACGAGGCGCATTCGACCTAAGTACAAGCAAGAGACATGCCTCAGCCCCTGTTTTGTCAGCTTTTGTGGTTTGTATTACGGATTGTGGGGGCTTATACTTTCGCGGCAATCTCGAAGGGCGTTGATTTTTGCTGAATAAGCTAATAGAAATCAATGGCTTGATGAGGTTTTCTCCCCTATGCCACGGCCCATGGGCCAGACCAACAGGACGCTCTCTGTGAAAAGCAACAGACCTGTCAATCTCTCGCTGGCGACTGTCATCGAAGTCAATTTGAAGTCACCGGTAGCCATTGCCTCCATTTTGCACCGCCTCTCCGGCGTACTGCTCTTCTTCGTCGTGCCGGGCCTGCTGGCCTTGCTGAACTGCTCGCTGGCCTCGCCGGAAAGCTTCGCCGACGTTCAGGCGCTGCTCACCGGTACCGTCGCCAAGCTGGTGCTGTTCGTCGCACTGGCCGGCCTGGTGTTCCATTTCCTGGCAGGTGTGAAGCACCTGGTCATGGACTGGGGCATTGCCGAGACGCTGGAAGGCGGTCGCGCCTTCGCGACGGCAACCCTGCTGGTTTCCGCAGCCGCCATCGCGGCGACCTTTGTGTGGGTGGTGCTCTAAATGAAAAGCGCAACGAGTTTTTCCCGTTCGGGTTTGTCTGATTGGCTGATCCAGCGCGTCAGTGCTGTCATCCTGGCTGTCTACACCGTGGTGTTGTTCGGTTTCATCGTCGCCAATCCGGGCATGGACTACGTGACCTGGCATGACTTCATGACCACCACGGCCATGCGCATTTTCACCCTGCTGGCCTTGCTGTCCTTCGTCGGGCACGCCTGGGTGGGCATGTGGACGGTGACCACGGACTACCTCACATCGCGTCAGATGGGTCCGAAGGCGGATGTACTGCGTCTGCTGGTTCAGGTTGCGATGGCGATTGCGCTGTTCGTGACTATTGTCTGGGGCATTCAGATCATTTGGGGCAATTGAGTCATGACGAAAATGCGTACTGTCAATTTTGACGCAGTCATCGTTGGCGGCGGTGGCGCCGGCATGCGTGCTTCCCTGCAGCTGGCACAGTCCGGCTTCAAGACCGCGCTGATCTCCAAGGTTTTCCCGACCCGTTCGCACACGGTGTCGGCTCAGGGCGGCATCACCTGTGCCATCGCTTCTTCCGATCCCAACGACGACTGGCGCTGGCACATGTATGACACCGTCAAGGGCGCCGACTTCATCGGTGACCAGGACTCCATCGAGTACATGTGCTCGGTCGGTCCGCAGGTGGTGTTCGAGCTGGAGCACATGGGTCTGCCGTTCTCGCGTACCGAAGAAGGCCGCATCTATCAGCGTCCGTTCGGTGGCCAGTCCAAGAATTACGGTGAGGGCGGTCAGGCTGCCCGTACCTGTGCCGCTGCCGACCGTACCGGTCATGCGCTGCTGCACACGCTGTATCAGCAGAACCTGAAGAACAACACCAAGTTCTACATCGAGTGGCTGGCTCTGGATCTGGTGCGCAACCAGTCCGGCGCCGTCTGCGGCGTCATCGCCATGGACATCGCCAGCGGCGAGACCGTGTTCTTCAAGTCCAAGGCCACGGTGTTCGCCACTGGCGGTGCCGGCCGTATCTACTCGTCGACCACCAATGCCCACATCAATACGGGTGATGGCGTCGGCATGGCCGCGCGCGCCGGCATTCCGCTGCAGGACATGGAAATGTGGCAGTTCCATCCGACCGGTATCGCCGGTGCCGGTACGCTGGTCACGGAAGGCTGCCGTGGCGAAGGCGGTTACCTGCTCAACAAGGATGGCGAGCGCTTCATGGAGCGTTATGCCCCGAACGCCAAGGACCTCGCTTCGCGTGACGTCGTGGCGCGTTCGATGGCGACCGAAATCCGCGAAGGCCGTGGTGCCGGTCCGGATGGCGAATATGTCTACCTGAAGCTCGATCACCTCGGCAAAGACGTGCTGCACAGCCGTCTGCCGGGCATCTGTGAGCTGGCCATGACGTTCGCCCATGTCGACCCGGTCAAGGAACCGATTCCGGTCATCCCGACTTGCCACTACATGATGGGCGGCATTCCGACCAACGTTCATGGTCAGGCCCTGACGGTCGACGCCAATGGTCAGGACAAGGTCATCGAAGGCCTGTACGCCGTCGGCGAGATTGCCTGCGTGTCCGTGCATGGCGCCAACCGCCTCGGCGGCAACTCGCTGCTCGATCTCGTGGTGTTCGGTCGTGCCGCCGGTCTGCACATCGAAGATGCGCTGCGTCAGGGCATCGAACAGCGCGAACCGTCCGAGTCCGACGTCGAGAAGGCCCAGGCCCGCATGGCGCGCTGGGACAGCTCAGTCAGCGGCGAATCCATCCCGGCGCTGCGCAAGGAACTGCAGAAGACGATGCAGAGCGCCTTCGGCATCTTCCGTCGCGGCGATGACATGGATCAGGGTGTGCTGGATGTTGCGGCCCTGCGCGAGCGCATCGGCAAGGCCCATCTCGGTGACAAGTCGAGCACCTTCAACACGGCCCGCGTCGAAGCCCTTGAACTCGACAACCTGCTCGAAGTCGCTGAAGCCACCGCGCTCTCGGCCCAGATCCGCACCGAGTCCCGTGGCGCTCACAGCCGCGAAGACTATCCGGATCGTGACGATGAGAACTGGCTGGCCCATTCGTTCTTCAATACCGAGAACAAGCAGGTCAGCAAGCGCGCCGTCAACTTCGCGCCGAAGCAGGTCAAGGCCTTCCAGCCCAAGGCCCGTACATACTAATTTAGGGGTGCAACATGCTTAAAGTCAGCATCTATCGCTACAACCCGGATACGGACCGCGAGCCGTACATGAAGGATTACCAGATCGACACTCAGGGCCGTGATCTCATGGTCCTTGACGTGCTCAATCTGGTGAAGGAACAGGATGACGGCCTGGCCTACCGCCGCTCCTGCCGTGAGGGCGTCTGCGGTTCGGACGGCCTCAACATGAACGGCAAGAACGGTCTGGCCTGCATCGTGCCGGTGTCGCAGGCGACCAAGGGTGGCAACCACCTGATCGTCAAGCCGCTGCCCGGCCTGCCGGTGGTGCGTGACCTGGTCGTCGACATGACCATGTTCTACAACCAGTACGAGAAGGTGCAGCCGTTCGTCATCAACGACACGCCGGCGCCGGCCATCGAGCGCCTGCAGTCGCCGGAAGACCGCGAGAAGCTGGATGGTCTGTACGAGTGCATCCTCTGTGCCTGCTGCACCACGAGCTGCCCGTCGTTCTGGTGGAACCCGGAAAAGTTCCTGGGTCCGTCGGCACTGCTGCAGGCCTGGCGCTTCCTGGCTGACAGCCGCGATACCGCCACGGCGGAGCGTCTGGCCAGGCTCGACGACCCGTTCAGCCTGTTCCGTTGCCGCGGCATCATGAACTGCGTGAGTTCGTGCCCGAAGGGCCTCAACCCGACGCGTGCCATTGGTCACATCCGCAACATGTTGCTGACCCAGGGCTCGTGACGGCCCCCCGAAAGGGGGCTTTTCACGCGTCGGCACGGCCAGTTCGGCGTGCACCGAAAAAACCCGACACGGGCAACCTGTCGGGTTTTTTCATGGACGCTTTCCTGCCGTCGGAATTTTCTGCCAGTGCCACTTTGGTAGTGGTTCCGCCCCCCTGTCATTCGCGCTAGTATCGGGCAGTTAAAGAGGGCTCTGCCGATACAGGCTATCCTCGTGCACAGACACTTCCGGTTGGCCTGTTTTTTGCTCCAGAGCAGCGGTTTCGGCTTGCCCGGACGGTGGAATGCACCAGTATTTGCCTTAAAGGTGAAGCGGTGTGGGTCGCGGTGCCTCAAAAAGGTGCCGCGGTAATGTCTGAGAGTCTGCGGCGGCCAGGTGGCCGGGCCAAAAGCGCCATCCGCAGCTCTGTTTGGGATCACAACTATGCAAGACGGCCAAATGCTGCGGCAGTGGAGTACCTCGCAACTCTCTGCTGAAAACGCGGCGTATGTCGAAGATCTGTACGAGCAATATCTGGTAGCGCCGCACACAATTCCCGAAGATTGGCGCGCCTATTTCGAAAAGCTTCCCCGAGTCGAAGGCATCAGCCAGGACACCCCCCACAAGGGTGTGCGCGAGCAGTTTCTGCTGCTGGCCAAGAACTCCAGCCGGGCGCAGCCCATGCCGGTCGGCCGTGTCAGCACCGAGCATGAACGCCGCCAGGTCGCCGTCCTTCAGCTCATCGCCGGTTATCGCAACCGAGGCCATCAGCGTGCCAGGCTCGATCCGCTGGGTCTGATGCCACGCGCCAATGTGCCCGATCTGGACCTCGCCACCCACGGCCTGTCCCTGGCGGATCTCGATACCGTGTTTCAGACCGGCAACCTCGCGATCGGCAAGGAAGAGTGCACGCTGCGTGAAATGGTCAATGCCATGGATGCCATCTACTGCGGCAGCATCGGCATTGAGTACATGCACATCGTCGACACCCCCGAGAAGCGCTGGATTCAGCAGCGCCTCGAAGGCATGCGCGGCAACCCGAATTTCTCCGCCGACACCCGCCGCCATCTGCTCTCCGAGCTGACGGCCGCCGAGGGTCTGGAAAAGTATCTCGGCACCAAATATGCCGGCGCCAAGCGCTTCGGTCTCGAAGGCGGCGAATCGCTCATTCCCATGCTGGCCGAGTTCATCCAGCGCAGCGGCTCCTACGGCACCAAGGAAGTCGTGATCGGCATGGCCCATCGCGGCCGCCTCAACGTGCTGGTCAACATTCTCGGCAAGAACCCCGCCGAACTGTTCGACGAGTTCGAGGGCAAGACCTTCAACAAGAAGGGCTCCGGTGACGTGAAGTATCACCAGGGCTACTCCTCCAACATGATGACCCCGGGCGGTGAAGTCCATCTCGCCATGGCTTTCAACCCGTCCCACCTCGAAATCGTGTCGCCGGTGGTTGAAGGCTCGGTGCGTGCCCGCCAGGACCGCCGCGGTGACCGCGACGGCAAGCAGGTGCTGCCGATCAGCATCCACGGTGATGCCGCCTTCGCCGGTCAGGGCGTGGTCATGGAAACCTTCCAGATGTCGCAGACGCGCGGCTACCGGACAGGCGGCACCATCCACATCGTGATCAACAACCAGGTCGGTTTCACCACCAGCCGCATCGATGACGCACGCTCGACCGAGTACTGCACCGGTGTCGCCAAGATGGTGCAGCCGCCGATCTTCCATGTGAACGGCGATGATCCTGAAGCCGTGCTGTTCGTGACCCAGATGGCCATCGATTTCCGCATGGAATTCCAGAAGGATGTGGTCATCGACATGTACTGCTACCGCCGCCGCGGTCACAACGAGGCGGATGAGCCGTCGGCCACGCAGCCGGTCATGTACCAGGTCATCAACAACCTGCCGACCACCCGTGCCATTTACGCCGATCGCCTGCTGAAGGCCGGTGTCGTGGCCGCCGGTGATGCCGATGCCCTGGTCAACGCCTACCGCCAGGAGCTGGACTCCGGCGTGCACGTGGCCAAGAAGCTGGTGCGCGAGCCGAACAAGTCGCTGTTCGTCGACTGGACCCCGTACCTCAACCACGCCGTCGTCGACGAGTGGGATACCGGTGTGCCCATGGCCGTGATCAACGAGCTGGGCAAGCGCCTGGGCGTGCTGCCGGAAGGTTTCGTCGTGCAGCGTCAGGTGGCCAAGGTGCTGGAAGATCGCCAGCGCATGTGGTCGGGCAACCTTGAGCTGAACTGGGGCGCGGCGGAAGTGATGGCGTATGCCACGCTGCTCGGCGAGGGCAAGACCAAGGTGCGCATCACCGGCCAGGATGTCGGTCGCGGCACCTTCTCGCACCGTCATGCCATTCTCTACAACCAGAAGGACAACCAGCCTTACGCGCCGCTGCAGAGCATCAGCACCCAGCCGCTGGGTTTCGAAATGTATGATTCGCTGCTGTCGGAAGAGGCGGTGCTGGCCTTTGAATACGGTTATGCCACCACCAATCCGGCGACGCTGATCATCTGGGAAGCCCAGTTCGGCGACTTCGCCAATGGCGCCCAGGTGGTGATCGACCAGTTCATCTCCAGCGGTGAAACCAAGTGGGAGCGCCTCTGCGGTCTCACCATGCTGCTGCCGCATGGCTTCGAAGGGCAGGGCCCGGAGCATTCCTCCGCGCGTCTGGAGCGCTTCCTGCAGCTGTGCGCCGAGCACAACATGCAGGTTTGCACGCCGTCCACGCCGGCACAGATCTTCCACTTGCTGCGTCGTCAGGCGGTGCGTCCGCTGCGCAAGCCCCTGATCATCATGTCGCCGAAGAGCCTGCTGCGTCACAAGCTGGCCGTGTCGCCGCTGGAAGAGCTGGTGTCCGGCCGCTTCCAGACCGTCATCCCGGAAATCGATGCCATCGAGCCGGCCGCGGTCAAGCGCGTGATCATCTGCGGCGGCAAGGTCTACTATGACCTGCTGGAAAAGCGTCGCGAGCTGAAAATGACCGATACCGCCATCGTGCGTGTCGAGCAGCTCTATCCGTTCCCGGACAAGAAGCTGGTCGAAACGCTGGCGCCTTACGGCAAGGCGGTCGAGGTGTTCTGGTGCCAGGAAGAGCCGATGAACCAGGGCGCCTGGTACAACACCCGTCACAACCTTGAACGCGTCATGCGTCAGTGGAAGCCGGAATTGACCATTGGGTATGCCGGTCGACCCTCTTCGGCGGCGCCCGCTTGCGGCTCCGTCTATTTGCATGCGAAAGAACAGGCGGCCCTGGTCGCTTATGCCCTGGGCGTGCCGAGCGCCTGAACTGCCGAGCAGAAGGAATAAAAGAAAATGAGTCTGGAAATCAAAGCCCCGGTATTCCCCGAGTCCGTTGCCGATGGCACGGTGGCCACCTGGCACAAGAAGCCGGGCGAGGCCGTCGCGCGTGACGAACTGATCGTTGACATCGAAACCGACAAGGTTGTGCTCGAAGTCGTGGCCCCGGCCGATGGCGTCATCAGCCAGGTTCTGAAGAACGAAGGCGACACCGTGCTGTCGCAGGAAGTGCTGGCGATCTTCACTGAAGGTTCCGCCGCTGCGGTGGCGGCTGCGCCGGCCGCTGCTGCGCCGTCAGCGCCAGCACCAGCACCCGCTGCGGCCACGTCGGCCGCGGCCGGTCCGGCTGCCCGCAAGGCCGCCGCTGAAGCTGGCGTCGATCTCGCCGCTGTGCCCGGTACTGGTGCCGGTGGCCGGGTCACCAAGGCTGATGTGCAGGCCGCCAAGAGCGTGCCGGCCCCGGTTGCCGCCCCGGCTCCGGCCGCTGCGCCGGTCCTGTCGCTCGCTGTCGGCGAGCGTGTCGAGAAGCGCGTCCCGATGACCCGTCTGCGGGCCAAGGTCGCCGAACGTCTGCTCGAAGCCAAGCAATCCACGGCCATGCTGACCACCTTCAACGAGGTCAACATGGCGCCGGTCATGGCCCTGCGCAAGCAGTACGTCGAGAAGTTCGAGAAGGTTCACGGCGTCAAGCTGGGCTTCATGTCGTTCTTCATCAAGGCCGCCGTCGAGGCGCTCAAGCGCTTCCCGGCCGTCAATGCGTCGATTGACGGTAATGACATTGTCTATCACGGCTATCAGGATATCGGCGTGGCCGTGTCGTCTGATCGTGGTCTGGTGGTGCCGGTGCTGCGCAATGTCGAGCACATGAGCATCGCCGAGATGGAAAAGGGTGTCATGGAGTTTGGCAAGAAGGCGCGTGACGGCAAGCTCGGCATCGATGACATGACCGGTGGCACCTTCACCATCTCCAACGGCGGTGTCTTCGGCTCGCTGCTGTCGACCCCGATCCTGAACCCGCCGCAGACCGCGATCCTCGGCATGCACAAGATCCAGGACCGTCCCATGGCCGTCAACGGCCAGGTCGTGATCCTGCCCATGATGTATCTGGCGCTGTCGTATGATCACCGCCTCATCGACGGCAAGGAAGCCGTGAGCTTCCTGGTCGCGATCAAGGAACTGGTGGAAGACCCGGCACGCCTGCTGCTGGAAATCTGAAGAGAGCTTTGCACATGACGCAACAAGCAGATGTAGTGGTGATCGGTGGCGGTCCGGGTGGTTACGAGGCGGCGATTCGCGCCGCCCAGCTGGGGCTGTCGGTCATCTGTATCGAGCGCCGCATTCACAAGGGCAAGCCCTCGCTGGGCGGCACCTGCCTGAATGTCGGCTGCATTCCGTCCAAGGCGCTGCTGGATTCGTCGCACAAGTACCATGACCTCAAGGCTGGCTATGCCAGCCACGGCATCAGCACCGGCGAGATCGGCCTCGATGTCGGCGCCATGCTGGCGCGCAAGGACAAGGTCGTCGACCAGCTCACCGGCGGTATCGCCCAGCTGCTCAAGGGCAACGGCATTACCTGGCTGCAGGGCAGCGGCAAGCTGCTGGCCGGCAAGCAGGTCGAGTTCACGCCGCATGAAGGCGCGGTCGAGATCATCGAAGCCAAGTCGGTGATCCTGGCCTCCGGCTCCAAGCCCATTGAAATTCCGGCTGCCCCGCTGGTCGACGGCATCGTCGTTGACTCCACCGGCGCCCTGGAATTCCCGGAAGTGCCCAAGCGCCTCGGTGTCATCGGTGCCGGCGTCATCGGGCTCGAGCTGGGTTCGGTCTGGGGTCGTCTCGGTGCCGAGGTCGTGGTGCTGGAAGCCGTGGATCAGTTCCTCGCCATCGCCGACCGCGCCGTCGCCAAGGAAACCCAGAAACTGCTCACCAAGCAGGGGCTGGATATCCGTCTCGGTGCCCGTGTCACCGGCACCGCGATCAAGGATGGCCAGGTCGTGGTCAGCTTCACCGATGCCAAAGGCGATCACAGCGAGACCTTTGACAAGCTGATCGTCGCCGTCGGCCGTCGACCGGTCACCACCGGCCTGCTCAGCGCCGATGCCGGCATCACGCTCGATGAGCGCGGCTTTGTCCACGTCGACAGCCAGTGCCGTGCGTCGGTGCCCGGCGTCTACGCCATCGGCGACCTCGTGCGCGGCCAGATGCTGGCGCACAAGGCGATGGAAGAGGGCGTCATGGTGGCCGAGCTGATCGCCGGTCATCACGCGCAGTTCAATTACGACCTGATCATTTCGGTGATCTACACGCATCCGGAAGTGGCCTGGGTCGGTCTCACCGAAGAGCGTGCCAAGGCCGAGGGCTTTGACGTAAAGACCGGCCAGTTCGCCTTCGCGGTGAACGGCCGTGCCTTGGCCGCCGACGACAACGCCGGCTTCGTCAAGTTCGTGGCGGATGCCAAGAGCGACCGCATCCTCGGCATGCATGTCATCGGCCCGGCGGCCGGCGACATCATCCACCAGGGTCTGATCGCGATGGAATTCGGCGCCAGCGTCGAAGACCTGCAACTGATGTGCTTCGCCCACCCGACGCTGTCGGAAGTGGTCCACGAGGCTGCGCTGTCCGTCGATGGTCGTGCCATTCACGCCATCCAACGCAAGCGCAAATAAAACTGATCGGGGGCCTTCATGGCCCCCGGTTCATTTTCCGCCGTCCGGCCTCCGGGCCGACGCCGGGTTAGAGAGTCTGGGGGAGATCCCTTCAGGCGCAACACAACGAGTGGTGATCACACGATGAATCTGCACGAGTATCAGGGCAAGCAACTGTTTGCCGAATACGGACTCCCGGTGTCCAAGGGCTTTGCCGCCTCAACCCCGGAAGAAGCCCGCGCTGCCGCCGAACGCATCGGCGGCGACCTCTGGGTCGTCAAGGCCCAGGTCCATGCTGGTGGCCGCGGCAAGGCCGGTGGCGTCAAGCTGGTGAAGAGCCTCGATGAAGTCGAAGCCTTCGCCCGTGCCCAGCTCGGCACGCGCCTGGTGACCTACCAGACGGATGCCAAGGGCCAGCCGGTCTCCAAGATCCTCGTCGAGAACTGCACCGACATCGCCAAGGAGCTCTACCTGGGCGCCGTGGTCGATCGCGCCACCCGTCGCATCGTCTTCATGGCGTCGACTGAAGGCGGCGTGGACATCGAGAAGATCGCCCACGATACCCCGGAAAAGATCCTGACCGCCGCCATCGATCCGCTCGTCGGTCCGCAGGCCTACCAGGGCCGCGAACTGGCCTACCAGCTCGGCCTCAACGCCGAACAGGTGAAGCAGTTCGTGAAGATCTTCCTGGGCCTCGGCAAGATGTTCACCGACCTCGACCTGGCGCTGCTGGAAATCAATCCGCTGGTGATCACCAAGGAAGACAACCTGCACTGCCTGGACGCCAAGATCGTCATCGATTCCAACGCCCTCTACCGTCACCCCAAGCTGAAGGCCATGTATGACCCGACGCAGGAAGACGAGCGCGAGCGCCGTGCCGTCGAGTGGGATCTGAACTACGTCGCCCTCGAAGGCAACATCGGCTGCATGGTCAACGGTGCCGGTCTGGCCATGGCCACCATGGACCTGATCAAGCTCAAGGGCGGCCAGCCTGCGAACTTCCTCGACGTCGGCGGTGGTGCCACCAAGGAACGCGTGACCGAAGCCTTCAAGATCATCCTTTCCGATGAGTCCGTGCAGGCTGTGCTGGTCAACATCTTCGGCGGCATCGTGCGCTGCGACATGATTGCCGAAGGCATCATCGGCGCGGTCAAGGAAGTCGGCGTCAAGGTGCCGGTCGTGGTCCGTCTCGAAGGCAACAATGCCGAACTGGGTGCCGCCAAGCTGCGCGAATCCGGTCTCAACATCATCCCGGCCGCCTCGCTGAACGAAGCGGGCGAGCTCGTCGTCAAAGCTGTGGGAGCCTGAACATGAGTGTCCTGATCAACAAAAGCACGAAAGTGATCTGCCAGGGCATCACCGGCTCGCAGGGTACGCTGCACACCGAGCAGGCGATTGCCTACGGCACCAACATGGTCGGTGGCGTCACCCCGGGCAAGGGCGGCACCACGCACCTCGGCCTGCCGGTGTTCGACACCGTGCGTGAAGCCGTCGAGAAGACCGGCGCCAACGCCTCCGTGATCTACGTTCCGGCCGGCTTCGCCAAGGACTCGATCCTGGAAGCCGTGGATGCCGGCATCGAGCTGGTGGTCTGCATCACCGAAGGCGTGCCCGCCATCGACATGCTGTTCGTCAAGGAATACATCCTGCGCAAGGGCGGCGTGCGCCTGATCGGGCCGAACTGCCCGGGCATCATCACGCCGGGCGAGTGCAAGATCGGCATCATGCCGGGCTCCATTCACCTGCCGGGCAAGGTCGGCATCGTGTCGCGTTCGGGCACGCTGACCTATGAAGCCGTGAAGCAGACCACCGACCTCGGCTTCGGCCAGTCGACCTGCATCGGCATCGGCGGCGACCCGATCCCGGGCATGACCTTCATCGACGCGCTGGCCCTGTTCCAGAACGACCCGCAGACCGAAGCCATCATCATGGTGGGCGAGATCGGCGGTTCGGCGGAAGAAGAGGCTGCCGAGTTCATCAAGGCGCACGTGACCAAGCCGGTGGCTTCCTACATCGCGGGTGTCACGGCTCCGGCCGGCAAGCGCATGGGCCACGCCGGCGCCATCATCTCCGGTGGCAAGGGCACGGCAGACGAGAAGTTCGCCGCGCTGCAGGCCGCTGGCGTCAAGACCGTCGCCAACCCGGCCATGCTGGGTGCTGCCATTGCCGAGCTGACCGGCTGGAAGTGATTCCGGTGGTGGTTTGGTGATTTGAAAAAGCCCGCGTTAGCGGGCTTTTTCTTTGGGGGGGAAGGCTGCTTTCGGGCAGCCAAACGTTTGACATGAGAGGCGACGCCCGGCTTGCCGGGTGACGTCCTCTCGATGGAAGGGTTAGCCAGCATGTGCAATGGACTCCAGCGCTGCAATTTGACCTGCGTGTAGATGCATAAGTGGGCTGATGAGTTGAGCCTCTTGACCGCCGGCCTTGAGCGTAGCGAGCGTATTGCTTACGCTTGCGTAGCGTTCCAAGAATGGAATGCCAACTCTCTTTAGGTGTGCGACGGCCTGCAGCGCTGATGCCTCGGCTGACTGCTCTGAGGAGACGCTGTAACGGGATTGGCCTATACCTTCTATCGTGCCCAGACTGGCCCCAACAATGCAAACGCGTGCCTTGCCTTCGACGAATTCGACTGCGACATCGAGCGTGGCGTCGAAATCATTGACGTGGTTGACGAAGGCGATGTGTGCGAGCAGGTTCTTCCCAGGAAGGACCTTACGGAAGTGCCGATTGCTAGCGACAAACTTCCAATCGGGAAGCTCGCTCTTCATCTTCTCAATGAACCGACTATGCAGCGGCTTGAGTTTCATGATGGCTAACGTTGAAGTTCAGCGGGCGGCGTAGCCGTCCGCTGCAATGATGGGTTAGCCGTCTTCACACTGCTCGACCCACAATTTGAGACGCTGGCGCTGGCAGACCTAGTGGCGTGTAGAGGTGGCTAATGACAAGTGCGGGAACGCCGCGACTAGCTACTTCAAGTAGGCGCGCTTCGTCGGGAGTGCTCAGAAACGAGCTTGTCAGGTGCGCAAGCCCTTTGTTGGCGATGCGAAAGACAGAGAGAAGCGCTTGCTCTGCTTCTGCCGCCCCGCCACCGTAGCGTGCGGTGGCCTGAGTTGGAGTAACACGAGGCAACGGACCGTCTTTGTTCGAGAAGTGCTCGATACCTATGTCATCGAGGCGCCGAGGATTCGCGAGTTCAACGAGGGCGCCCGTCTTGCTCATTGCCAGGCCAATGAACTCCAGCATTGCCCGGCAATGAATAACACCTGCCTCGATTGCTGGATTCGTGAACGCATTGAAGTTCCCTTCAATCGTCAGCTTGTCGTTCACGAACAGTCTCATAGGCTGCGCCGTTTCCCACCTGCCTCGAAGGCGCAAGGCGAGATTAAGTGTCTCGATTGCGCAGAGGCTATTCGGTATGAAGCGGTCGAGCGCATCTTGATGGTTCATGACGGCTAACTTAGTTTATACAGCAGCGGTGCGGTGTAATAAATCCGGCTTGCTGCATAAGGCGTGGAGGCGAGATAGAAGGCCTTGGCTTTCAATGTCTTGGCTAACAAAACACAGCACTCCCTGCTGGCAAATACCGCAAACCTTCCGTGACTTGAGCATGCCAGTACATGGACTATCGGGCAACCAGCCAGAAAGCGTGTCTGTCAGCTTCGTGCCATTAGCCGACCCTGACAAGACTTTCCAGATGCTCCGGCAACTCCAGCCCATTCGCCACCGCGCTTTCCGCCAGCCGCAGCTGCTCCGCCTTCAGATACGTCTGCAGCTTCTTCAAGTCCTTCAACCTGGCCTCGACCTCGCGCAGTTTCTCCGTCACCAGCGCCGCGCCCTGGGCGCAGTCCAGGCGTGACTCGCGCTGCAATTGCAGGATGCTGCGGATCTCGGCGAGCGAGAAACCCATCTGCTGCGCGGAGCGGATGAAGGCGAGATCAGCGATCACGCGCGGGGCGTAGTCGCGGTAGTTGTTGGCCAGGCGGCGCGGGCTGTCGATCATGCCTTCGGCTTCGTAGTAGCGCAGGGTGTGGCGGCTGAGGCCACTCAGCCGTTCGACGTCGGTGATGCGCATGATGACCCCTTGACTATCGACTTTACTCGACAGTTTAAGCTCCTTTTCACTCAACAGGGGAGGTGTGTCATGGCAACTATCATCGTGACCGGTGCGACCGGTTTCATCGGCGGCTGGCTCTGCCCGTTGCTGACCCGGCAGGGGCATGAGGTGCATGCGCTGCTGCGCCGGCCGGAGCAGCTGGCGGCATTGCAGGCGCAATGCGCCGCACGCGGCGGTGACCCGGCGCGGCTGCATGCGCTGGCGGGTGACCTGTCGCAGCCCGGACTGGGGCTGGCTTCTGAGGGAGGCAGCGCGCCGCAGGCGGACCTGATCTATCACCTGGGCGCGCGCTTTGCCTGGGGTCTGAGCCGGGATGAGGCGAGGGCGGTCAATGTCGAGGGTGGTCTGGAGGTGGTGCGACTGGCGGCGCAAGCAGGGGCCAGGCTGGTGCTGATGGGTGGTTTCATGCTGGAAAACAGGGTGCATCAGCGCGAGATCGGCATTGATCCGGACAACCCGCTGGCGAGTCCGTGGCCGGCGATTTATCGCCGCGTCGGCGCCTACGAGGCCAGCAAGCTGGAGGCGCATTACCGCGCGGTGGCGCTGGCGCAGGAGCTGGGTGTGGTCTGGGCGGCGGTGCATCCGGCGACGCTGTGCGGGCACAGCGAAAGCGGCGAGCTGGCCGCCGGTCAGCCCATGCACGAGCTGATCAGCAACCTGGCGGCGGGGCGCCTGCAGGCCGTGCCGGGTAGCCGTGAACACTGGCTGCCGCTGGTCAGCGTCGATTTTCTCACGGCCTTGCTGGCTGCGCTGGCCGCAAGGCCCTTCGCTTCCGGCACGACACTGCTGGCGCTGGATGAGCAGACGCCGGGGCTGGATACGCTGGTGGCGGATCTGGCCAGCGGCCTCGACTGCCCGGCGCCGACGCGTCATCTGCCCTTGCCGCTGCTGCACCTGTTGCTGGCCCTGCCGGGTGCCGAGAGGTTCTTGCGCACGCGCCGCGAGAGTCTCGCCTTCATCCGCCGCGAGCGTTATGACACAGCGGTGACCCGGGACTTTGCCGCAACGGCAGGGCTGGTCTGGCCGGACATCCGCCAGGCCATAGTTCGCAGCGGTCAGTGGTACGGGCGGCAGGCGGCTGCGCTATAGTTTCGTCATGCCTCATCCCCGGAGCCTCCATGAACGTCACTGGCCAGATCGAATTCGAGATCACCGAGCAGACCCCCACGCAAGTGACCGGCCGCATGCCGGTGCAGGCCGGCATCCTCAACCCCTACGGCACCGTGCACGCCGGCGCCACGCTCTGGTTCGCCGATGTCTGCGCGACAGTGCTGGCCTTTGGGGCGGCGAGTGCCGGGGAAGGGCAGAGCGGTTTCCCGCTGGCCATCAACCTCAATGCCAGCCTGCTCGGCAATCAGCGCGAGGGCTGTTTCACGGCCACTGCCGTGTTCGTCAAGCAGGGCAGGCGCCTGAGCGTGGTGCGCACCACGGTGACGGGCGAGGATGGCCGGCTGATCGCCGAGGTCACCACCAGCCATGTGCCGGCGGCCTGACCTGCAGACATGAAAAAGCCCGCATCAGCGGGCTTTTTCATGGGCGCGGAACGCGACTCAGTGGTGGTGACCACCGACGCCGTGCACGTGGCCGTGCTCCAGTTCTTCAGCCGAGGCGGCGCGCACTTCCTTGATGGTGACGTCGAAGTGCAGGGTCTGGCCAGCCAGCGGGTGGTTGCCGTCGACAGTGACTTCGTCGCCTTCGACGGCAGTCACGGTGATGACCTGCATGCCCTGACCGGTCTGGGCGTGGAACTGCATGCCGACTTCGATCTGGTCGACGCCGGAGAAGAGGTGCTTCGGCACGACTTCGATCAGGGTCGGGTTGAGTTCGCCGTAGCCTTCGGCCGGGGCGATGCTGACCTTCAGGCTGTCGCCGACGACCTTGCCGACCAGTGCCTTTTCAAGGCCCGGAATGATGTTCTGGTGGCCATGCAGGTAGGCCAGCGGTTCGCCACCGGCGGAGCTGTCGATGACATCGCCCTCGTCGTTGGTCAGGGTGTAGTCGATCAGGGCGACGCTGTCTTGGGCGATTTGCATGTCTGAAACCTTCAAAGGGGGGTGGGTGGCCGATAGCCGGACAGGAATATTATCCGATCGCTGCGGCTTCAGAAACAGCGGGTCAAAAATAGCGCAGCCAGGACAGGCTGAACGTGGTCAGTGCCTGGTCGCGCCATTCGCGCCGCAGCTCCAGTCGCAACGCCTGTTCACGCTGTCCGGACAATGGCAGTTGCAGCCCGGTACGCAGCTCCTGGTTCCAGCCGGCATCGGGCCAGCGGTACATCGGCCGCGTCTCCAGCAGCCAGCGGGCATCACGCAGCGCGGTGGTGGCGAATGCCGCCGGCAGCAGGCCGTTGAGCGCGCCGGTGCAGCCGAGTCGTGCTCCGCTGCCGATTTCCCAGCCCTTGTCGAGGCCGCGGCTGCCGCGCACATCACTGTGCGACTGGGCATGGCAGATGGCAGTGCCGAGACGGGCCGCGATGCCGCCACCGCCTTCAAGGACTGCCATGCCGTGGTGGCGGTCGTCATTGCGGCGGTCGCCCAGCCCCTGGTCGACACCGAGACGTACCGACCATGACAGCGGCTGGCGCAGGCCGTTGGCGGGCGCCAGCGAATCGATGCCGACCACGGTGGCTTCCTGCAGGCCGAGGCCGGATTCGCTGATGCGCAGGGTGCCACTGAGGAAGTCGATACGGGCGCCTTCGCGATAGCCGCCGCTGGGGTCCAGCCAGTCGTGGTAGGCCGGGCGGAAGTGCAACAGCGCGAAGTTTTCGTCATCACGCCCGAAGCCAACGGCGGCGCGGCGGGTGCCATGGCCATTGGCCGGGTCGGTGCTCGGGCGCACCGGTTCGACACGCTGGTCGGGGACCGCAAGGCGGCTGCGCAGGGTCAGTAGCTGCCGCAGTTGTGCGGGTGCTGTGTCTCGCGCGACTTCACGCGCGACATAACGGCTGTAGAGGTCGTCGTAGGCGGTCTCCAGCGCGCGTGCCTGCTGCGTCGGTGTCAGCGTCGCCAGCACCGGGCTGTCGGGGTTTTCCATCAGGGCCAGCGCGGCCCGGTTGGTGGCGCGGTCATTGCGTTCGAGGTCGGCCTGCTGACGGGTGCCGCTGGCCGCGCGCCAGGTCACGCGCCTGAGCAGGCCGGGCTGAGCGAGCACGGCACGCAGGGTGTCAGTGGGGATGGCGTCGACCGGGAACTGGTCCTGCAGGCGCAGACCCGGACGGGCCATCTCGATCAGGCCGAGCAGCTCGTAGGAGCAATTGCGCGAGAGGAAGTAGTAGGGCGCGGTGACATCACGCCATTCCCACTGGGTCAGCACGATGCGATCAACCTCGGTCTGGTTGAGGCCGAGCTCGTACTCCCAGAGGTCGCGGCTCTCCCAGTCGTTGTACTCCTTGACCTTCTCGTAATAGGGCAGCAGCGAGAAGGCGCCGGGATAGCCCCCGGTCAGGCCTTTGACGGCGAATTCCAGACCGTTGCTGGTGTTGGTCTGTGCCGAGTAATTGATGGCGTAGGCGAGCAGACGGGTGTCGTCGCGCTGGGTATGGGCATCCAGGCGCAGCAGGGTGTGGCCGAACATGGATGACGGGTTGTTCAGGTAATCGCTGGCGAAGACCAGGGTGATCTGGGCCGTGTCCAGCGCCTGCAACCAGGTGCGGAGGGCCGCGCAGTCAGTGGCCGGCCATTGTGCGGCGAACGCTGGCAGCTGTTCGGCGAGCCAGCGGCTGCGAGCCGGAAAGCGGCAGGCAGGATGCTCATCGGGTTTGCCGGGCCAGGGCGAGGCCAGGGCGTTGAGCAGCGCCGAGAGCTCGGCGGCGGCATCCTGCCGGCCATTGCCGGCGAGGAAGAAGGCGGGCTGGTCTACCGCGCTGGCGTACTGGCCGTCATCCGGGGTCGGGTCGCGCAGCAGGCGCTGCCAATAAGGGTCTGCGGCGAGGCGGGCGACGTCCTGCACTGCCGGTGCCATGGCAAACGCGAAGGCGGGAAGCAGGATCAGTGCCGACAGCAGGGCCAGAAAGGGTACCGGACGGCGGGTACTGGGGGTGGTGCTCAGGCGACACGGCCGCATCGACAGGTTTCCGCGCAAGTCACAGGGTGGAGCGAAAAAAAGAGCCCTGCCGAAGCAGGGCTCTGGTGCAGCGGGTCGATCAGGCCTTGACGTAGCCAGCGAGCTGGGCGTCCTTGGCCATGACGGCGTTGAGCGCGTCGAGCACCTGGCCGGCGGTTTCGTTCTGCGGCGCGAAGATCGTGCCGAAGTTGTCGCGGGCAGCCTGGAAGAAGGCCGGCTTGTCGGTCTGCGGCACGCCCATGAGGTCGGCGAGCACGTTCAGGCTTTCGCCCTGGCCGACGGACATGTCACGGGCCAGCTTCTCGATGTTGGAGCCGGTGTACATGGTCAGACGGACGCGCGACGTGATGGCGCCGTTCTGCTGGCAGCCCAGGGTGCCGGTGGAAATGCCGAATGTCTGGTTGCCCAGGGTGCCGTTGGTGGTGGCGGCCAGGACCTTGGGCACGACGCCGGATTGGCCGGCCCAGAGAATGGTGCCGGCACCGCAACCGACATCAGGATCGGCGAGTGCAACGGTACTCATGCCGGAAAGCAGTGCAACAGCCAGAAGCTTCTTCATGATGTGACCCTCTTGTTATAGATCATCCCTGATGCCCTGAGGCTGGGATGTTCCCGAGTGTAGACGCTTTATGCCGGTGCGAAACCCATCGGTCAGATAATTTGTCGACGAATGGCGGGCTTGAGTTTTGCCATCCTGCCTCCATATGACAGTCAGGCCCCGTTGCCGTTTCTTTCCGTTTGTCCTGAAGGTGGTCAACCATGAGCACGACACAAGAAAATCCCAGCCAGCGCGAGACCCTGGGCTTCCAGGCCGAAGTCTCCAAGCTCCTGCATCTGATGATCCATTCGCTGTACAGCAATCCCGAAATTTTCCTGCGCGAGCTGGTCTCGAACGCTTCCGATGCCGCTGACAAGCTGCGCTTCGAGGCGCTGACGCATCCGGCGCTGCTGGCTGACGACCCCGAGCTGGGCATCTGGCTCGATGTCGATGCCGAGGCCAGAACCATTACCCTGCGCGACAACGGCATCGGCATGAGCCGCGATGAGGTGGTGCAGAATCTCGGCACCATTGCCCGCTCCGGTACTGCTGACTTCCTCAAGAACCTCAGCGGAGACGAGAAGAAGGACAGCCAGCTCATTGGCCAGTTCGGCGTCGGCTTCTATTCCTCGTTCGTGGTCGCTGACCGCGTGGTACTGGAAACCCGCCGCGCCGGTCTGGCCGCCGGCGAGGGCGTGCGCTGGGAGTCCGAAGGCACCGGCGAGTTCAGTGTCGAGCCGGTCGAGCTGGCGCAGCGCGGCACCCGCATCACCCTGCATCTGCGCGAGAGTGCTGCTGAGTTCGCCGATACCTGGCGCCTGCGCGGCATCATCAACAAGTATGCCGAGCACATTGCGCTGCCGGTGCATCTGCGCCAGCCGGTGACGTCTGAGACCGAGGGCGAGGACGAGGGCGCGGCGGCGGGCGCCTATGAGGTGATCAACGAGGCCAAGGCGCTCTGGACCTGTCCGCGCAGCGAACTCAAGGACGACGACTACAAGGCCTTCTACAAGCACATTGCCCATGATTTCGAGGACCCGCTGAGCTGGAGCCACAACAAGGTCGAGGGCAAGCTCGAATACACCTCGCTGCTCTATGTGCCGGGCCGGGCACCGTTCGACCTCTATCAGCGCGAAGGTGTGCGCGGGCTCAAGCTCTATGTGCAGCGCGTGTTCATCCGCGATGATGCCGAGCAGTTCCTGCCCTTGTACCTGCGCTTCATCAAGGGCGTGGTCGACTCCAACGACCTCCCGCTCAATGTCTCGCGTGAGCTGCTGCAGTCGTCCGATATCATCGACAGCATGAAGTCGGCGCTGACCAAGCGCAGTCTCGACATGCTGGTCAAGCTGGCCGATGACGGCGAGGCTTATGCCGGATTCTGGGCGGCTTTCGGGCAGGTGCTGAAGGAAGGTCTGGCTGAGGACCATGCCAACAAGGACAAGATTGCCCGCCTGTTGCGCTTTGCCTCCAGCAGCCAGGGCGACGGCGCCGCCACGGTGGCGCTGACCGACTATGTCGCGCGCCTCAAGGAAGGCCAGGACACGATCTACTTCCTCACCGCCGACAACTACACGACGGCCAGCCAGAGCCCGCATCTGGAAATCTTCCGCAAGAAGGGTGTCGAGGTGCTGCTGCTCACCGACCGCATCGACGAGTGGATGATGAGCTACCTGACCGAGTTCGACGGTCGCAAGTTCCAGCACATCGGCAAGGGTCAGGTCGATCTCTCGAAGCTGGCCTCCGCCGAAGGCGAGGCTGCCGAGCCCGAGGTCAGCGCCGAGCAGACGCAGCAGGCCGAGGCCGTGGTCGCGCGCCTGCAGCAGGTGCTCAAGGATCGCGTCAAGGAAGTTCGCACCACCAACCGCCTGAGCGAGTCGCCGACCTGCCTGGTGCTGGATGCCTTTGATCCTGGTTTCCAGATGCGCCAGCTGATGGAAGCGGCCGGGCAGAAGCTGCCGGAGATCAAGCCCATTCTTGAAATCAATCCGACGCACCGTCTTGTCGAGCGGCTGGCTGCGGAGGCCGATGAGGCCCGCTTTGCCGACCTTGCGCTGGTGCTGCTGGATCAGGCCGCGCTCGCCGAAGGGGCGCAGCTGGAAGATCCGGCGGCCTATGTGCGGCGAGTGCAGCGTTTGCTCGACGCGCTGTAAGCCGGATGGCGACCGGCCTCAGGGCCGGTCGCCATGAAGCCGGATCGTCCGACAGAATTCCTTGGCGCGCGGCAGGTGGCCGGTATAATCCGGCTACCTGTTTCCGTTTTTCCGGTGATTTTTCCCGGCAGCGTCATCCAAGGAACTCTACATGTCTCAATTCAAGGTCGCGGTACTCGGTGGCGGCAGCTTCGGGACCGTGATTGCCAATCTGGCGGCCAGCAACGGCCATGCCACCACGCTCTGGCTGCGTGATCCGCAGCAACTCGCCGACATGCGCGAGAGCTACGAGAACACGCGTTACCTGCCGGGTTTCCCGCTCTGTACCGACCTGCAGTTCAGTGATGACCTGCTGGCAACGGTCGGCGCTGCCGATCTGATTTTTGTGTCGATCCCCAGCAAGGCGTTCCGCTCCGTGCTCCAGGCGGCGAAGCCGGCCATGCGTCCCGAACAGATGCTGGTCAGCACCACCAAGGGCATCGAGAAGGACAGCTTCGCGCTGATGAGCGAGATTCTGCGCGAAGAATCCGGGCTGGAGCGCATCGGCGTCATCAGCGGCCCCAATCTGGCCAAGGAAATCATGGCCCGCCAGCTCGCCGGAACGGTCATTGCCAGCCACGACGAAGACCTGCGCGATGCCGTCCATGCCGTGCTGTCCTCGCCGTTTTTCCGCGTTTTTTCGAATACCGACATTTACGGCGTCGAACTCAGTGGCGCGCTCAAGAATATCTATGCCGTGGCCTCCGGCATGGCGGCTGCGCACAAGCTCGGCGAGAACGCGCGCGCCATGCTGCTGACGCGTTCGCTGGCGGAAATGAGCCGCTTTGCCGTGCATCTGGGCGCCAATCCGCTGACTTTTCTCGGGCTTGCCGGCGTCGGCGACCTGATCGCGACCTGTTCATCGTCGCTCAGCCGCAATTTCCAGGTGGGTCTGGCCATCGGCCAGGGCCAGACCCTGGAAGAGATTGTCGAGGAGCTGGAGCAGACGGCGGAAGGCATCAACACCATCCAGATGGTCAAGCACAAGGCTGACGCACTGGGTATCCGCATGCCGCTGGTCAGCGGCCTCTATGAAATCATCTTCAATGGTCGCAGTCTGTATGACGTGGTGCTGGCCATGATGCTGTCGAGTCAGAGCAGCGATGTCGAGTTCGTGTTGCCCAAGCCGGGTGAGGTCTGAACATGCGTCTATACCTGCTGCGTCATGCGGAGGCCGAAGCGGAGGCTCGCGAGGATGATCTGCGCGAGCTGACCGAGCTGGGCTGGGCGCAGGCGCAGTCGGCTTCCGACTGGCTCATCCAGCAGGTCGCTGGTCCCACGCGGCTGGTCGCCAGCCCGCTTTGCCGGGCCCGTCAGACGGCGCGCGTGGTGCAGCAGACGCTGGGTCTGCCGGAGGTGGATATCCTGGATGTGCTGTCACCGGAAGGTGACCCCTTGCGTGCCGAGCAGGCGATTTCGCTGATCATGCGCGAAACCGTGGAGGAGCTGATCGTGGTCAGCCACATGCCGCTGATCGCCTCGCTGCAGAGCTGGCTGGAGGAGGGCTTGCTGACCACCGGAGAGCCGTTTTCACTGGCCGAGATCCGGGTGCTGGAGGCCGGAGTTTTCGCGCCCGGCCTGGGGCGGCGCTGCGGCGGTTTCATTTCGGAGGAGACCAACAAGTCGCTGGCAGATCTGCGCGCGCTGATTTCGCGCCTGTAAGGCTGCCGCCTCAGTTCGAGGGCAGGTTGCTGGTTACGAAGCGGCGCAGGTTGATGCCGCCGATGCTGCAGATATTGGCCTGGATGCCGCGGTGCTCGAACTCCTTCTTGAGCTCCTGGATCAGGATACGCTCAACTTCACCTTCAACATCGGTCACCAGCTTGCCCAGCATGGCCGACAATGAGCCGCGGTGCTCGCGGACCAGCTCGTCCAGGTTGGTGATTTCGATGGTGATCATGTTCTGCTCCCTTGGCGACGCGGCATATTACCCAGCGCAATCCCGGCTTGTATAGCCGGCCATGCGCGCTACAATCGCCACGATTTCCTGTTCTTCGAGTGTAAAGACATGCTGATTCTGCAGATGCTGGGTACCGCCGTTCTGTCGAGCATCCTGACCCTGGCCATTGTGCGCTGGTGGCTGCGCCGTCAGGGCGCGCCGCTGTGGGAGCAGCAGATTGATGCCCTGCACGAGTCGATTGCCCGCACCGTCGAGGTGCGTGTCAAACGCGCCGTGATCGAGAGTCTTTCAGAGACCCGTCAGGATGAGGAGTTCCGCGATACGACCTGGCGCGCCGCGCGCTCGGGTGGCGAGATGCTGAACGAAGGCCTGCAGAGCCTGCTCGGTCGCAAGCGCAAGTAAGACTGCCCGGCGCCCGACCCGGTGCGGGTCAGCGGCGCCAAAAGCGGGTGCCGATCAGGGCCAGCGCCAGACCGATGCAGATCAGGCGCTCCGGTGTCAGGCCATCGATTCTGTCGACCAGCGTGTTGCCCGGCAACAGGGCCAGCACCAGTGTTGCCATCACCACCACCAGAATGCCGATATCCCAGGGGCGCTGCTGCTGCCAGGCATACTGCTGGTCGCGCCAGGCCTCCTGTTGCTGGTCGAGGCTCTTGCGCAGGGTGCGGATCTCGGCCAGTGCTTCGCGCATCATGCCCGGCATGGGCATGAGGTCGGAGATCCAGCTCGGGTCGTTGCGGCGGATCTTGTGCCAGAGTTCGCCGATGTTGAGATGCCGGCGCAGCCAGCGCTGTGCCGAGGTCCGCAGGTTGAAGGCGTTGAGCAGTTCGATCAGCCAGTTCACCTGGGTGCTTTCACCCCAGATACGGATCTTGCCGGGCTTGTCCAGCGAGTGCTGGCCGGCAATGGCCGACAGCAGCGACAGCAGGGAGCCGCCAATGCGGACTGTGGCCGGCCCCGGTGCTTCAGCCGACAGCTCGATCCCTTCACGGGTGAAATGCAGGTAGCAGATCATGTGCGGGTCCACGGCCTTGACGCGCACGATCAGCCCGTCGCGCGCGCGCACTTGCTGACGGGTATCGGGATCGAGGTCAACAAAGCTGTTGATCAGGCTTTCCAGCATGCCCAGCCACAGCTCCTGAGCCAGTGCGACGGGTTTCCGCGGCCGGTCTCGATCTTCTTCGAATTGTTCTTCTGACATAATCGGGACGCTTTGCCTGTAGGTCCCGCAAGAGGGCTTGCGGGACACGGGGAGGACCATTCTAGCGTGCTGTGACGCTTCTACAATGGGCTTTCTGTGTATACTCCGACCGGCAGTATCCGGCCACCATACCTCATTGTATTTATTGTGTTCTCCGTGTTTGCCGGGTCAAGGATAGCAATGAACGACCTGCTTCTGGAAATCTATGGACGCCCTGATTTCTGGCTATTCATCGGGATTCCTTTCGTGGCGGCCTTTGTCGGCTGGCTGACCAACTGGGTCGCCATTGAGCTGACTTTTCGCCCCATCGAATTCATCGGCATCCGGCTCGGCAGCCTGAAACTGGGCTGGCAGGGCATTATCCCGGCCAAGGCCGGCAAAATGGCCGGCATCGTGGTGGATAACTCACTGTCGAAAATGGCCACGCTGTCCGAGATGTTCCAGCAGATGGAACCGGAAAAAATCGCCGAGCACATTGCCCATACCATCAATGCCGACATGGAAGATTATGTCGACGAGATCATGAGCGAGCGCAATGAAGTGCTCTGGGAAAACGTCCCCATCATGGTCAAGAAGCGCGTCTATGCCCGTGCCCGCCGCCAGATTCCCGACATCATGGACAATATCGTCGATGACATGGCGGCCAATATCGAGGAGCTGGTCGACCTGCGTGAGATGGTCGTGGGCATGATGCAGCGCAACAAGAAACTGCTGGTGCGCATCTTCAAGGAAGTCGGTGGCGCCGAGCTCCGCTTCGTGGTGCGCTCCGGTGCCTACTTCGGTTTCTTCTTCGGCATCATCCAGATGGCGGTCTACTACTGCTATCCGGAAAACTGGGTCATGCCGGCGGCCGGCTTCCTGGTCGGCTATGCCACCAACTGGCTGGTACTCAATGTGATTTTCCGGCCGGTGGAGCCGATCTGGCTCGGTCCCTACTGCCTGCATGGCCTGTTCATGCGCCGCAAAGACGAAGTCGCCGACAAGTTTTCGGAGGTCAGCACGCTGGAGATCGTCAACCTGCGCAATGTCATGGCGGAAGTGCTGACCGGCCCGCGCTCCTATCGCACCAAGGCCATCATCAAGCGCCATATGCGGCCTTTGCTGGAGTCGAGCGTGGTGCGCACGGCCATTCAGCTCACCATGGGGGCGGAAGGCTATACTCAGCTCAAGAACCTGGTGGCCGAACGCGCGGTCACGATGTCGCTGGGCTCGGTATCCGATCCTCGCTTCAGTCGTGAACGCTCGGGTATCATCCACCAGATATTTCGCAAGCGCATGATGGAAATGAGCAACGCCGAGTTTCAGGAGCTGCTGCGTCCGGCCTTCAAGGAGGATGAGTGGGTGCTGATTCTGCTCGGTGCCGTGCTCGGCGGAATGGCCGGCGGCCTGCAATTGCTCGCCATGCTGTCGATCTGACCGCGTTTTTGTGTGCCTGTCTGCTGACGCCTTATTGTTGAGAGAAACACCATGACCGATATGTCCAGCAATGCCCGCGGCCGACTCAAGATTGCGCCCGCCAAGGATCTGCGCAAATACACCCAGCAGATCTGGCTGGCCGGGCTGGGGGCTTTTTCGCGTGCCGAAGAAGAGGGCGGCAAGCTGTTCGACAACCTGGTGAAGATCGGTGAAGAGCTGGAGCACAAGACCAAGGACCTCGCCGACACCACCGCACATGACCTCAAGGACAAGGTGATCGAGAAGGCCTCCGATACCCGCGAAAAAGTCGAGCGCGCCATTGATGACCGGCTGTCGAGCACGTTGACCCGTCTCGGCATTCCCAGTCAGCGCGACTTCGAATCGCTCAGTGAGCGCATGGATAATCTCACCCGTGTCATCGAACAGCTTGCGAAGCAGCTTGAGCGCGGCCGCTGAGGCGGGCACAGGAAAAACGGCGCGTTTTCGTGTTGACAGCCTGTGCCGGCGTCTCTAGAATCCGCGCCCACAACGTTGTTGTGACTGCTTCGGCGGCCACTGACACCGTGCGGGTGTAGCTCAGTTGGTAGAGCGCGACCTTGCCAAGGTCGAGGTCACGAGTTCGAGCCTCGTTACCCGCTCCAGTTTCGGAAAGCCGGCGTTCTCTTGATCGAGACGCCGGCTTTTTTGTTTCCGGCCATTTCCCGGGGCAGCATTTCCGCCGGCTCCACCGGGTTTTTGGCAGAGGCGGGCGTCGCGGCCTTGTTTGTTGACCGGCCTGACCGCTACCATTACCGGCTTATTCCTTTCTGTACGCAGCAGCCGTGGAGAGCCGCATGATCATTGGCAGCCTGGTGGCACTTGTCACTCCCATGAACCCCGATGGCTCGGTGGACTGGGACGCGCTCAAGCGCCTGGTCGAATGGCATGTCGCCGCGGGCACCCACGGTATTGTTGCAGTCGGCACCACTGGCGAATCCGCCACGCTGGATGTTGATGAGCATCTCGCTGTCGTGCGCACCGTGATTGAGGTGGCCGCCGGCCGTTGTGCCGTGATCGCCGGCACCGGGGCCAACTCCACGCGTGAGGCGATTGAGCTGACCGCCGCCGCCGCGCGCTTGGGCGCCGATGCCGCGTTGCTGGTCACGCCGTACTACAACAAGCCTACCCAGGAAGGTCTGTACCAGCACTACAAGGCTGTCGCCGAAGCGGTCGATCTGCCGCAGATTCTCTACAACGTGCCCGGTCGTACCGGTGTCGACATGCTCAACGCCACAGTCGCCCGGCTTGCCGGCACGCCGAATATCGTCGGCATCAAGGACGCCACCGGCAACCTCGAGCGCGGTGCCGAGCTGATCAAGCTGGTCGGCGACAAGATGTCGGTCTATTCCGGCGATGATGCCACCGCCATTGAGCTCATCCTGCTCGGTGGCAAGGGCAATATCTCGGTGACGGCCAATGTGGCTCCTGCTGTCATGGCCGAGGCCTGCGAAGCCGCCCTGGCCGGTGATGCCGCCCGTGCCCGCGAACTCACCGGACGTGTCGCCGAGCTGCATCAGGTGCTGTTCATCGAATCCAATCCGATCCCGGTCAAGTGGGCATTGGCGGAAATGGGCCACATGGGTCTGGGCACCCGCCTGCCGCTGACCGTGTTGTCGCCAGAAGCTCAACCGCGCGTTCGCGCGGCCCTGCAATCCAGTGGAGTACTCTGATGCGTCGTCTGCTTCTGGTGGCCCTCGCCGCCACGCTGTTGCCGGCCTGCACCAACTTCTTTCGTGATCGCAGCCTGGATTACGTGAAAGCCGAATCGACGCCTCCGCTGAACATCCCGGAAAGCGTGAGCACCCGTCCGATCAAGCCGCTGTACCCGATTCCGCAGTCGAATTTCGTGGTGCAGCCTCAGACCAAGCCGGCTGTCGTGCCTTACCCGCCGGCGATGGAAGAGGTCAAGGTCGCCACGCTGCAGCCTTTGCCCAATCTGCCGGGCCGTTCCCCGGTCAAGCTGGGTACCGATGGCAATGGTGTCCCGGAGTTGCGCGTCATCGGTCCGCGCGAACGTGTCTGGGATGAACTGGGCCGCGCCCTCAAGAATGCCGATGTGACCATCGTCGACCGCAACCAGTCTCTGGGCCTGGTCGAAGTCAGCATTGCGCAGCAGAACTACCAGGTACGCATGGTGCGTGCCACCGAGGCATTCGTGATCAGCGTACAGCGGGATGACGAAACCCTGGCCCCGGTCAATCTGGCGCGCAACCTGCTCAGCACCCTGCAGGCCCGCTGGCCCTGATAGCACCGAGTTTCGGAGAGAGAACCCATGGAAAAGCGCGACCTGCTGTATACCGGCAAGGCCAAATCCGTCTATGCCACCGATGATGCCGATCGTGTCGTCATCCTGTATCGCAACGACACCTCTGCCTTTGATGGCAAGAAGGTCGAGCAGCTCGATCGCAAGGGCATGGTGAACAACAAGTTCAATGCCTTCATCATGGACAAGCTGGCTGCGGCCGGCATTGCCACCCATCACGAAAAGCTGCTGTCGCCGACCGAGTCGCTGGTCAAGCGTCTGGACATGATTCCGGTTGAATGTGTGGTGCGTAACTTCGCCGCCGGCAGCCTGGTACGCCGCCTCGGCGTGGAGGAGGGCATCGCGCTCAATCCGCCGACTTTCGAGCTCTTCCTCAAGAATGACGCGCTCGGCGATCCCATGATCAATGAGGCGCATGCCATCTCTTTCGGCTGGGCTACGGCCGACGAGCTGGCTGAAATGCAGCGTCAGACGCTCAAGATCAACGAGATTCTGTCCGATCTGTTTCTGGCTGGCGGCATGCTGCTGGTCGACTTCAAGCTGGAGTTCGGCCTGTTCAAGGGCAAGATCACGCTCGGTGATGAATTTTCGCCGGATGGTTGCCGTCTCTGGGATCGCGAGACCCGCAAGAAGCTCGACAAGGACCGCTTCCGTCAGGGCCTCGGCGATGTCGTCGAAGCCTATGAGGAAGTCGCCCGGCGCCTGGGCGTCAACCTCGACTGAACCCCGAACGGGCCGGCTCAATACCGGCCCGTTTTCTTTGCGCTGCCAGAAGAAGGAGAAACTCCCATGCGCGCACTTGTCAGACTGTTCCTCATCGCAGGGCTTGCGGCCAGCCTGAGCGGTTGCTTCCTGACCAAGCTGGTGACCATGCCCATGAGGGTCGGTGGCGCTTTGCTCTCGGTTGTCGGTGCCGTGGTCTCTGTCGTGCCGGTGGTCGGTGATGGTGTCGATGAGGCGCTGGAAGGCGTCGATGCCAGCATTGATACCGCGGCGGACACCGTCGACAAGGTCCCGTTGTAAGGCGGGCAGCGGATGTTCTCTGCGCGATTGTCCGCTTTTTGGCCGGATGCGCGCGCGACGCTTGAGTTTCTCCGGGGTATCCGGTAAATTTCGCGGCCTTCGGAGAAGTGGCAGAGTGGTTGAATGCACCAGACTCGAAATCTGGCATACGGCTAGCCCGTATCGAGGGTTCAAATCCCTCCTTCTCCTCCAAATCACGCCCACGCTCGTGGGTAGTACCCCCAGATAACCCTCGTCAAGCCCAGTAGTATCAAGGCTTACGGGGGTTTTCTGTTTGCACGGTTCCCTCACCTGTCTGTCTCAGCCTCATACCGCATCAATACCCTGTGTGGCATTGAGTTGTACCTTGTGCGATTGCTGCCGAAAACGCTATGGCCAGCATTAACCCTGCCGCGTTGAACTGGCGGGAAGTGCCTGAGTTTTGGAGCGGTTGGCGCTAGAGGGCGAGCTCAGTATTTGCGACGGCCGTCGCTGTGCGCATCGGGCGCGTTCCCACCCTGGCCCCCGTGACTTCATCCACCACAATCGCCTTGATTTCCGTACCGTTCTCCGCATCGAAGAAGCGGGTCAACGGACCTGTGCCGCGATGCTGGTTGCCCCAGGCGCCGAGCACGAACAGCACCGGCAGGAAGTCGCGCCCGGCAGCGGTCAGGACATATTCATCGCGCGGTGGGCGTTCCGAATACAGCCGTTTCTCGAGCAGGCCTTCTGCCGTCAGCGTAGCCAGGCGACGCGTCAGGATTGTCGGTGCGATGCCCAGGCTTTTGCGAAACTGATCGAAGCGCGTGAGGCCGGCATGGGCATCGCGGAGGATCAGGATGCTCCAGGTATCGCCAAAGCAGGCGAGGCTGCGGGCAATCGGGCAGGTCTCGGTCAAACTATTTTCTTCGTTCATATCATTTTGATAGTGACTTTTCGTCAGGCACGGGATATTGTTGATTTCGAAACGATAGCAACTCGATCGGCGATACACAAGCCGCTGTACACAAGCCACAGTCCACGAGGTCATGAGTCATGAGCAAGAACCCAACGCGCGTTGCCTTGGTCACCGGGGCGTCTTCCGGCATCGGGCGGGCAACGACCCGGGTGCTGCAGCAGGCGGGCTATCGCGTGTTCGGCACCAGTCGCAAGGCGATCAAAGAGTCCGGTGACGGCATCACCATGCTGGTCTGCGATGTGACCGATGATGCCTCGGTGCAGCACATGGTGGCCGAGCTCATGCAGCAGGCCGGGCGTATTGATCTGGTGGTCAACAATGCCGGCATCGGCCTGCTGGCGGCTGCCGAGGAGTCTTCCGGCGTGCAGGCGCAGGCGTTGTTCGAGGTGAATGTGTTTGGCGTGGTGCGCGTGACCAACGCCGTGTTGCCGATCATGCGCCGTCAGGGCGGGGGAAGGATCATCAACATGAGCTCCGTGCTCGGGTTTGTGCCGTCGCCTTTCAATGCGCTGTATGCCTCGACCAAGCATGCCATCGAGGGCTATTCCGAATCGCTGGACCATGAAGTGCGCACGCTGGGCATCCGCGTGGTGCTCGTGGAGCCGGGCGTGACCCGAACTTCATTTGAAGAAAACCTGATTCGGCCTGACCAGCCGCTGCCCGTGTACGAGGCCGTGCGCTCGCGCATGGAAGTGATGATGCGCAAGCTGGTTGAGGCGGGCGATGCGCCGGAAATTGTTGCTGATACCGTGTTGAAAGCGGCGACGGCAGTTGTGCCGAAGATGCGCTACACCGCTGGCAGGAAAGCCGGGCAGGTGTATTTCATGCGCCGGTTTCTGCCGGCATCCCAGGTTGACAAAGGCTTGCGCAAATTCAGCCAACTGCCTGTTTGAGAGACTGGAAGGCGCAGCGGTGAGCTGAGGACCGACTCTTGGACGCCATGCCTTGTGAAAAAGCTGAATCAAATGACAGAGCTTAAAAGATGCCAAAGAAGCAGGTGGTAAATGAGACGCCCCATGAGCACCGGCAGGCGCATAACGCGCCGACCCTGAGGATCGATATCGGCGGGGTTCAATTCGCGTATCGTGAATTCGGCCCCAGCACGGGCGTGCCGGTGATTTTTCTGCATCATTTCACGGCGGTTATCGACGATTGGGACCCCCGGATCATTGATGGCATTGCCGCCGAGCGCCGCGTGATCATCTTTGACAACCGAGGGGTAGGCGGGTCGGAAGGGCGTACGCCAACCTCCATAAAAGCCATGGCGGATGATGCGATTGCATTCATCCGAGCGCTGGGTTTTGGGCAGGTGGATCTCGTGGGGTTCTCCATGGGCGGTTTCATTTCCCAAGTTATTGCGGAGCAGGAACCGAGCTTGGTCAGAAAGATGGTGCTAGCCGGTACGGGTACCGCTGGCGGTGCTGGCGTCGGCAAGTTCAGCACACGATTGATCGCTGATTTCATGCGTGGCGTGGTCACGATCAAGGACCCCAAGCGCTATCTCTTTTTTACCCGGACCGCCAATGGCAAGGCTGCGGCGGCTGCTTTCATGCGGCGCATCAAGGAACGCACGCAAGATCGCGTCAAGCCGACCTCGCCGTTGGGTGTTGCCGCGCAAGTGGTGGCGATTCGCGGCTGGGGAAACCAGCCCCCCATGGATCTGGCATCTATAAAGCACCCTGTTCTGGTGGTGAATGGCGAAGATGATCGCATGCTGCCGACGAGAAGCTCATTTGAGCTTGCGCATCGACTGCCCAATGCGTCGCTCATCATTTATCCGGATGCCGGTCATGGTGGAATATTTCAGTGTCACGAGCAGTTTGTTCCTCAGGTTCTGGCATTTCTCGGCTGACTAACGCGACCTGTTCAGGAGTGCTGCGATGATTGATATCCATACTTTTCGAAAACTGCTGATCGCGGTGGTGTTGGCGTGGCTTCCCCTGCAACACGCCCTGGCAGACCGGGTTGTGGTCTACACCATTGATCCCGCTCAGACGGAAGTGCGTTTTACGTGGCGTGATGGCGGTGTGATCACCTCGGGCGGTGTCTTCAAGTCGGTCTCAGGCACTATCTGGGGGAATCAGGATCATCCCGAGCTGTCGAAGGCTGAGGTGGTCATGCAGGTGAAGTCTCTGGATACATCCTTTTCTTCGCTGAATAACATGCTGACCCAGTCGGGTGACTTTTTCAAAGGTCAGCAGTATCCGGAGGTGACTTTCAAAAGCACGGCGATTACTGACGGCGATATTCGGAAAGGCCTGTTCACCGTGCTGGGCACGCTGACGGTAAACGGCATCAGCAAGCCTGTGGTATTGGCGACACGGCTCGATATGCGCCCTCAGTCGCGGCCCTATGAAAATGCGTTGAGCGCAGGTTTTGTGGCAGACACCAGCTTCAAGCGTTCGGACTTTGGCATGGGCAAGTTTGCGCCTGTCGTGAGCGATGAGCTGAAAGTACATATCAAGGTACAGGCCATCGAGGCTGCGGCTTATCAGAAAGCCCAAAGAAATGTTGGTCCATAATCACTTGGAGCGTAAACATGTCTCAACCTGAAATTGTCATTTGCAGTCCGGTGCGGACGGCCATTGGCGCGTTTGGCGGGGCCTTGAAAGAGACATCAGCCCCCAGTCTTGGGGCCGCCGTGATTCGTGAAACGCTGCGGCGTTCAGGCATATCCCCGAGCCTTATCGAATCCGTGGTCATGGGGCAAGTGATTCAAGCTGGCGCCGGGATGAATCCGGCGCGGCAAGCGGCCATCGGTGGCGGTCTGCCGGTGGAAGCGCCTGCACTGACGGTGAATCGCGTGTGCGGCTCAGGGGCTCAGGCGATTGCCAGCGTGGCGCTCGAGATCGCTGCCGGATACGCAACGGTCGGCATTGCTGGCGGCATGGAGAACATGGATCAAGCCCCCTATTTGGCACCTGGCAGTCGCTGGGGCTATCGCATGGGTGATGCTCAGGTGCTGGATAGCCTGTTGCGCGATGGCCTGAACGATGCGTTCAGCGGCCAGCACTCAGGCTGGCACACCGAAGACTTGGTCAGCCAGTTCGGCATCACGCGTGAGGATCAGGATCGCTGGGCCGTGCGCTCGCAACAGCGATTTGGTGCAGCGCAGCTGGCTGGAAAGTTTGACGATGAAATCGTTGAGCTTGCACTGACGAGTCGCAAAGGGGTCGTGAGCTTTTCGCGGGATGAGGCCAATCGGCCAGACACGACCCTCGAAACCCTCGCTCGGCTCAAACCAGCCTTTCGTCAGGATGGCACGATCACGGCGGGTAACGCGCCGGGGTTGAACAGCAGTGCAGCGGCCATGGTCATCGCGGAACGAGGCTTTGCGGAAAAATACGGACTTCGGCCTCTGGCCAAGCTGGTGGCTCATAGCGTGGCGGCGGTTGAGCCAGGCTGGTTCGGGCTTGGACCGATTCCGGCGGTTCAGCGCGTGCTGGAGCGGGCCAACTGGCAGCGCGCAGACATTGATCGCGTGGAAATCAATGAAGCGTTCTCGGCAATCACCCTGGCTTGCTTGCGCCAATTGGGGCTGCCTGAAGACATTGTGAATGTTGAGGGCGGGTCGATTGCGCATGGCCACGCGATTGGTGCCACCGGTGCCGTGTTGACGACGCGACTGCTGCACTCGATGCGACGCGATGGCTTGAAGCGGGGCATCGTCACCCTCTGCATCGGTGGTGGTCAGGGCATTGCGCTGGCGCTTGAAATGATTTGATCAGCGGGTTGTCTGTGTAAGATTTTTAATAAGGAAAGCATCATGAAAGCTCTCGTTCTCAAGCGTTATGGCGGGTCAGACCCGTTGGTATTCAGCGAGCTGCCGCGACCCGTTCCCCAGCCGGATGAAATTCTGGTGCAGGTCTATGCCGCCGGGTTGAACCCCATCGACAACATGATTCCGAAGGGGACCTTCAAGCCGATGCTCCGCTTTCAACTGCCCGCGACGATGGGCAGTGATCTGGCCGGGGTCGTGGTGGCGGTGGGCAGTCGCGTGACGCGCTTCAAACTGGGCGATGCCGTGTTTGCCAGCCTCTTCGACCTGGGCAGGGGCTCCTTTGCCGCGTTTGCGGTGGTTCCCGAGACGGCTGCCGCGCTCAAGCCGGAAAATCTCGATTTCGTACAGGCAGCGTCCATTCCCATGGTCGGGCTGACCGTGTGGCAGGCGTTGAAGGAGAGGGCGGGTGTCAGGCCTGGCCAGAAGGTGTTCATTCCGGCGGGCTCGGGTGGCATTGGCACCTTTGCGATCCAGTTTGCCAAGCACCTTGGCGCCACCGTGGGCACGACGACCAGCACGGCCAATGTGGCACTGGTCAAAAGCCTCGGGGCGGATGAGGTCGTTGATTACAAGCAGCAGGCATTCGAGGAGGTGCTGCAGGGCTACGATGCCGTGCTGGGCACGGTGCGCGGCAATGCGCTGGAAAAAGCCCTTTCGATTTTGCGCCCCAAGAGCACCGTCGTTTCATTGATCGGCCCGCCGGATGCGCCATTTGGCCAGGCCAGAGGCATGAACTTCTTCATGGTGTTCGTGTTCCGGTTATTGAGCAGCAAGATCATTCGGGCTGCCAAGAAGCGCGGTGCTGAATACTCATTTCTCTTCGTGCGCCCGGATGGCGGCCAGCTGACCGAGATCGGCAAGCTGCTGGAGGCGGGCAAGATCCGGCCGGTGATTGACCGGGTGTTTCCGTTCGATCAGGCCAAGGAAGCGCTGGCCTACCTGGAGCAAGGCCGGGCCAAAGGCAAGGTGGTTGTGCAGATGCCGATTGCTGGAGAAACACCATGAGCCTTCACTCTCTGGATGACCTCGTGCCGGGGCAGTGCTGACGATGCGTCTGTCGTTTGCATGACCAGCAGCATGGCTTATCACCCGTTTCTGCTTCACTCAACCACCCTGGTTGCAGCCGATCAGGTTTCGTGAAGTACGGCTATGCGCCCAGCCCGGAGACGATTGCGCACATTCGTACGCTGGCGAAACCTCCGCGTCAGCCGTCCCGGACTGATGGTCGCTCTTGGTTCCCGATGGCGTATTGCACTATTCTGGCGCGGCTTCCACTGACAGGCCTTAACCCTGGTGATGACCACAAACAGTCCTTCTGCGACCAGCTTTCCGGCGACCTATTCCCGGCTCATTGTGCGTGAGTTGCAGCTGGATGAGGCGGGACAGCGGGCCTTGCTGGAAGGTACGCCGTTGACGCCGGCGATGCTGTTCAGTCTGGATGAGGAGGTGGCGGCTGCAGATCAGTTCACCATCCTCCGCAATGCCCTCAGGATATCCGGCAATCCGGCACTGGGCCTGCAGTGGGGAAGTCATCTCTACGTGACTGCGCATGGTGCGCTCGGGCAGATCGCAACCCACTGCAGTTCGCTGCTTGAAGGCATGCAGGCCACCGCGCGTTACGCCGATCTGCGCGGCCGCTTTGTCGACATGAGTCTGGAGCAGGAGGGCGACTGGCTGGTGGTCTACATGAAGTCACTGTTGCCGATGGATGAGGTCGGTCTGTTTTTCATGGAGGCCCTGCTACAGACCACGCAGCACAACATCGAGCTGGTGATCGGGCGCGACTTCAGCGAGGGCGAGATCTGGCTGGACTATCCCGCGCCGGGGCATGGCAGCCGCTATGCGGACTATCTGCACAGTCCCTGCCGTTTTGATGCCGGCGTCACCTGCTTGCGCATCCCGGCGGCGCTGGCGGAGATGCGCAACCCCTTCAGTGATCAGGAGGCGTTTCGCGAGGCCCTGCGTCGTTGCGAGCAGATCCGTGAGGCCCTGCGCCAGCGCGGCGGCTGGCGGCAGCGGGTGAGTGCGCTGCTGGCGGCGCATCCGGGGCAGCTCTGGACGCAGCATGAGGTCGCCAGTCATATCGGCTTGTCGGTACGGACACTGATCCGTCATCTGAAAGCAGAAGGCACCAGTTATCAGGTGATTCTTGATGAGGAGCTGGGGCGCCAGGCGCAGTCCTGTCTGGCTTCGCCGCGCTATACGGTCGAAGCCGTGGCGCTGACGCTGGGCTATCGGGATGTGTCTGCGTTCCGGCGCGCCTTCAAGCGCTGGTTCGGTATTTCTCCGGCCGAATACAAGCAGCAGCTGTCGCAGCGCTGAGCCTGCGCGGCTGTATTGCGGCCTTTTTTGTCTCTGTCATGGCAACTTCTGCACCCGCTTTGTCATTTTAGCGCCTCACGAGCGGGGTGATGCTCTGACAGCATGGCATACAGATGACCACCTGGTCATGCTGTCGCCCCGCCTGGGCGGCGCAGGCCCGTGAAAAAGGAAGAGACCCATGCTTGGCGCAATCCGCATCAATGACGAAGAGGCTTTCAAGGCCCTCAAGGAAACTCCGTTCATCGCCTGGCCGACGCTGATGCTGATGCTGACCGGTTATGCCCTCACGCTGACGATCTGGTATCTCTGCATGAATGACATGATTCCGCTCTGGCAGGGCACACTGCTGGCCGGGCTGTCGTTCTACCTGCAATTCAGCCCGGCGCACGACAGCATGCATCGTGCCATGTCCAGCAATGAGCGCCTCAACAGCATCCTGCTGTTTATTTCGGTGCAACTGGCATCGCCGGGCTCGACCGGTCGTGCCTTTCGCATCCTGCACATGCAACACCACCGTTTCGCCAACGAGCATGTCAATGATCCGGACCATGCCCTGGCCAGCAACTGGAAGAATGCCTTCACCACCTGGTTCTTCTGGGATCAGCTCTATCTGGTCTACTTCTTCCGTAACCGCAAGCTGCTGCCGCCGCAGGCCCAGCGTCTGGTCTGGATCGATATCGGGCTGAATCTGGCTGCGCTGGCGGTGCTGTTCACGCTGCTGCCGGCGAATCTGCTGCTGATGCTCTGGTACATCCCAGCGCGTATTTCGGCCTGGCTGATCTGCTACACCTTCATGTACCTGCCGCATTATCCGCATGGCACCACGCACAAGTCCGAGCCGTACCGCGCCACCAACATCCGCGAGGGCGGTGAATGGCTGCTGTCGCCGCTGCTGGTCTGCCAGAACTATCACCTGGTGCATCATCTCTACCCGACGGTGCCGTTCTACCGCTATCGCCGCGTCTGGCTGGCCCGCAAGGATTTCCACGAGGCGCAGAACCCGTCCATCGTGCCGACCTTTGGTCTGGCGCCGCGCCAGAGTAAGGCGCTCCCGTCTACCTGATCCTGTGATGCGCGCTGTCAGGCGCGTTGCTGCAGGCGCTTTTCGATGAAGGCGATCATGACGTCGCCAGCGGCTTCGATGTATTCGGCCGTGATGGTCTGATGCAGAAAATACGAGAAGCGCAGGCTGGCCGTGCCGAACTCGATGGCCAGCGCTGCCTCACAGGGGTTTTCGGCCATCACCAGGCCAGCCCGCTGCAGCATGTTGTGGGTCAGCTTGCCAAGCCGGTTGATGGTGTATTCCAGTGAGCGATAACTCTCGTCAGTCACCGGGCCGCCCAGCAGCAGAATGCAGGCGACCGGCTGTTCGCGGTAATAGCCGGCAGCGGTCTCGACCATGCGTCGAGTCACGTGACGCCAGTCGGTTTCCTTGCCCAGTGTCTCAGCCTGGATGTACAGCGCCTTTTCCAATGCTTCCAGATGACGCTCGGCGAGCGAGTTGAGCAGGGCATAAGGGGTGGGGAAAAACTTGTAGATGGTGGCGCGCGGGTAACCCAGCTGTTCGGCGAGTACCGGAATCGAAAACGCGGTCAGACCGTCCGCCGCAAGCAGCGCCTCGGCTTTCTGCAGGATAAGGCTGACGCGCAGGCGCGAGCGCTCTTGCAGGGGAGTTCTGGCAGTCAGCTTTGCGTTCATAAGGGGTTCCGGGGTCGGCCCGCAGATTATGGGCGCCTGAGTCGGCGCCCGCAATGTCGCTTGCGTCCGAGGCCGGCGTATCTGCTACAAGGGTTTGACATAAATAGTAACTATTGTTACCTTTTGAGTCGACACACAAAAACAGACCTGCTTTGAGCGGGCCATTCTGATCAGGCACCTTCCCGGAGGCTGCAATGTTCCTGCGTAAAATCTGTCCCTTGCTGGCGCTGACCCTGGTGCTGTCCGCTTGCGGCGAATACAGCGGCAGTGCCGGTACGACGGGCAGTGATTCAGCGGGGCCGGCAGGCCCGACGGTGCCAGGGGCGGGGGCTCCGCGCACGACGGCCGAATTTTTCAGCCGTAACGTGCAGCCAGGACTGGGTATCTGCCGGACGTGTCATGTGCCGGGGGCAACCGCCGCATTATCCGAAAATGGCCGGCGTTTCATGCTGAGCCCCGACCCGGCGCAGGATCAGGCCCAGTTCACCGCCAGCTGGACGGCGCTGGGGGGCGGTGCCGACTCCCGCATCCTGACTATGTCCTCAGGTGAGGAGCCACATTCGGGCGGTGCGCTCTGGCCTAAGGGCGGCGCCAGCTATCAGAATGCCGCGCGGTTCATCCGCTGTCTGGCCGATCCGGCGACCTGCGCGGCCCTGCTGGGTGATACCGGTACGCCGCCGGTCCCGGCCACTCAGCCGCTGCTGGGGAGCTCGCGCGGCGGCCACTACTGGTTCGATTACTGTGATGGCAAGGCCGACAGCACCCCGGTGCCTGCCGATCCGCGTGAGCTGGTGCAGCCAGGCATCAATCAGGGCAAGGCGGTGCACATGAATGCGTTCTGGCAGACCTGCCAGGCGGATAATCATCCGGGTACCTGCGGGCAGCTGCGCCAGCGTGCGTTGCGCGGTTATCCGCTGGTGGCCAGTGATGGCGAGGTCGGGGCAGGGCATTTCTTCGCAGGCAATGCCTCATCGTCAGGCTTCGCGTTCCCGGCCAGCATTTACAATGCGATGTGGGAGCGGATCTGGCGTTTGCCGGCCCGGCCCGACAATTTTGACCAGCTGGTTGCCGAGCGCTGGGGCATGCCGCTGTCGCCGACCCCCAACCCGTATCCGCTGCCCGGAGAAGACCCCAACACAAGTCAGGGCGGGAGCGGCCAGTTGCCCATGGGTGTGACGCAGCTGCGCCAGGCGGATGGCCGCTGGACCGGCCAGCTCAATGTCACCTGCAATATCTGTCATGGCGGCAAGGTCGGCGAGAAGTCCGACGGGCAGGGCCTGGGTGCCATGTACGGTACCAACAGCCTGTCTGACATTACCGTGATGTTCACCGACCTGGCGCGGCTGGCGCCACAACAGGCAGCGCTGGCACTGGTGTCGCAGAACAAGGTGCGCGGCACGGGCAATATCACCAATTTCCAGCTCTTCGGTACGTTGACGATCACCGACCTGGCCGGCCTCCCGGGCTATTTGTCGATCCAGACCCAGCCATCGACCGGAACCGAGGATCCGCCGGTGTGGTGGAACGTGGGGCATCGCGTTGCCAAGTTCTTTGATGGCGCCATGGTCATGGATGCCAAGCGTATCGAGATGTCGTTCCATTTCCCGAACACGCCGTTCCATCCCGACATGGCAGCGGACAAGCGGTGGATCATCGAGCATCAGCAGGACAGCGATGCCTGGATCATGTCGCTGAAGTCGCCGGCCTGGCCGGCGGCGAGATTGGGCGCCATCGATACCGCGCTGGCTGAGCAGGGTGCCATCCTGTTCCACAGCAAGAACCTGTGGGCGCCGGCACTGAAGAACCCGGTGCCGAAGCCGACTGGCGGCAACGGTTCCTGTGCCAGCTGCCACGGCGCCTACTCGCCGCGCTATGTGAACGACCCGGCCTATCTCGATACGCCATTGCTGGAGGGTGTGGCAGCCAACATCGTGCCACTGGAGGTCATCGGCACCGATCGCCGCCGCCTCGATGGCAACAGCCCGGCGGTGGTGCGTGCGGCGCGTGACAACTGGTTCGCCTACAACGATGGCGAGAAAAATGCCGCTGGCGTAGCGCGGTGCGGGGACCAGAACGACCCGGCGCTGCGGGGCGACCGCAAGCTCGGCTATCTGGCGCCGCCGCTCTATGGCGTCTGGGCGACGGCCCCGTATTTCCACAACGGCTCGGTGCCCAACCTCTGGGAGATCCTGCAGCCGGCGGATCGTCAGCCGATCTGGCGCCGCCAGTCGAAATCGGCACGTGCGGATCAGGTCGGCAAGGTGGTGATGGGCTTCGATGCCAGTCTCGATACCGGCTATGACCGTCAGAAGGTGGGCTGGAAGTATGAGGCGCTGAGCTGCGGCACTCGTACCATTCCGTACCTCGACTGCAATCCGGGCGCGGCGGATGGCGCCACCATCCAGGATGCGCTGGCGCTGGTCTGGGCCAATGGCGGCCTGGCCTGGAATCTGCTGAATGCCCCCATCCTGTCGGATCAGCAGCTGGAGGACCGCAAGGTCTACAACACGCGCATGTACAGTCAGAGTAATCGCGGCCATGAATTCGTCAGCGTGCTGACCGATCCCGAGCGCCGTGCCCTGATCGAGTACATGAAGACGCTGTAGCCCGCTGAAACGGCACCATGAGAAGGATGCGATGACGATAACCACAAGAACAGCAGGAAAAGGGTGTGTGGTACTGGCCATTCTGATGCTGCTGGCCGGCTGCGCTGTTCAGCCGGTCAAGCCCTGGCAGCGCGCGGCGCTGGCCAACCCGGCCATGTTCTGGGAGATGGACCCGCTGCTGGCCGCTTACGACCAGCATATCCAGGTCAGCAAGGAAGCTGCCCGTGGCGGTGCCAGCCTCGGTGGTGGCGGCTGTGGGTGCAATTGATGAAGACATCCTCCTCGCTTTTTCTCGCCCTCAGCCCGCTGGCGCTGACCGCCATGCCGGTCGCTGCCGCGGTCACCGCCACGCCCTCGGTGGACTATCTCTACAGTCATTATCAGGAGGCCGATGTCGAGGCTGACAAGACGGCCAGCGGGCAGGCCGAGGCGCGCTATGTCATCGACTCCCATCGCTTTCGCATCAACCTGCCGGCGACCGCTCAGGACAGTCTTGGCCTCAACGTGATTTACGAGACCATGAGCGGCGCCTCGCCCTGGTATGTCTTGCCCGATGCCAACGGCAAGCCGGTGCAGGTCATGAGCGGTGCCAGCATCCGCGAGGAGCGCATGGTGGTGCAGGGTGACTGGAACCACGAGCTGTCGCGTCTGAGTACGCTCAAGCTCAGCGGCGGTTATTCCGGAGAAGATGACTATCAGTCGCTGCAGGCCGGTCTCGAGGCCACCTGGGCCTCGGCCGATCAGATGCAGGTGCTGATGGTAGGTGCCGGCTATTCAGCCGATACCGTCGAGCCCACCGAGGGGGGCAGCGCGACCTATCCGACGCGCACCGTCGAGGCTGACAAGGACACCATCACCGCCTTCGCCAGCCTGGAGCAGGTGCTGGGGCCGCGCACGCGCCTCCAGCTCGCCGTCAGTGGCCTCTGGCAGGATGGCTTTCTCAGTGATCCCTACAAGCTGGCTTATGTCGCCGCGACCACCAGCACCGTGGCCGACAGTCGACCGGATGAACGCATGGGCGGGGCTGTCAGCCTCATGCTGCGTCACAACCTCGGTTTCACCGGCCTGTTACAGGGGCTGGTGGCGCAGGCCGACTACCGCTACTACCAGGATGACTGGGAAATCGAGGCGCACAGCCTGACGCTGGGTCTGTTGCGTTCGCAGGGCAATTGGCAATGGGCCGCTAACCTGCGCTGGTACTCGCAGAGCCAGGCGGGTTTCTATGCGCCGTTCTATGGCGTCGCCCGCAGTGATGGCCTGGCCTCCAGTGACTATCGCCTGTCACCCTTCGGCGCCCTTGGTGTCGGCCTGGACCTCAAACGCCGGATCGGTCCCTGGACGCTGGGTGCGGGTGTTGGCTGGTACGAGGCCAGCAAGGACTATGCGCTGGAGAAAGTCGAGGTCGCTAACCCCGGTCTGGTGTCGTGGCTCAATGGCCATGTCCGCATCTCGCGGAGGTATTGAGTGCCGTCGTCCAGCGCACCGAGTCTGCCCTTGCATCAGCGCCGTTTCCACGCCATGGGCGGGCCCTGCAGCATCCAGGTCTTCCTGGCCGATGCCGCGCAGGCCGGCCGGGTCATGGCGGCTGCCGAGGCCGAGGTGTGTCGCATCGAGGCCAAATACTCGCGTTATCGCGATGACAGCGTGGTCGGGCGCATCAACGCCGCCGCCGGCTCTGGCCAGGACATCGCCATCGACGACGAGACGGCGCAGCTGCTGGGCATCGCGGCACAGCTGCACGAGCAGTCGGAAGGGCGCTTCGATATCACCTCGGGCATTTTGCGCCAGGTCTGGGACTTCAAGGCAAGTCAGCCGCCAGCGGCTGATGCGGTGGCTGCACTGCTGCCGCTGATCGGCTGGCAGCATCTGCAGTGGGGGCCGGGGCATGCGCAGCTGGCCCTGGCGGGCATGGCGCTCGATTTCGGTGGCTTCGGCAAGGAGTACGCGGCCGATCGAGCCGCGGCGGTTCTGCAGGCCGGTGGTATCCGGCACGGGCTGGTCGAGCTGGGTGGCGATATCGCCGTGGTCGGCCCGCACCCGGATGGCAGTCCCTGGCAGATCGGCATTCGTCACCCGCGTCATCCTGAACGGGTGCTGGCCAGTATTCCGGTCAGCCAGGGCGGCCTCGCGACCAGTGGCGATTACGAACGCTGCATCGTCACCACGAGCCAGCGCTACTCACATATTCTCGACGCCCGCAGTGGCTGGCCGGTCGCTGGCCTGGCCAGCCTGACCATTGCCGCACCGCGCTGCCTGCTGGCCGGGGCCGCCTGTACGCTGGGCATGTTGCAGGGGCAGGGCGCGGCGGACTGGCTGGCCGACTGTCCCTATCCCTGGCTGGCCGTGACCACCGCGATGCAGTTGCACGGCACGCTGGTCCTCGCGGAGGAGTGCAGGGCATGAGGCTTTTCCCTGGCCGCAGCAGAGCCGGCTTGCGGGGGCCGTTGCTGGCATCGGCGTTGCTGTCGGTGGCGCTGCTGCCAGCCCATGCCCTGGCGCTCTCGGCCGGCGACCCCGCACCCGACTTCACGCTGCCGGACGGCGAGGGCAAAACCTTGACGCTCTCCAGCCATCGCGGCCAGTTCGTCTATGTCGATTTCTGGGCGAGCTGGTGCGGTCCCTGCCGCCAGAGTTTCCCCTGGATGAACCAGCTCAGCCTGCGAACGCGCCGGGCGGGGCTCAAAGTGGTGGCGGTCAACGTGGATGAGCGCCGCCAGGATGCCGCCGAGTTCCTGCATGACATGCCGCCGAACTTCACCGTGGTCTATGACCCGGCCGGCAAGGTCGCAGCCCGCTATCAGCTGCCCGGCATGCCGACCTCGTTCCTGATCGGCCCCGATGGCCGTGTACGCTGGAGCCACATCGGCTTCCGCCCGGATGACGGCATGCTCATCCAGGCGCTGATTCTGCGTGAGATGCGCAAACCCTGAGGTTTCTGCGCGCCGCTCAATGACGGCCTTCGGTGGCGGGCTGTCCCGGTAGTCCGCCATCGGCGGGTACTGCCGCGGGACGCAGCAGCAGGGTCAGCGCGACGGCGATGGCCGAGAAAATGGCGCCGACAAGAAAGGCCAGCTGATAGCCGGCCGTCAGCGCGACATCTTGCGCGGCACCGGATGCCAGCTGCGAGCTGGTCAGCGAGCCGGCAAGGCTGGCGAGGATGGCGAGACCGAGCGCGCCCCCCATCATGAACGAGGTGTTCACGATGCCCGACGCGAGCCCGGACTGATCGGGCGCGACATCGCCCATGGCGGCCAGCAGCACCGGGTTGAGCGCCATGCCGGCGCCGAGGCCGAGCAGGATCATGCTCGGCAGCACGTCGGCGACGAAAGTACCATCCACCGGGGCGCGTGCGAACAGCGCCAGACCCAGCGCCACCAGCAGCATGCCGGCCGCGATCGACGGGCGGATGCCGAAGCGCATGACGATCTTCGCCGACAACCCCAGCGAGAACGCCGCCATGATCAGGTTGGATGGCAGGAAGGCGAGTCCGACGGCCATCGGCGTGTAGCCCAGCACGCCCTGCATGTAGAGCGCCGACAGGAAGAACCAGGCGAACATCGCGGCGGCCCAGAGTACGCCGATGACGTTGGCAGTGGCCAGATTGCGCAGGCGGAAGAGGCCGAGCGGCATCAGCGGTGCGCTGACACGCGACTCGATGACGATGAACAGTGTCAGCAAGGCGGTGGCGGCGGCGAGCAGGCCTAGGGTTTGCCACGAGGTCCAGCCGGCTTCATTACCGTTGACGATGGCATAAACCGCGAGCAGCAGCGCGCTGGTGACCGTGAGGGCACCCGCGACATCAAGCGACTGACCGTGAGGGCGGGGATGATCCTCCGGCAGCAGCCGGCGTGACAGCAGATAGACCGCGATACCGACCGGGATGTTGACAAGGAAGTTCCAGTGCCAGCTCAGGGTGCTGGTGAGCACGCCGCCGATGAGCACGCCGACCGAGCCGCCGGCCGCGCAGACAAAGCCGTAGAAGCCCAGCGCTTTGGCGCGTTCGCCGGGCTCGCTGAAGAGGTCCATGATCAGCGACAGTGCCACCGCGGATACGACGGCACCCCCCACGCCCTGGAGGGCCCGGGCCGCGATCAGAAAGGTCTGTGATTCGGCCATTCCGCAGGCCAGCGAGGCGAGGGTGAAGGCGATCAGCCCGATCAGGAAAAGGCGCTTGTGGCCGTAAAGATCACCCAGCCGCCCGCCCAGCAGCAGAAAGCCGCCGAAGGTCAGCATGTAGGCGTTCACCACCCAGGCCAGTGCGGCTTCCGGGAAGTGCAGGTCCTCGCGGATCGAGGGCAGGGCGACATTCACGATGGTGGTGTCGAGCACGATCATCAGCTCGCCGAGGCAGAGCAGGGTCATGGCCAGCCAGCGCCGGTCCGGACCGCTGTCGCGCGGGCTGACGTGACCGGTGTGTGTGCCGCTGCCGTGAGGGGGCGTCATCGTGCTCACTGTTCGGCGACCTGGCGCAGTTTGGCCAGTCCGGCTTCGAAGTCTTTGCCGACCATGGCGTCGACGCTGAAGAAGACCTGCATGACCTTGGCGATGTAAGGATTGGGTCCGGTCATGCGCCAGCTCACGCGGGTGCCGTTGGCGCCTTCGGTCAGGGTGAATTCGGCCACGTTGCGTGCCTCGAAGGGCTGGATGAAATGCAGATCCATGGCGATGTGCGTCATCGGCTGCGAGGCCGTGATGGTCATGCTGCCCGCGCCGACCTTGTCATTGCCGGACCAGGCATAGCGGGCACCCTGGCCGCTGGCACTGCCGCTGTATTCGCGTTTGAGCGCCGGGTCGAGTCCCTCCCAGGGCGACCAGGAGGTCCACTGATGCAGGTCATTGATCAGCGGAAAGATTTTTTCCGGCTTGGCATTGATGACCAGTGAGCGTTCGATCTGGAAGCTGTCCGGGCGCGTGGTGGCGTAAAGCAGCAGCGCCACGATGGCGACCGTGACGATCAGGGCAAGTCTCTTGAGTATCGGCATGGCAGGTTCCGGCAATGGCAGGCGTGGTGCCGAGACTGCCATGCCTGCGGTGTCGCCGCTACCTCGCTGTGCCAGGTGACCGTCTCAGGGCGCCAGCACGGTGAAGCCGGCCTTGGCGAAGACAGTCCTGGCGGTATCGCTCTGGAGATAACGGTAGAAGTCACGTGCTTCCGCCGAAGCCCTGGGCAGCAGCGCGAAGGGATAGACGATGGCGTCGTGCGTGTCCGGCGCGAAACGGCCGGCGATCATGACCCGGGAGCTGCTGCCGGCATCGGTGGCATAGACCACGCCGAGCGGACATTCACCACGCTGCACAAAGGCCAGCGCCGTGCGCACGTCCTCGGTACCGACCACGCGCTTCTCCAGACCATCCCACCAGCCCAGGCTTTGCAGCGCCTGTTTGCCGTAGATGCCGGCCGGGACGTGACCGGGGTCGCCCATGCAGAGCTTGCCGGTGAAGCGGCTGGCGAGGTGCTTGTCTTTCTCCATCACCACGCTGCGCGGCTGTGTCACGGGCGCGATCAGCACCAGCGTGTTGCCGAGCAGGTTTTTGCGCGAGGTCTTGTCGATGAGCTGGCGCGCCTGCAGATAGTCCATCCATTGCTTGTCAGCAGAGGCATAGAGATCCGCCGGGGAGCCAGCCTCGATCTGCTTGGCAAGGGTGGATGACGAGGCGAACGAGGGCTTGATGTGCGTCGTCGGTTTTTCCTGCTCATAGCTGACGGCCAGGGTCTTGATGACATCGGTCAGGCTGGCGGCGGCATAGAGGGTGACATCGCCGGCCCAGGCCGCCGGCGACAGCAGCAGGGCGGTGGCCAGCATGAAGCGGTGGGCGTGTTTCATGGTGTGGTTCTGCCGGTGTCAGGTTTTCGCTATATTCATATAAATATAACGAGTGCGCCAGCGCTTGCCGGGCTCACGGCTGTGGGTGTCGGGCTGCGGGCTACACCAGAGCCCGCTTCAGGCGCTGGTCAGCGTCATCAGGATGTCGGCATACCAGGTGCAGTTCAGGCCCAGGGCTTCATCGAGTTTGAGGTCGCGGCTGCCGAGGTCGATGCGCGATGAGTGCACGCCCAGCAGCATCCAGGGCAGTGTGCTGCCGGCCAGGGCATGCCCGGCCGGCATGCGCATGACCACTGGGGCGCCGCTGGTGCCGCGATGGGTGCGGCCATCGGTGAGGAAATAGCCTTCTCCCTGGAAGCGCAGGCCGAAAGAGGAAGCGATCACGGCATGCCGCACCAGCGGCATGTGGTGCAGGGTATCGTGGAAACCGAGCGGGAAGCCGACCACCAGCAGCGAGCTGCCGACTTCAACGAGATCCGACGGTCCCGGCAGATGCGCCGGCGTGAAGGCATGGCAGAGCGTGCCTGCGGGCAGCGCCGCCCGATCGATTTCCAGCACCGCGACATCGATGTTGCCGGCGGTATCCAGACCCTGACGCCAGACGCTCTTGCGGTTGCGGTAGAGCAGGATCGAAAAGCCGGTCGAGTGGGCGATGTTGTCGGCGTTGATGTGCAGTTCGATTTCGATGCGGTCGGGAAAGTGCTTGCTCGGCTCGTCGATCATGACGTGGCGGCTGGTGACCAGAAACAGGCGTTGGCCGCGGGCGAAAAAGAACCCGCTGGCATTCGTCAGCAGCTGCTGGCCATTGAACGTGCAGATGCGGGCGGTGGTGAGCAGCAGCGGTTCGATCATGGGGTGTCTGGATGTCCGTGCCCGGGCAGAAGGGAGCCCACAACGACACTACAGCAAAAGATCGGGGTGCGGCGGGTTAATGACGGTATGCCTGCGCAAAGGCGATCCGTGTTTTGTCCAAGTCGAAACAACGTTTGTATTCTCGTTGTCCAGTACAAGAAGGCGGGCAGGTATCCGAATGTTGTCCTGTACAAAACGACAACCTCCGGAGATCACCATCATGGGTGCCAACGTCGCGATATTGAATACGCTGGAATCAAGAGAACAGACCCAGGTTCTGCTGCCGATCACTGCCGTGGAGCGCGAGACCGGGGTATCCAAGGAGTTGCTGCGCATGTGGGAGCGCCGCTATGGTTTTCCCAAGCCCTTGCGCGACACCATGGGAGACCGGGTTTACAGTCTCGATCAGGTCGCCAGACTGCGTGTCATGCGCCGCCTGATTGATGCCGGTTTCCGGCCCGGCAAGCTGGCCGGATTCGAGACCGAAGAAATGGAGCGGATGCTGCAGGCCCAGAACAAGGCCCGCCACGAGGTAGTGCCCGGGCTCGAGGAGGAGCTGCTGCGGCTGCTGAAAACCCGTGAGCCCGCCGAAGTCCGCGAGTATGTGTCGCATCAGTTGATCAGGCTGGGCCTGGAGCGTTTCGTCCTGGATTTCCTCCAGCATGCCCAGGCCATCATTGGCGATGCCTGGCTGCGAGGGCAGATCGACGTGCACGAAGAGCATCTTTTCACGGATCAGGTTCAGACCCAGATACGACATGCCATCGGCAATTTGCGGGACGCGACCCGCGCCCCCCGCATTCTGCTGACGACACCTTCCGAGGAGCCGCACACCATGGGCATCCTGATGGTGGAGTCACTGTTGCGGCTGGATGATGTCGATGCCGTTTGTTATGGCGCCGAGATGCCCTATCAGGAGGTGGTGCAGGCGGTGCGCAAGCACAAGATGGATATCGTGGCACTGTCATTCAGTGCGGCCTACCCGGCGAGCAAGGCGATTACCTACCTGGAAGAACTGCGTTTCCGGCTGCCGTTATCGGTCGATATCTGGGGCGGCGGCGGTGCTTTGCGCAACACCCGGCGCAGCATCGAGGCCGTGACCTTTTTCCATGACCTGCCCAGTCTGCGTCAGGCTGTGGCCGAGTGGCGTCGTGGGCATGGCGTAACCTGAGTCCGCTGCGGTCGCGGAAAACAAAAAACGCGCCATCAGGCGCGTTTTTTGTTGAGGTCGCGGTCAGTCCCAGCGACGGTCGCGGTCATTGCCACGGTGGTCGCGGCGCCATTCACGCTCATCACGATCCTGGCGCCAGTGTTTGTGGCCACGGTAGTTGTCGTTGTCGTAGTAACGGTACTTCACCTTGACCGGACGCGGTTCGTAGTAAGTGACTGCGCGAACCGGATAAGTCACCGGGGTCACATAGACCGGCTGGCGATAGACCACCTGGCGATAGCGGGGCGGCTCGACATAGCGGTATTCGGGTTCGGCATAGCGCACGTCACGGTACTGGCGGTCACCGTCATGACGGCTGTCGCGATCGTTGCCGGTCGCAATCGCCGTGCCTGCGACAGCCCCGATCGCGCTGCCGATAAGCGCGCCCGAGCGACCGTCGACATTGTGGCCCACGGCGGCGCCGACCCCGGCCCCGATGACCGCCCCGATGACGGCATCGTGACTGCCTGCCGCTGCGCTGGTTGCCATGCCCAGGCCGAGAAGGCCGGCTGCGATAGCACTTTTTGACATCAACATGATCTTCACTCCTCGCTGATTCTTACCCTAATTAATGACAGCGCCGATCTTTGGTTGACGGTCTCCACAAAGTCTCCATTTTCTGACAATTGTTACTTTTTTTGCGCTTGTGCTAAATTCTTGCGTAATGGCGCCGTCGACGCCTGTCAAAAACAACAAAAAGAAAGACGAGGCAGTACATGCATACTTATTCCCATCGTGACCGTGGGCAGCATGCCGGCTGGCGTCTGCCGGCTCTGCTGGCGCTGCTGACCGGTCTCTTGCTGATCACCGGCTGCTTTGGCGGCAAGGGCAGTGGTGACAGTGCCGGCGACGGCTCTTCACGCGTCAGCGAGCCCTGCATCCCCCCTGGCGCCCAGGCGCGCGACAAGATTCTGACGGCATTGTTTGACGCCCGCGCTGGCGATGTTGTCGAGCTTTGCGCGGGCAAGTTCGACATGCCGACCGGGTTGCTGATCAATGGCAAGTCCGGCATCACCCTGAAAGGGGCCGGCATGAAGAAGACCCTTCTCAATTTCTCCGGCAGCGACAGCGCCGAGGGCATCAATGCCTCCCATGCCGATGGTCTGGTGCTGCAGGGATTCACGGTCGAGGACACGCCGGGCAACGGCATCCGCATCTTCCGCTCCAGTTTTGTCACGCTGCGTGATGTCCGGGCGCGCTGGCATGATGCCGCCGGCCGCGACGAAACCCAGGCCGGCTACACGCCGCGTTCCGATGTCGGCGCCTATGCCTTGTATCCGGTTGAAACCCGTCATGTTCTGATGGAGCAATGCGAGGCCCATGGTGCATCCGATGCCGGCGTCTATGTCGGTCAGTCCAGTGATGTCGTGGTGCGCAATTGTCTGGCGACCTACAACGTGGCCGGCTATGAATTCGAGAACACCTACCGCGCCATTTTCGAAAACAATGTCGCGACCAAGAATGTCGGCGGCTTCCTGATTTTCGACTTGCCCAACCTGCGTCAGTACGGTGAAAAGAACATCGTCCGCAACAACAAGAGCTTCGCCAACAACACCGAGAACTTCGCCCCCATCGGCAATATCGTCGGGCTGACGCCACGTGGCACCGGCATGCTCATCCTGGCCTCCGATCAGCTCGAAATCTACGGCAACGAGATCACCGACAATGAAACCATCGGCATCGCCATGGTCAATTATGGTCTGGTCGATATCAATTATCCGGATCTGCGCTACGACTTCTTTTCAGAAGGTGTGGAAATCCATGACAACACCTTTGCGCGCAACGGCACCCGCCCGCAGATGCCGATTCCCGAGCGCGGCATCGCCTCGGCCTTGCCGCTGCTGCTGCGTGTAAAGAACTTCGGACGCGGTGCCGACATCGTCTGGGATGGCGGTGAAGACACACCCAATGATTGCACCGAGTATCCTCGAGACAAGGATGGCATCCCGCTCAACCAGCCCAACCCGAACGAGACCGGCCGCTACGAGGCCCGCGTCGATGAGCGTGGCCGTCCCAATTTCGACCGTCCCGACAAGGAGCCGACCTGCAAGTACAACGCCTGGAAGTTCGATGCCGCCGGCAAGCTGAAGAAGCCGGAAAACGCGCTCTGCATCCGCAACAACAAGCACGAGAGCAATCCGCTGGTGACCCCCTTCCTGAATGCCAAGCTCTACCGTACCGATCTCGGACCGGAGCTGGTGCAGCAGTTGGCGACACCGGGTTCCACCGATCTCGCCCCGCATGATTGTGATCTGCCGTCACGACCCGTGCCGGTCCTGAAGCTGCCCTATGTGCCGGTCGCCGAAGAAAAGCGTCCGCCGGCTGCCGAGGTCAATGCCGCTTGTGCCGCTGTCCAGCCGGGTCGCGTCAACTGGGCCGCGCTCGGCAAGTACAACTGTCCCGAGCTGTCGCAGTACGGTCTCTTCAAGACCCCGTCCGACCCGCTGTCGGGCGGCAATGGCGAGGGTGTCATGCCCTATGAGCTGAACAGCGCATTGTTCTCCGATTACGCCAGCAAAGACCGCGTCATCTTCCTGCCACCCGGTCCTGGCGGTACGGTGCAGCAGGCGAAGTATCAGGACAGCCGGCAGGGTGTGACCGCGACGCTGGATTTCCCGGTCGGCACGGTCATCTCCAAGACGTTCGTCTTCCGCAAGGAAGACAGCGGCGGGGCGCTGATCAGCCAGAACATCGTCGAAACACGCCTGCTGATCAAGCGCCAGACAACCACCGGGGTGAACTGGGTCGGGCTGCCTTATATCTGGCAGCACGATGCCAGCGGCAAGCCGGTCAAGGCCACGCTGGCGCTGGCTGGCGGCACCGCCAAGGTAGCCTGGGATTATCTCGACCCGGATGCCGGGGTGAAGAAGAACGGCGCGCGGGCTCGCTACACCGGCTCCAGCGACCACTATGGCATCCCGGCGGCGCTCAACTGCATCACCTGCCATGGCGGCGATGACCGCGAGGCGGGTGCGGCACCGATCGGCCCCAAGGCCCGCAATCTCGACCGCAGCATGAACAAGGATGGCAGTGCCGGCATCAACCAGCTCGCCTTCATGGTGGGCAAGGGTTGGCTGAACGAGGTGCCGAGTACGCATGACCAGGCGCTGGCCATGTGGAATCTGCCGGGCAGCGGCCCGGCCAAGGCTGCGGCAGGTTCGCCGCGTGATGTCCACGAGCGTACGCGGGCCTACCTCGAGGTCAACTGCATGCACTGCCACAACCCCAATGGCGGCGCCTCCAACTCGGGACTTTTCCTCGACGTCTACCGCACGGTCAATAACCGCTACGGCATCTGCAAAAAACCAGTGGCAGCAGGGCGCGGCTCCGGCAACCTCAAGCATGACATCGTGCTCGGGCAGGAGGGATCGTCCATCCTCAACTTCCGCGTCAGCTCGGCGGAGGCCGGTGTGCGCATGCCGCCGATCGCCCGCAGCGTGGTGCATGGCGAGGCCGCGGCGCTGATCAACGAGTGGGTGAAGACGGCACTGCCGGAGCTCGACAAGGCCGATGATGACGAGATCCAGGATGAAGATAGCTGTAACGACAGTGAGCTGCCGCTGCTGGTGACCGAGCTGCTCCCGTCGCAGGTGACGCAGCTGGTCAAGACACTGCAGAGTCTGGGTGGCGGAAACCTTTCGGCCGATGCCATCACTGACATCATCGCGATGCTGACCAGCGGCCTGGTGCCCATGACATCGGCGGACCAGCGCCGCGAACTGTCAGTGCCGGCGCGCTGACACGACCGCGCAGAGCGGCCGGGGACACTGCGGAGGTGCCCGGTTGCCAGCACAAGGCCATCCCCTGAAAAGTCGCACAGGGGGTGGCCTTTTTCTTATACTTGCCGCCTGTTTCCAGCCTGACTGCCTGTGCTCATGACCGCTCTCACCAAACCTGTCCGTACCCGTGTCGCGCCTTCGCCCACCGGCGACCCCCATGTCGGCACCGCCTACATCGCCCTGTTCAATGTCTGCTATGCCCGCCAGCACGGCGGCCAGTTCATTCTGCGCATCGAAGACACCGATCAGGTGCGTTCGACGCCGGAGTCCGAACAGCAGATTCTGGCATCGCTGAAATGGCTGGGCCTCAACTGGGACGAAGGTCCCGATGTCGGCGGTCCGCACGCGCCGTATCGCCAGAGCGAGCGCAGCGCCATCTACCAGCAGCATGCCGGCATCCTGCTCGAGAAGGGTCATGCCTTTCACTGCTTCTGCACCAGCGAGCGTCTCGACCAGCTGCGTGAAGCGCAGATGGCAGCCAAGGGGGCGCTCGGCTATGACGGCCATTGCATCGCCCTGAGTCCGGCCGAGGTGCAGCAGCGCCTGGCCGCCGGCGAGCCGTCGGTGATCCGTATGAAGGTGCCGCGCGAAGGGGTATGCGAGGTCAGTGACCTGCTGCGTGGTACCATCAGCATCGACTGGAAGGAAGTCGACATGCAGGTGCTGATGAAAGCTGACGGCCTGCCGACCTATCACCTCGCCAATGTCGTCGATGACCATCTCATGGAAATCACGCATGTGCTGCGTGGCGAGGAGTGGATCAGCTCGGCGCCCAAGCACAAGCTGCTCTATGAATATTTTGGCTGGGACATGCCGCAGCTCTGCCACATGCCGCTGCTGCGCAACCCGGACAAGTCCAAGTTGTCCAAGCGCAAGAACCCGACCTCGATCACCTATTACGAACGCATGGGTTATCTGCCGGAGGCCCTGCTCAATTACCTCGGCCGCATGGGCTGGTCCATGCCGGATGAGCGCGAGCAGTTCACCCTGGCCGAGATGATCGCGCATTTCGATGTCCAGCGCGTGTCGCTGGGCGGGCCGATCTTTGATGTCGAGAAGCTGGCCTGGCTCAACGGCCAGTGGCTGAAAAGCCTGCCGCTGGCGCAGTTCGTGGCGGCTTTCCAGCGCTGGGCCACGCCGGATTACCTAAGCCGTGTCGCCAGTCAGATCCAGACCCGTGTCCAGACCTTGTCGGAGGCCGTGCACTGGGCCGGTTTCTTCTTCGCCGGCAAGGTTGCGCTGACGCCGGAGAGTTTCACGCACAAGAACCTGTCGGCCGAGCAGATCAAGGGCCTGCTGCAGCTCGCGCTGTGGGAACTGGAAGTCCTGCGGCACTGGGATCATGCGCACATCAGCGAATTGCTGCAGCGTTTGAGTGGTGCGTTGGGCATCAAACTGCGTGATTTCATGGCCCCGTTCTTCGTCACCATCGCCGGCACGCCCTCGGCACCACCGGTGATGGAGGCCATGGCCATCCTCGGGCCGGACATGACGCGCGCCCGTCTGCGCGAGGCGGTCGCCGTGCTCGGTGGGGTGTCCAAGAAAGAGGGCAAGGAGCTGGAGAAGCAGCTGGCCGCCTTCCGTCGGGGGGAGTCCCTGGTGGCCGTGACGGCAGCACCGGCCACGGAGTAAGGTGTCGGCATGAAGGCCGGTGGCGTGTTTGCCGCCGGCCTGTGTTCTGGCTGGAGCCGAACCCATGCACACTTCGGAATCACGCACTTTCAGCGTCACCATCGGACGCTGCCCGCATCAGGTCTATGATTTCCTGGTGAATCCGCTGAACCTGCCGCAATGGGCCAGCGGCCTGGGCGGCAATATCCGCGAGAATGCCGCGGCGCAGGGTGGGTGGCTGGCGGAAACACCCGGCGGCACGATTGTCATCCATTTCTCGCCGTTCAACGATTTCGGCGTGCTTGACCACGTCGTGACGCTGACCTCCGGGGCCAGCCTCTTCGTCCCCATGCGCGTCATCATCAACGGCAGTGGCAGCGAGGTACTGCTGACCCTGTTTCGTCAGCCCGACATGAACGATGAGCGCTTCCAGGATGACTGTGACTGGGTCATCCGTGACCTCACGACGCTCAAGAACTTGCTGGAGGCCGGTGCCGAGGCGGTCCGGTCTTAGCGCTTACTCGTCGTTGAGCGAGCATTCGTAGTGGCTGGGTTCGTGCTTGCAACGGACTTTTTTCAGCATCGACATCATGCGTGGGTCGTAATAGCCCTCGCGTGTCATCTGCAGGCGTGATTCGCGCATCATGCGGAAATACTTGTCACGGTCGGCGGGCGTCAGCTTCATCCAGTACTTGGCATCGATGGTCTTGTCCATGCGGTTGATGAGCAGGAAGCCGGTGTCAATGTAGCCGAGGACAAAGGCGCGGATCTTTTCCAGACGGGCATCCAGGTCCGGCACTTCCTTGAGGAACTTGTTGCGGTGAAAGACGATGCTGCCGGTCATCATGGTCAGCGGCAGATCGAAGATGGCACCCTTGTCTCCCATGCCACGGTAAAGCTCCAGCGGGCGGAAGGCCAGGGCTGGTGCGGCGATGATGTCGACCACGCCGTTGTTGAATTTGGTGCCGAAATTGGTGATGTCGGAGGCCACCGGCTGAGCACCGATCTGCTGCACCATCTTGGCCTGCATCTTGTCCCATTCAAGCACTGCGACACGCTTCCCGGCGGCTTTCTCGATGGAGTTGATCTGACGATCGCGCACCATCACATAGACTGCGCCGAGCGGAATCAGCCCGCCCACCTGGTAATCACCGTTGATCAGCAAGGGCGTCAGCTTGGGGCTGGTGTGCACGACCTTGAGCGCCGTCTTCATCTGCTCGTAATCCGTCAGATTGCCGATGGCATCGAAGCTGCCGGCAAACTGATTGAACTGCTTGGCGCGAAGGGTGGAGACTGCAACGGCATCGCATTGGCCGGCCTTGAAGTCCTCGGCGGCGACGCGTTCATCGGTATAGCTCTTGATGCTGAGGTCGACATTCCAGCGCTTGGCCTCGAGCATGATGTCCTTGGCATACTGGTTGATCGGGCCGCCGGCACCGATCGGGTCGTAAATGCAGGCCTTGATGCGCAGTGTCGTCTCCAGCGGCTTCATGCCGGTGGCCTGGGCGACGTCACTGGAGCTGGGCAGCTTGACGCTGATGCCCTGGTAGCTGGCTTCGATAGCCTGGGCGCTGAGTGGCAGCAGCGCCAGCGGTGCGATGACGAGGGCCGTGCAGGCAAGGGTGCGGACTGAACGGCTGGCGAGCTTGAGCATGGTGCATGCCTTCTTCTTGTGGATGCGTTGTCCATGCATCTTGGCATGTGTAGAGGGTCGGCTCATGACCCAACTGCCGGCATTTGCCGGCAGTGGTGTCAACCTCAGCCGGCCTGGCGTGCCGCAGCGGAGAACTGCAGCACCCGCCCGGCGGCCGAGACCACCGCCTGCAAGGCAGCGGCGGTGGTGTCCTCGGCCAGTGCCACGGCTTCGCCGACGGCTTCGCCGCTGCGTACCCGGACACAGGCCATGGCACGCGCGCCGGTGCTGTCACCCAGCGAGAACTCGTCAAAGCCTTCAACCTCGAAAACGTTGCCGGTCTGGCGCTGCATGGCAGCGATGACGGCGGCGACGGCACCGCTGCCTTGACCGTGCAGGCGCATCGGGGCGCCATCGCCGGTGAGGGTGAGGGTGGCCCGCACCACATCGCCATCGCGGGCGAGTTCGTAGTTGTGCAGGCGCCAGCCTGCCGGGGTGGCGACATAGTGCTGCTGGAAGAGGGCATGGATGCGGCTGCTGTCGACTTCGCCACCTGCGCGCTCGGCGTCTTCCTGCACGATGCGCGAGAAGGCGATCTGCAGCCAGCGCGGCAGGGTGATGCCGAACTGCTGCTCGAGCACATGCAGAACGCCGCCCTTGCCGGACTGCGAATTGATGCGCACCACTTCTTCGTAGCGGCGGCCGAGGTCGCGCGGATCGATGGGCAGGTAGGCAACATCCCAGGGCTGCTGTTGCGAGGCGCCGGGCGAGGCCTCCTGGTTGGCCAGGCATTTGCGGATGGCATCCTGGTGGCTGCCGGAGAAGGCGGTGAACACCAGTTCGCCGGCATAGGCATGGCGCGGATGGGTCATGATCTCGGTGACCGCTTCGACGACTTCGATGATCTCGCGCATGTTGGAGAAATCGAGCTTGGGATCCACGCCCTGGCTGTAGAGGTTCATGGCCATGGTGACGAGGTCCATGTTGCCGGTGCGTTCGCCATTGCCAAGCAGGGTGCCCTCGATGCGGTCGGCGCCGGCCATGATGCCGAGCTCGGCGGCGGCGACACCGCAGCCGCGGTCATTGTGGGTGTGCAGCGACACGGTGACGTGCTGGCGCTGCGTCATGTGCTCGATCATCCATTCCACGCTGTCGGCGAAGACATTGGGCGTGCTGACCTCGACCGTGGCCGGCAGGTTGATGATGACCTTCTGGCCGGCCTGCGGCTGCCAGGTCTCGATGACGGCGTTGACGACCTCGGCAGCAACATTCAGCTCGGTGCCGGTGAAGCTCTCCGGCGAGTACTGGAAGGTCCAGTCGGTCTCCGGCTGGCGGGCGGCGTGCTCGGCGACGCAGCGCGCGCCGCTGACGGCAATGGCCTTGACGCCCGCAACGTCGGTTCGGAAGACCTGCTCACGCTGGGTGCGCGAGGTCGAGTTGTAGACATGCACGATGGCGCGCTTCACGCCCTTGAGCGATTCGTAGGTGCGGGCGATGAGTTCCGGGCGCGCCTGGGTGAGGACCTGGATGGTGACGTCGTCGGGAATCTGGTGCTGCTCGATGAGCTGGCGCACGAAATCGAAGTCGGGCTGCGAGGCGGCCGGGAAACCGACTTCGATTTCCTTGCAGCCGATTTTCACCAGCAGGGCAAACAGACGCGTCTTTTGCGCCACCGACATGGGCTTGACCAGCGCCTGGTTGCCATCACGCAGGTCGACAGCACACCAGCGCGGGGCCTGGGTGATGACCTGATCCGGCCAGCGGCGCTGCGGGCGCTGGACGGCGGGGGCGGGACGGTACTTGCGGTGATCAAAAGCCATGTCGTTCTCCTGGAATGCATGACGGGCCGCAAGGGCCCGTCGTGGTGTGCGTGTTGCCTGTGGCGGGCGCGGGTAACGCCAGTGCCTGCGTCCGTGGTAGGGACGTTGCGGGCTGACGGCAGTGGCGGGCGGGTGGCCCTGGCTGCTCAGCTCACGAAACACAGTCTATGCGGCAGGATGCGCAACAGGTTTGCGAAGATTGGGTGATTTTCCGATTTTACGGTGATATATTGCTATATATAGATATTAATTGGTGATTTATTGCCTTGAAAACACATTCCGTACAAATGGATCGCTACGATCGCCATATCCTCGCACTCTTGCAGCAGGATGGCGGCCTGTCCAATCTGCAACTGGCCGAACGTGTTGGCCTGTCGCCGTCGCCCTGCTCGCGCCGGGTCCAGAAGCTGGAGGAGGCCGGCATCATTCGCGGTCGCGCCACGCTGCTCGACGGCAAGTCGCTGGGCCTCGGTCTGACGGTGATGATCCAGATCAGCATGGATCGTCACACGCCCGAGCGTTTCGAGAACTTCGAGGCCACCGTGCGCGGCTTCGACGAGGTGCAGCAGTGCTACCTCATCACCGGCCAGAGTGCCGACTACCTGCTCAAGGTCGTGGTACCCGATATGGACAGCTACCAGGCCTTCCTGCTCGACAAGATCACGCGTATCGAAGGTGTCAGCGGCGTCCACTCCAGCTTCGTCATGCGCAAGGTCGTCGATACCACGGCGTTGCCGCTCAACTACCTCTGACCTCCGTCATGACCAGCCGCCGGGTGACCCGCCGGCGTGCCTGGCGCTTGCGCAGCCAGATGATCATGCCGGTCAGGCTGAGCATGGCCACCAGCAGACCCAGCAGCGAGATCAGGACGCGTCCGGTGGTACCGAACAGGCGCCCCGAGTGCAGCGGGAACTGCGCTTGCAGAAAGATGTCGCCGGCGCTGCCGACACCCGGCACCTGCTCGCCGGCAGGCCGGCCGCTGAGGCCGTCGTAGAGCAGCCAGGCGTTGCCCAGACCGCCGTCACCGTGACTGTTGCCGGGTGCATGAAAGCCGACACCGTAAATGCCGAAGGCAGGCGAGTAGAACAGGCTGCCGGCGGGCTGCTGCCAGCCCCGACGGGCCGCTTCTGCCTGTGCGGCGGCGATGATGTCGGCACGTTCCACGCGCGGCAGCAGGGGCTGGTCTGGCGCCCGCGGCGTGCGTGTGTCGAAGGGGCTGGGTGTCAGCGGCGAGAACAGCGCCACCAGCGGTCGCATGACTTCGCGGTTGAGGTTCATCGACACCGAGGTGACGGCCAGTACCAGCAGCAACAGCCACAGCCACAGGCCGCCGGAGCGGTGCAGATCGAAGTTGAGCTTGTAGCCGCCCTGGCGCCAGCGGAAGGTGAAGGACTTGCGCCAGCTGCCGGTTGAGGGCAGCGCGATGCGCAGGGCGATGAAGCAATCGATGACCCAGACCATGGCGATGATGCCCATGAACAGCACGCCCAGCGGCAGGCCGAAGCCGTCCGGGAGGTGCATGCTGTAATGCAGCTTGTAGAGGAAGGGCAGCAGGTTTTCACGGCTAAGCGAGATATCACCCCACAGCCGGCTGCCCTGAATGTCACCCCCTGCGGGGTCGAGAGCAATCTGGTTGTAGGGCAGCTCCGGGGCTTTGCCGGTGATCGCATCCGGTCGCGCCGCGACGCCGATCAACAGCGTCTGGCCGGGCTCGTGCGCGAGCGGCAGGAAGGTCACCATGGCCTCCGGCCGCGCGGCCTCCAGGCGCGCGGCCAGCTCCAGCGGCGTCAGCGGGCGGCCCTCGCGGCTCGCTTCGAAGAGCTGCGGATTGAGCCATTCATCCAGCTCGTGATCCCAGGAGATCACGGCGCCGGTGAGGCCGGAGACAAACAGGAAGCCGGCCATGAACAGGCCCAGCCAGCGGTGGCTTTTGACGAGCAGGGTACGCATGGCAGTCGTCCGTCAGTATGTCCAGTTCAGTGTCACGTTGGCGTGTCGTGGAGCACCGTAATAGGACTGGTCCCAGTACAGGCTGGTCAGGTACTTCTCGTCGGTGACATTGTTGACATTGAGCGTGGCGCTGACCCTGGGGCTGAACTCATAGCGTGCCATCAGGTTGACCAGCGTGTAGGCATTCTGGCGGATGCGGGCATCGTTCTCGCTGCGGATGTCGTCCTGCCAGTTCACGCTGGCGCCGACCTTGAGCTGCTCGACGGCAGGGATACGGTAGCTGGCCGAGGTGCGCAGCAGGCGCTTGGGGGTGTTGGCGAGGAACTTGCGGCCATCCTTGTCCTCGATTCTGAGCTGAGTATAGCCGGCGGCCAGTTGCAGACCAGGCAGTGCCTCGCCGGAAGCGTCGAGCTCGTAACCCGTGCTATTGGCTTCGACGCCCTTGTGGGCCTGAGTGAAGGTGCCGGTGATGAAGCCGTCATCGAAGCCGTAGTTTTTCTGGTCGACCTTGAACACGGCCAGGCTGGTGTTAAGTCGTCGGGCGAATAACGCGCTTTTCAGGCCGGCTTCGTAGTTGCGTCCTTCCGTGGGGGCCAGGCGGCCGCCGCTGCGGTCGAATTTGGTCTGCGGATTGAAGATGCCGGTGTAGCTGGCATAGGCCATGTGCTTGTCATCGAGCGCGTAGGTGACCCCCGCGTAAGGAATGGTCTTGCGGTAGCCGTAACGATGGTCGACACCATAGTTCTCGCCGCTGGAGTCGACGTCACTCAAGCGTGCGCCGGCGAGGGTTTTCAGCCGGTCGCTGAGGTTGAAACGGACAGCGGCGTAGGCTCCGAGCTGCTTGTCGGTGAAGCGGCTGCCATTGACGGCTGCATCGAAGGTCGGCTCCGGGTAAGACCCGTCGAGAAACTGCTCCCAGGTCAGTTCGGTGCCTATGCCCTGGCCGTAGTGGGAGACATCCTTGAGTTCCGAGCGCGATGCGCTGAGACCGAACATGGCCTCATGCTCGCGGCCGGCCAGGCGGAAGGGGCCGCTGGCGTAGGCATCGGCGATGAGCTGGGTGTTGAGTGCGTCATAACGGCTGGGGTAGGCATAGAGATCACTGCCGGGGGTCGACGGGTCCGGGGTGCCGTAGACATAGAACAGCTTGGACTGAGTGCGCTGCTGCAGGCGGCTGAGCGAGACCCGGCTTTCCCAGCCATCGCCGAGGTCACTGGCGAGCTCGGCGATGGCGCGCGAGGTCTTGCCGTTCCAGTAGGCCCAGTCGGCGGCATTGCTGGTGGATGTCTTGAAGTCAGTCGGCTTGCCGGTGCTGTCGAGCAGTGGCAGCGCCCCCCAGAGCGGGCTGTCGGCGTTGTTGTGCTGCTGGCTGTAGCCGATGCTGAGCACGTTGCGCGTACCGAGGTCGGCCTCGATGACGCCGAGGAATACATCCTTCTGCAGGCCATAGCGGTCGAGCCAGGATTCCTTGTCCTGATAGGCGCCGACGACGCGGCCGCGGACGCTGCCGGATGCGTTGAGCGCACCCGCGACATCGGCGTCGACACGGCGGTTCTGCCAGGAGCCGACGGTAACGCCGACCGAAGCCTGTCGCTCGCGGGTCGGCCGCTTGAGCACGAAGTTGATCGCGGCGGAAGGATTGCCGCTGGGCGAAAGCAGGCCATTGGCACCACGCAGCACGTCAATGTGGTCATAGATGGCCGTGTCGATGTCACCTACCACGTTGCCGTAGCTGAACGGAACACCGATGCCGTCGAACTGGAAGTTGGTGATGTCGAAGCCGCGCGCAGTGTAGTAGGTGCGGTCGGTTTCGACCTGCTCGACATGGATGCCGGTGGTGTTTTCCAGTACGTCGTTGATGTTGTCGAGGCCGAAGTCATCCATGCGCGTGCGCGTGACCGTGGTCACCGACTGTGGTGTTTCGCGTGGTGTCAGCCGCAGCCGGGTGGCAGTGGTGGACTGACCTGTGGTGTAGGAGTTGCTGCCTTCGGTGGTTTCACCGAGGTCGCTGCTGGCACTGACGACAACCGTGGGCAGTGCAGTGGCCGCGTCATCGGCTGCGGCGCTGACGGGCCATGTGACGCAGGCGACGGCCAGGGCCAGTGGCGTGAGCCGGATGCCGGGCAGTGTGCGAACATGAGGGAGGCGGGGCGAGGTGGCGGACATGGACTGATGGCTCATGGTAACGGGGGGTCAGGTGTAAACCGGCGTGCAGGCGCCAGCGTTTATTCGCTAATAATAGTGCTAATAAGAATCATTATCAATAAGTGAGGTGGGCATGAAGCAACTGCTGGTGGTAGCCCATGCGCCGTCGGCCAATACCCAGGCCCTGGTCGATGCCGTGCTGCGCGGCGCTCGTCACCCTGACCTGACCGGTGTCACTGTGCGGCATCTGCCGCCCTTGCAGGCCACGGCCGAGGATGTGCTGGCCGCCGATGCCATCCTCCTCGGCACCACGGAGAACCTGGGCTACATGAGCGGGGCGCTGAAGGACTTTTTTGACCGGATTTATTACCCCGTGCTTGAGCACAAGCAAGGTCTGCCTTGTGCGCTCTATATCCGCGCCGGCCTCGACGGCACCGGCACCCGCCGGGCGGTGCAGTCCATTGTCACCGGGCTGCGCTGGACCTGGGTGCAGGAGCCGCTGGTGCTGCGCGGCGACTGGCAGGAAGACTTCCTGGCCCAGGCCGAGACGCTGGGCATGGCCATGGCCGCCGGGCTGGACACCGGCATCTTCTGATGTCGAAGCCGGCCGCCTGCTGTGACGGCTTGCCGCGGCCCAAGGTCATTGAAAAATCGGTCAAAATTTGCACGTGGCACGACAATCCATGGGGTTTTGCTCACAGAATGCTCGATGTCGCCCGAGTCAGGCGTAATCCGTGCTGAATTTTGATGACCAAGTGTTGACAGCCCCCGGGGCGCTAAATAAACTGCGCGCCTCGAACGACGACACACCCAGCGGCGTTCGGTAATGTGGGGCTTTAGCTCAGCTGGGAGAGCGCTACAATGGCATTGTAGAGGTCAGCGGTTCGATCCCGCTAAGCTCCACCACGTTTGGCCCCATCGTCTAGCGGTTAGGACATCGCCCTTTCACGGCGGTAACCCGGGTTCGATTCCCGGTGGGGTCACCATACAAGCAAAGGCCTGGTCAGAAATGACCGGGCCTTTTGCTTTCTGCTAAGCTGGTTCCTGTCTGGCCGGTTGCACCGGTCATGATCTCGCGTCATTCCTGTATCAGCCGGTCTGAGCGATCACAAGGAGCACGCCCATGGATACCTCCGCCCACGATCTTGAAACCCTGTTCGCACAACTCGGGCTCGACAACAGCCCGGAGGCCATCGCAGCTTTCGTCAGCCGGCACCGGCTCAGTGATGATGTGCTGCTGCATCGCGGCGATTTCTGGACGCCCATGCAAGCCCAGTTCATCCGCGATGCCCTGCGCGAGGACTCTGACTGGGTGCCGGCAGTCGACCAGCTCAATACCCTGTTGCGCGACTGAGCCGGCCCTGGCTGCGGCAAGGAGGGTGTGTCATGAGCAAGTCCCCGCGGGTGCGTGTCGAGACGGACAGCTTCGGCCCCATTGATGTGCCGGCGGACCGCTACTGGGGCGCCCAGACCCAGCGTTCGCTGCATCATTTCAACATTGGCGGTGAGCGCATGCCGCGACCGATGATCCGTGCGCTGGGCATCGTCAAGCAGTGTGCGGCCCGCGCCAACCTGATCCAGGGCAGCATGTCGCCCGCGCTGGGGCAGGCCATCGTCGACGCGGCGCAGACCGTGATCGAAGGCGGGCTGGACGATCATTTTCCGCTGGTGATCTGGCAGACCGGTTCCGGCACGCAGTCCAACATGAATGCCAACGAGGTCATCGCCAATCTCGCCATCGAGCGTTTGGGCGGTGTCCTGGGCAGCAAGCAGCCGGTGCATCCCAATGATCACTGCAATATGGGCCAGTCCTCCAATGACAGCTTCCCGACAGCCATGCACATCGCGGTTGTCGAGCAGTTGCAGCATCTGCTGATTCCCGCGCTGCGGCACCTCCTGCAGGTGCTGGAGGCCAAGGTGTCGGCCTGGGAGGGCATCATCAAGATCGGCCGCACGCATCTGCAGGATGCCACGCCGCTGACCCTGGGTCAGGAGTTCTCGGGCTATGCCATGCAGGTCCGGCTGGGGCTGCAGCGGATTCACGACAGCCTGCGCCGGCTTTATCCGCTGGCGCAGGGAGGCACGGCCGTCGGTACCGGGGTCAATACCCGCATCGGTTTTGCCGAGATATTTGCCGAGCAGGTCGCGCAGGTCACCGGACTGCCGTTCACCTCGGCCGCCAACAAGTTTGAGGCGCTGGCCGCGCACGATGCCCTGGTCGAAATCTCCGGCATGCTCAATACCGTCGCGGTCAGTCTCAACAAGATCGCCAATGACATTCGCCTGCTCAGCTCGGGACCGCGCTCAGGGCTGGGCGAGATTTCGCTGCCGGAGAACGAGCCGGGATCATCGATCATGCCGGGCAAGGTCAACCCGACGCAGTGCGAAGCCATGACCATGGTCTGCGCCCAGGTCATGGGCAATCATGTCACGGTGACGGTGGCCGGTGCCCAGGGACACTTCGAGCTCAATGTCTTCAAGCCGGTGATCATCTATAACGTGCTGCAGTCCATCCGCCTGCTGGGCGATGCCGCCATCAGCTTCGCCGGTCACTGTGTCATCGGCATCGAGCCCAATCTGGCACGCATCAGCGATCTGCTGGAGCGCTCCCTGATGCTGGTCACGGCGTTGGCGCCGAAGATCGGCTATGACCATGCCGCGAAGATCGCCAAGCGTGCGCATGAGAAAGGGACTACCCTGCGTGAGGAGGCGGTTCAGGGCGGTGATGTGTCCGCGGAGGACTTCGACGCCCTGGTGCGGCCGGAGCACATGATCAGCCCGCATTGAGCCGGCGCCGGAGGGTTTCAGTGATGTATCAGGGTTCCTGTCTCTGTGGTGGTGTGCAGTATGAATATCATGGCGAGATCAGCGAGATCGCCATCTGCCATTGCAGCCAGTGCCGGCGCGCGCAGGGCACGCCGTTTGTCACCAATGCCCCGGTGCTGGCGGAAAAATTCGTGATCATTCGTGGCGAGCATCTGCTCAAGTCCTACTTCTCGCAGCCGGACAAGCGCCGGGTGTTCTGCCGCGAATGTGGCAGCCCGCTTTTCAGTCAGCGCACTGACCGTCCCGAGGTCCTGCGCTTGCGTGTCGGCACGCTCATGGGCGATCTCGAGGCGCGCCCTGGCTACCATATCTACCATGACTCGCGCGCCAACTGGTTTAGCCTGAGCGATGACCTGCCGCGTTATGCCGAGAGCAAGGTCTGAGCGAACCGCCTGCCCTGACACCCGCCGCAGCGGCCGGTCGTCTTGCGGGATTTGTTCTGCGGGCTGTCTGGCGTCATCATCCGACCTGCTGCTTCTTACCATCACAAGACGGAGAAACTCCGCATGCCGCGTTCTCCCGCTGCCATGGCACTGCTGGCGCTGCTCACCGCCTGCGGCGGCGGCAGCCGTGAAGACAGGCCGCCTGCCGTGACCGAACTCTGTGTCGCCGACACCTGTGGCCGCCTCATCGATATCGCCACCATCCCGGATGCCGAAAACACCCTCATCACCCCGGATGGACGGGTCTTCGTGTCCGGCGGCACCGGGGTCTTCGAGATCACACGGGCCGGCAGCGGCTACCAGGCCCTGGCCATCCATGAGACCGCGTGCAACTTTACCGGCATGGCGCTGCGCGGGGATGTGCTCTATGCCAACTGTTTTGATGGCCGGCTCTATGCCGCTGCACTGACCGCGTCACCTCGGCTCCGAGCCATCCATGAGCTGGGTCTGGCGGCCCCCAACGGGCTCGTGACCGGACCTGATGACGCGCTTTATCTGGTCAATGGTCCGGTCGCCACCACGGCTTTGCCGGACCCGAAGATCGTCCGCCTGCGTTTTCATCCGACGGATCCGTTTGTGGTTACCGAGCAGACGGACTGGCTGGCCTCCGGCCTGACCGCGCCCAACGGACTGGCGATCCGCGGGCGTGATCTCTTGGTCAGTGACAGCAGCCTGCTGCCGCCGGTACTGGGGCGTATTGAGCGCATTCATATTGACGATGACGGTCAGCCAGGCGCGCGCGAAAGCGTTGGCAGCTTCTTGTCGCTGCTGGATGATTTCAGCGTGATCGGCGACCGCCTGCTGGTAACGCTGTATACCCAGGGCAGCGTCGCCCTGATTGGCGCCGATGGTGCTGTGCTGCAGCAGACCGGACCGCTGGGGCTGGCGTTTCCTTCCAGTGTGCGCCTGGCGGATTCGCCGCTATTCGAGCCCGGCGACCTGCTGATTACCCAGAAGGGCATCATTGGCGATACCCTGACACCGTATGGCAACCGCCTCAGCCTATTGAGGCCGAACAAGGAGTGACATCCATGAGTGTGATCTGGTTTTTGTTGATTGGTGCGATTGCCGGCTGGCTGGCCGGCCTGATCATGAAGGGCGGCGGTTTCGGCCTGATTGGCAATATGGTGGTCGGTGTGCTCGGCTCGGTGGTCGGCGGCTATCTCTTCCAGTCGGTTGGCGTGGCCGCCGGTGGCCTGGTGACGGCAGTGATTGGCGCCATCGTGCTGCTGTTCATCGTCGGGATCCTCAAAAAAGCCTGAGCCTGATCAGGTCTTGCCTCAGCCCATCGAGGCAAGGCCGGCATCCCAGTGTGGGGGTGACCCGATGCACGCCACCAGAAAGTCCATGAAGGCGCGGATCTTGGGCGAGCCGAAACGGTTCGGCAGATAGATCGCATACAGTTCATGTCCTGGGATCATCAGTTCTCCCGGCAGTACCTCTACCAGTTCTCCCGCCCGCAACGCATCCCCGGCAGCATAGGTCGGCAGCACTGCCACTCCGGTGCCGCGCCGTGCCAGCATGAGCAGTGCCTCGACATTGTTGATCTCGAAGCGGAAACGCAGCGGTCGCGTTGTCGACATCGCGGTGGCGAATTGCCAGTTCATCGGGACCAGACTTTTCGGATAGCCCAGCAGATCATGCCCGTGCAGGTCATCGGGTGACTGCGGGCTGCCGCGCCGGGCGAGATAGTCCGGCGCCGCACACAGCCGGTAGTGCACCGTGGCCAGCGCCTTGGCGACGACGCCGGGCGGAGGTTCTCGGGTGATGCGCAGTGCCAGATCGAAGCCATCTTCGGCGAGATCGACCATGCGCTCGCCCGTGACGATCTCGACATCCAGCGCCGGGTAACGTGTCAGAAAGCCGGGCAGGGCGGGCACGATGACGGCATGTGCCATCGAGGGCAGGGCGCTGATGCGCAGATGCCCGCTGGGCTCGCTTTGCAGCCGTGTCACCGCCTCGCGTGATGACTCCAGCTCCTCGACAATGCGGGTGCCGTGGCCGAAGTAGATGCTGCCGGCTTCGGTCAGCGACAGCGAGCGCGTGGTGCGCCGCAGCAGACGGGTACCGAGCTGTTGCTCCAGCCGGCTGATTTGCTTGCTCAGCTGCGACGGTGACATGCCCAGGCGTCTGGCTGCGCCGGTGAAGCTGTTGGCCTGCACCACCCGGACGAAACTGATGATCGCATTGAGATCCTCCATGGCGCCTCCTATTGTTTCCATTCAGGAAATAATCTAATGCGGTTTCACGGTCTTATCAATGATGAGATTGGTAATAAGCTGTTCATGTCGCCTCACAGGAGCCAGCACATGAACACGCCGACCCGTAAAATCTTTCTCTTCATTGCCAGCATCAGCCTCGCCGGCCTGCTGTTCGCCGCCGACCTGCCGCGCGGCCAGAGCCATGATGCGCTTGCGCCGGCCATTCCGGCAGCACCCCACGAGACGGCGGGCATGGTCACCCTGGTGGCCTGGTAGCCATCAATCGTCCAAGACCACTTGATTTGTCTCTCTGACTGTTGTGCCATGAGGGCTGACCCAGAAGAGGCAGAGCAGATGATCGGAACACGCATCAATCCGGGCCGGATGCAGGCAGCAGCCAGGTCATTTGCCATGGCCGCCTGCCTGCTGGCCACGCCGGCCGGGGCCGCACTGTGGCCGGGCAGCAGCGCGCCCGACTTTACGCTGACCATGGCGCTGGCCGGCAAGGCATCGAGCTTCTCGCTCGATCAGGCGCTCAAGCGCGGACCCGTGGTGCTCTATTTTTATCCGGCCGCCTTCACGCCGGGTTGCAGTATCGAAGCGCATGAATTCGCCGAGGCCATTGATGACTTCAAGGCCGTGAATACCACCGTGGTCGGCGCCTCGGGCGATGATCTGGCGACCATCAAGCGCTTCTCCAAGGCAGGTTGCCAGGGCCGCTTCGGCGTGCTGTCCGATACCGGCCTCAAGGTGGCTTCCAGTTACGATGCGCTCAATCCCTTCATCGACAACCATGCCGATCGGGTGTCCTACGTGATCACACCGGACCGTCGTGTCTATTTCGCGCTGTCGTCGATGAATCCCATGGCGCATATCAGTGCCACCCTGCAGGCCGTCAGGCGCTGGCGCGCTGAGCAGGACGCGCCGGCACCGGCACCGGCAGCGCAGAAAGCGGCGACCGCGCAGCAGCCGGCTCAGAAGCTGATCGTGAAGAAGGCCGCTGTTCTGCCTTGACTTTGCAGTCACGCCCTTGTGTCATGTGCGGGTCTTCTTTTGTCCGTCTGTGTAACAAGGAAATTTTCATGTCTTATCGTTCCGTCTTCCGCTCCGATCTCTTTGCCGGCCAGACCCATATCGTCACCGGCGGTGGCTCCGGCATCGGCCGTTGTACCGCGCATGAGCTGGCTGCACTGGGCGCCCATGTCGTGCTGGTGGGGCGCTCGGTCGAAAAGCTCGAGGCAGTCGCCGCCGAAATCCGCGAGGATGGCGGTTCGGCATCTTTGATCAGTGTCGATATCCGTGATGAGCCGGCTGTGCAGGCGGCGGTGGCGCAGGTGCTGGCCGAGCGCGGTGCCATCCATGGTCTGGTCAACAACGCCGGTGGCCAGTACCCGTCGCCGGTGCGCCATATTTCCAAGAAGGGGTGGGAGGCGGTGGTGGCCAACAACCTGACCGGCGGCTTCCTGTTTGCCCGCGAGGTGTTCAATCAGTACATGGCCGACCATGGCGGCGCCATCGTCAATATCATTGCCGACATGTGGCGTGGCATGCCCGGCATGGCGCATTCGGGGGCAGCCCGTGCCGGCATGCTGAGTTTTACCGAGACAGCGGCGGTTGAATGGGCGCATGCCGGTGTCCGCGTCAATGCCGTGGCACCCGGCTTCATCGCCTCCAGCGGCATGGACCGCTATGACCCCAGCTTCGCGCTGACCGTGATTCCGATGATGAGCTCGACCATTCCCGCCCGCCGCATGGGCGATGAGGACGAGATCAGCGGAGCGATTGTGTTCCTGCTCTCGCCGGCGGCATCCTATACCTCCGGTGCCTGCATTTGCATCGATGGCGGCTCATCGCTCAATACCAAGCTGTTCCCGCTGCCCGATCATGACCGCATGCCGCCGCAGGGTGCGTTCCATCGTGCCGTGCGTCCCAAGGCCGTTACTGGCAAATAAGTGGTCCGGAGGTTTCATGGCGTTGTCACCCCACTGGCGTGTCGAGGCAGATGCCCTGCATGCCGAGGTCAGACTGAGCGGCTTTGCGGCCGTGCGTGAGCTGGTGACGGCGCTGATGGACCTCGCCGATGAGCTTGATCATCACCCCGCGGTCAGCTTCGGCTATCGCGAAGTCAGTGTCAGCTGGACCACGCACGATGCCGGCGGGCTCAGCGACAAGGACTGGCTGGCGGCCGAACATACCGATGTGCTGTTCCGGCGCCTGGGCGCGGAGGCCTGACGGTTGGCCCATACCGAGGCATTTCTCAAGGACCTTGCCATCATCATGATGGTGGCGGGGGTGATCACGCTGCTGTTTCACCGCTTCAAGCAGCCGGTCGTGCTGGGCTACATCCTGGCCGGCATGATCGTCGGCCCGCATACCCCGCCGTTCCCGCTGATTACCGACCGTGCCACGATCCAGACCCTGGCGGAACTGGGTGTCATCTTCCTGTTGTTCTCTTTGGGTCTCGAGTTCAGCCTGCGCAAGCTCAAACAGGTGGGGGCGACTGCCGTTGTCGCCGCGCTGACCGAGATCCTGCTCATGCTCTGGCTCGGTTACGAGATCGGACGCGGCTTCGGCTGGTCGGAAATGGATGCCCTGTTTCTGGGCGCGATGCTCTCGATCTCCTCAACCACCATCATCGTCAAGGCGCTGGATGAACTGGGCCTCAAGCGCGAGCGTTTCGCACAGCTGATTTTCGGCGTGCTCATTGTCGAGGATATTCTCGCCATCGCCATCATCGCGCTGCTTTCGGGCCTGGCGCTGACGGGCAATGTCAGTGTCGGCAATGTCGCCGGCACACTCGGCAAGCTCGGCATCTTCCTGGTCGTGGCTTTGCTCCTTGGCCTGCTGGTGGTGCCGCGCCTGCTCAGTCTGGCAGCGCGCTACCAGAGCCGCGAGATGCTGCTGATCACCGTGCTCGGCCTCTGCTTCGGCTTCTGTCTGCTGGTGGTCGAGATGGGCTACAGCATGGCGCTGGGCGCGTTCGTGATGGGTGCCATCATGGCGGAGTCGCGCCAGATCAAGCTCATCGAGCATCTCGTTGAGCCGTTGCGCGACATGTTCAGCGCCATTTTCTTCGTGGCCATCGGCATGCTGGTGGACCCGGCGGTGCTGGTCGAGTACTGGCTCCCCATTCTGCTCATCACGGCGGCCGTGGTGGCCGGCAAGGTCATCAGCTGCACCCTGGGTACGCTGGTGGCCGGCAATGACGCGCGAACTTCGCTGCGGGTCGGCATGGGCCTGGCGCAGATCGGCGAATTCTCGTTCATCATCGCCACGCTTGGCCTGACCCTGGGGGTGACCAGCTCGTTTTTGTATCCGGTCGTGGTCGCCGTCTCGGTGCTGACCACCTTGCTCACACCGTATCTCATCCGGCATTCGGATACGGTGGCGAATGGCCTGCGCCGGGTCATGCCGGCATCGCTGCATGCCGGCATCCAGGCCTATGGTGAATGGCTGGGCTCGATCGGCCCGAGCGCTGAGCAGGCTCAGATCACCGCCATCATCCGGCGCATCCTGGTGCATGTCCTGCTTAATTTTTGCGTGATCGCCGCCATTTTCCTCGCCAGCGCCTACCTGGTACGCCATTCCGATATCAATACCTGGCTGCTGGATCTGCCGCTGGCCTGGCGCAGCACCGTATTCTGGGCGCTGACGCTGGTGCTGGTGCTGCCCTTTGGTGTCGCGGCGTACCGCAAGCTGGAGGCGCTCGGGCTGATTCTGGTCGAGCTCAGTGCCGGCGTCGCCAGCAGTGGCAGCAGCCGCTATTCGCTGACGCTGCGCCGACTCTACGCGCGCGCACTGCCGGTGGTATCGCTGCTGGCCATGGTGCTGCTGATTTCGGGCCTCAGCTCCATCATCCTGCCGCCGCTGCATCTCTTCGTGGCGGTGATCAGTCTGATTGTGCTGCTGGCGCTGCTGGTCTGGCCCAAGGTCGTGCGCTGGCATTCGCAGGTGCAGATCGCGTTGCGCGAGACACTCGATCAGCAGGCCGACGGGGAAGGCCACTGATCGCTCTCCGGGCGACGACTGTCTCGCAGTTTTCATCAATCAGACATCGTGCGGTCACCTTGAGCCGCTGAACTCCTCGCAACGCGAATTCGAGTTCACGACGAGGTGTTTTTCATGCGATTCCCCCATGCCGCTCCCTGGCGCATTCTGGCGGTCTCCACGGTGCTGGCGTCCGCGGTGGCTCTGGTGGCCTGTAATCAGGACGCTGCCGACAGTGAAGCCACGCCGGCCACGATTGCCCTGGAGAAGATTGCTACCTTCACCGCCACCGATGCCCTCGGAGCCCGTTTCTTTGACAAGGGGGCTTCCGAGATTCCGGCATTCGATCCCCTCAGCAAGCGTCTGTTTGTGGTCAATGCGGCACTGAAAACGGTCGATGTCGTCAATCTTGCCAACCCGGCCAGCCCGGTCCGGATCGGTCAGATCAACATTTCCAGCCTGGGTGACAGTGTCAACAGCATCAGTATCGCCAATGGCATCGTGGCGCTGGCGATCGAAGCGACGGTCAAGCAGGCGCCGGGCAAAGTGGCGTTCTATCGCGCCGATGCCGATTTCACCGGGGTTGTGGCCCCTCTGGGCAGTGTCAGTGTGGGTGCACTCCCGGATATGCTGGTCTTCACCCCGGATGGCAAGCGGGTGCTGGTCGCCAATGAGGGCGAACCCAACAGTTACGGTCAGCCTGACAGTGTCGACCCGGAAGGCTCGGTCAGCATCATCAATCTCAGCAACCCGGCCGCGCCGACGGTCAGCACCGTCAGCTTCGCCGGCTTCAATGGCCAGGAAGACAGCCTGCGGGCTCAGGGCATCCGAATTTTCGGACCAGGCGCCACGGTCGCCCAGGATGTCGAGCCGGAGTACATCGCGATTTCGCGTGATGGCAGCAAGGCCTGGGTGACGCTGCAGGAAAACAATGCGCTGGCCATTATCGACATCGCCACTGCCAGCGTCAGCAAGCTGGTGCCGCTGGGTTACAAGGACCACTTTCTCGCCGGTAACGAGCTGGACGCTTCGGACAACAATGGCAGCAACAACATCGAAACTCGCCCGGTTTTCGGTATGTATCAGCCCGATGCCATTGCCGCTTTCGAGTCTGCCGGCAAGACCTGGCTGATCACGGCGAATGAGGGCGATGTCCGCGAGTACACCGGATTTGAAGAGGCCAAGCGCGTCAGCTCGGGCAGCATCACCATCAGCCCGGGGCTGAATGCCCTGTGCGGGGGCAACTGCAAAGACAGCGCGGTACTCGGCCGCCTCAATGTCACCACCACCCTGGGCAGCAGCGGTGGCATTTACGATGAGCTTTATGCTTTCGGGGCGCGTTCGTTCTCGATCTGGTCTGCCGAAGGAGCGCTTGCCTTCGACTCCGGCTCGGATATCGAAAAACGGACGGCAGCGGCTTTCCCGTCCAACTTCAATGCCAGCAACACCAATCAGACGCGTGATAACCGCAGCGATGACAAGGGGCCGGAACCCGAGGGCGTGACGGTCGGCAAGATCGGCCAGAAGACCTTTGCATTCATCGGCCTCGAGCGTATCGGCGGCATCATGGTGTATGACATCAGCACGCCAACTGCGCCGGTCTTCGTGCAGTACATCAATCCACGCGATTTCAGCAAGGCCGTGGAAACGGCCGAGGCCGGCGATCTCGGCCCCGAAGGCCTGGTTTTTGTGCCGGCCGGCAAGTCGCCGAATGGCAAGCCACTGCTGATTGTCGGTAACGAGATCAGTGGCACCACAGCGATCTACCAGTTGAATTTGACTTTCTGAGTCATTTGCCAGGGATGGCAGGAGCCCCGCTTGCGGGGCTTTTTTCATGGCTGTGCGGCGGGCGGCGAGTCGGCTAATATCGCCAGCATACGGTGACCCGCACATCATAAAAATATCAGGGGATTCAAATGGTTCAGGAGCAGGGCTTCACTCGCCACGGACGTGGTTTCCTCAACGCCTTGTTGATCGAATTTGCACTGTATCTGCTGATCGGCGGCTGGTATGTCAGTCAGGGCGTGCATCCGGCCTGCGTTCTGCTTGTCTGTGTGCTGATTTTCGGCGCGCTGCGTGTGCTGCTGGTTCTGGCCAATTTCGCGCCAACCTGGAAGGCCCGCTCGCCCAAGCGTGCCGAGCACGAGATCGGCTGTGCCGCCACGCTGGCCATGCTGGCGCGCGAGTGGTGGGCGGCCGTCCTGACCTATCCTTTCCTGTTCGCTTTCGAGCCCTGGCTGGTGCCCAACAACCCGCCGGCCGGTCTGCCGCATCGGGGCCTGCCGATCGTGCTGGTCCCGGGGTTTTTCACCAACCGCGGGTATCTGCGCGCCTGGCGCCAGTACCTGCTGAAAAATGGTTATGGTCAGGTCTACGCCGTCAGCCCGGAGCCGATCTTCGAGAGCGTTGAGAAGAATGCCGGGCATCTCGCCCGTTTCGTCGATGAGGTGCTCGCCGAAACCGGCGCCGAGCGTGTCATTCTGATCGGCCACAGCATGGGGGGGCTCGTCATTCGCCTGTACCTGCATCGCTTTGGCGGCCTGGCACGGGCTGCGATGGCGGTGGCGGTGGGGTCGCCGTTCCGCGGCACGGTGCTGACCGAAGGCAAGGAAAAGCTCGGTCCGATCGTCGCGCAACTGTGCCGTGACAACCCCTGGGCCACAGCGTTTGTGGCTGAGGCCGAGGCCGCCGCGTGTCCGATACCCTTTCTGGCGATCTGGTCGCCGCATGACAGCATTGTCTCGCCTCAGACCGGCTCCCGCGTGGCCGATCACTATGGCCGTAATCTCGCGATTCCCGGTGTCGGTCACATGGAAATGGTCAATTCCAGCCAGGTCATGCGTATCCTCAAGCAGGAGCTGGATGCCTTCAATGGCGATGTGCCGGCCGGTCCGGCCAACTGATCAGTCGCTCGCCAGTCGCGGTAGGCAGCGCCGGTGCTTTTCTCTATACTGCGCGCTCGCCCGGTTCCGGGCGTCGCTATGGTGACCCTGCCGGTCTCCTCGCAATGTGAAACGGTCAATCCCGCCAGGTCCGGAAGGAAGCAACGGTCGCCGTCGAGCATGTGCCGGGGTCGGGCTGGCAGGGTTGCCACCCCCATGCTTTCCTTGCGCTGCCAGTCCGCGGAGGCCAGATGACATCCGCCGTGTCTGCAATCGTCATTGGTGGTGGTCCGGCCGGTCTCATGGCGGCCGAACGCCTGCTGCAAGCCGGCATCCAAGTGGATCTGTACGATGCCATGCCCTCGCTCGGCCGCAAGTTCCTGCTCGCCGGCATCGGGGGGCTCAATATCACGCATGCCGAGGCTCAGTCAGTGTTCCTGAGCCGCTATGGCGATGCCCAGGCCGTACTGAGGCCCTGGCTGAGTGATTTCGGTGCCGGGGCGCTCCGGGAGTGGGTGCATGCCCTCGGCGTCGAGACCTTTGTGGGCAGCTCCGGGCGCGTCTTTCCGCGCGAAATGAAAGCCGCGCCGCTGCTGCGCCGCTGGTTGCAGCGGCTGCGCGGACAGGGGCTGCGGGTTCATACACGGCATCGCTGGCTGGGCTGGGGGGATAAGTCCGCGCCGGGGCAGACCAGGACGCTGCGCTTTGTCAGCCCGGCCGGCGAAGTCGAGGTCACGGCGGGCTGCGTGGTGCTGGCACTGGGTGGCGGCAGCTGGGCACGTCTGGGCTCCGATGCGGCCTGGATGCCTTGGCTGGCCGGGCAGGGGGTGGAGCTGGTCCCTCTGCAGGCTGCCAACTGCGGCTTTGATGCCGCCTTTGCCGAGACGCCTGCCGGCAATCCGTCCTGGAGTGCGCCGCTGCGTGCCTACGCCGGACATCCGCTCAAGGGCATCAGCATCCGCCTGCCGTGGACAGGTGAGAGCAGTCGTCGCGGCGAGTGTGTGCTGACCGCCAGCGGGCTCGAAGGCAGTCTGGTCTATGCCCTCTCACAGGCCATCCGCGAGCGCATCAATGACGGCGGTCAGGCCGTACTGGCACTGGATCTGCTGCCCGATCGCGAGCTCTCCCGGCTGCAGGCGGATCTCGCCCGCCCGCGCGGCAAGCTGACGCTGACCCGTCACTGGCAGCGCGCCGGGCTGGAGGGGGTCAAGGCCAGCCTGCTGCGCGAGTATCTGAGTCCGGACATCGCCGGAGATGCCGCGCAGCTGGCGCGCCTGATCAAGGCGCTGCCGGTCACGCTGGCATGTCCGCGCCCTATCGATGAGGCGATCAGCACCGCTGGCGGCGTCGCTTTCAGCGCACTGGACGCGCGACTCATGCTGACGGCGCTGCCCGGCGTGTTCTGTTGCGGTGAAATGCTGGACTGGGAGGCGCCGACAGGAGGCTATCTGCTGACGGCTTGTCTGGCGACCGGGCGGGCGGCTGGCGAGGGCGCCATCGCCTGGTGCCATCAGTCCGGTTTCAGGCCGCGATAAGCCGCCTTTCATCGCAGCCTCTCGTCGGCAGTGTCTTTACCCTGTCATCGGCCTGGCGTTATAAGCGTTAGGCAATAAGACACCATTCGTGAATCACAGGGAGTTGAAGATGAGCAATCTTGATGCCTATCAGCAGAAACTGCAGGCCCAGCTGGATGAGTGGAAAGCCCAGGCCGACGGCCTGAAAGCCAAGGCAGAAGGCGCCAGCGCCGATCTCAAACTCGAGATCAATGCCCAGCTTGAGAAGCTGAAGGGACTGCAAGGCGAAGCCCAGAGCAAGTTCGATGAGCTGCGCACTGCCGGTGAAGAGAAGCTTGGCGAGCTCAAGTCGACCGTCGAAGGTCTGGCCAGTGAAGCCGCCGAAACCCTGAAGTCGCTGACGTCCCGTTTCAAGTAAGTTTTATTGTTTTCTGTCAGGCCCTGTTCCTGCGCTTGCGGGAATGGGGCCTTTTCGGTTTTGGGCGGCAGGAGGTGCTGCGGAAAAGCAGGGCCAGCTGATCAGCTGGCTTCGTGGCCACGCTTCATGATCCATCACCGCTGCATCGTCTGGCGTTGCTGTTCGCGGTTCACGGAACGAATTTGATGTGCTTCATGAAGCTGCGCATGGCGTGCAGGTAGCGGCCCTGGTCGAGATGAATCAGGTGGTTGCCCGGAAACCAGTGCAGGCGACAGCGTTTCCAGTGCTCCCAGAGCAGGTGCGTGTGCTTGGGCGGCGCAAAGCGGTCACCGGCGCCGGCAATCAGCATCAGGCGGTTGAGCGGTATGGCCGGTTTGAAACTGAGTGCGGACTGAATGGCGACGGAGTGGCGGGCTTCGGTGACCGAGATCCCCCCCATCTTCATGCCGAGTCGGGCGATCCAGCTCGCGGGCATCCACTCCAGCACGATGTCCATGATGCTGACCACCGGCACATTGGGGATGGCGCAGCTCAGGCGGTCCTCGACCGACGCCAGCAAGGCGGTGGTATAGCCGCCGAGACTGATGCCGGTCACCCCCATCTGCGGCACGCCGAGATCCTCCAGATAATCCATGAACACGCGAATGTCATGAATGGCATGCGCCATGGTCTCGTTCATGTGGCAGAAACCATGTGAAAACCAGCCGTGGCCACTGTAGGGCGAGGTCTTCTCCTGGCGGCGACCATGAAACGGCAGCGTGACCAGCAGGATGTCGTAGCCCAGTGCGTAGAACCAGGGCAGGGCAAGGAAGCGGCTGTTGATCCAGTAAGGGTCGGCGGTGAAGCCGTGAATCACGATCAGGGTCGGGCGCGGCCGGTCGCCATGCTGCCAGTGCTCGGCCCAGGCCGTGCGGTTGCGCTCGAAGCGGCGGTAATGCGCGCGCATGGCCGGGTTCACGGTTTCGAAAGCGCTCTCGAAAGACAGGACATCGACATGACCGGTGCGCGGACGATAGTCGAGCATGCCGGGTTTGTGTGTCTGCATGACGACGCCGCGTCGGGGCCGCCGGTAAAAGGCATGGGGATCGCCGGCGGCTGCCAGCTGTTTGTAGTAGTCGCGATTCTGCTTGTCGAGTTCGACCAGGCCGGGACGCAGCGTGGTGGGAATGGCGAGCAGACCGGCCACAGTGGCCAGCGTGGTCCGCAAGGCGAAGTCGACCTTGGCGGTGCCATCGACCATCAGCCGGGCGGTGGTATCGAGTTCGAAGCGGTCCTGCCACTGCGCAAAGTCTTCCGGGAGGTACTGCCACCAGGGCTGTCCGGGAATGACCCGGGAGGCATGCTGATAAGTCTGGTTGGCGATGCGGGAGACGCGTTGTGCGGGGGAGAGCATGAAGCCGCCTTGTGTTGCCTGTACTTGTGGGTCTCGAAACTACGCGACCGGCTGGTCAGATTGCAATAGTGCCTTGCCAGATCAAACGGATGGAATTGCAGCGTTGTGACTTGGGCGGGGACAGGCCATCCGCTAGGATAGGCGGGTTGATGACAACAGGACGCAAGGCATGAGTTATCAGGTATTGGCGCGCAAGTACCGGCCGCGACGCTTCCAGGAGCTGGTCGGGCAGGATGTGGTGGCGCGCGCGTTGACTCATGCGCTGGAGCAGAACCGTCTGCACCACGCCTATCTCTTCACCGGGACCCGTGGCGTCGGCAAGACCACCATCGCGCGCATTCTTTCGCGCTGCCTGAATTGCGAGACGGGCATCGGGCCCAACCCTTGCGGCGTCTGTCCGACCTGCCGCGAAATCGACGAGGGACGCTTTGTCGATCTGATCGAGGTCGATGCCGCGTCGCGCACCAAGGTCGAGGATACCCGCGAGCTGCTCGAGAATGTGCAGTACGCACCGACCCGTGGCCGCTACAAGGTGTATCTGATCGACGAAGTCCACATGCTGTCCGGTCACTCCTTCAATGCGTTGCTGAAGACGCTGGAAGAGCCGCCGCCCCACGTCAAGTTCCTGCTCGCCACCACCGACCCGCAGAAGCTGCCGATCACCATCCTGTCGCGCTGCCTGCAGTTCGCGCTCAAGCCGATGACGCCCGAGCGCGTGGTCGGTCATCTCCAGCAGGTGCTGCAGGCCGAGGGCATCGCCGCCGAAGAGGGTGCGCTCTGGCTGCTCGCGCGCGGCGCCCAGGGCTCCATGCGTGATGCCCTGTCGCTGACCGACCAGGCCATCGCTTTCGGGCACGGTGCCTTGCGCGAGACCGAGGTGCGCTCGCTGCTGGGCTCCATCGACCGCGATCTGGTGTTCCGTGTGCTGGATGCCATCCACGCGGGTGATGCCTCGGCGCTGCTGCAGGTGGTGGCCGGCATGGCCGAGCAAAGCATCGATTTCAGCGGGGCGCTGGGGGAAATGATCACCGTGCTGCACCGCATCGCGGTGGCACAGACTGTGCCCGAGGCCATCGACAATGCCGAGGGTGACCGTGACCGCCTCATGGCGCTGGCGGCCGCGCTCACTGCCGAGGATGTTCAGCTTTATTACCAGATGGCCCTGCATGGCCGTCGCGACCTGCCGCTGGCGGTCGATGCCCGTGCCGGTTTCGAAATGACCGTGCTGCGCATGCTCACCTTCCGTCCCCTCAATGCCGCTGTTCGCAGCGGCAACGGCAGTGGCAGCGGCCATTCTGCCGGTACCTCCGGGCGTGCCGGAGGAGATGCCGGTGGTGGTGAGCGCCAGTCTGCGGCGAGCCCTGTGACGCCTGCCGTGAAGTCGGCGCCGGTGTCAGCCGCGACGCAGCCGCTGCCTGCCGCCCCGGTTCCCGTGGTCGTCCAGGCTCCGGCGGTCGCCCCGGCCCCGGCGGTCGCGCCAGTATCTCCGGTCGCCGCCGGTCCCTGGAGTGCCGAATCCTGGGCCGACTGGGTCGAGTATTCCGGGCTCAGCGGTGCCGCCATCAACTTGGCACGCAACACCCTCATGACGGTCATGCCGGGTGACCGCTGGGAACTGCATTTGTCATCGCGCCACCAGATGCTGGCGGGCGGCCAGGCACTGCCTCAGTTGCAGCAGCGGCTGGCCAGTCAGTTCCCCGGCCGCCATATTCCGCTGGAAATGACCGAGCCGGCTGGCGAAACTCCGGCTCAACGCCGGCAGCGTCTGCAGCAGGAGCGGCGTGAACAGGCCGAAACGGCACTGCGCCAGGATCCGGTGGTGAGGGCACTGATGACGACCTTTGATGCCACACTGGTCCCTGATTCCCTGATGCTGCCGCACTGACGAAGCATCCAGTCAACATTAATATATAGGAGCAACCATATGAATATGCAGCAATTGATGCAGCAGGCTCAGCGCATGCAAGAGCAGATGCAGAAGAAAATGCAGCAAGCCCAGGAAGCCCTGGCGCTGGCCGAGCTGACCGGTGAGGCCGGTGCCGGTCTGGTCAAGGTCGTGATGAACGGCCAGCATGACGTCAAACGCGTCAGCATCGACGACAGCCTGCTGAGCGAAGACAAGGAGATTCTGGAAGACCTGATCGCTGCGGCCGTCAACGATGCCGTGCGCAAGGTCGAGGCGGCCAGCAAGGAAGCCATGGGCTCCGCCACCGCCGGCCTCGGCTTGCCGCCCGGTTTCAAGATGCCGTTCTGATGTCCGAACACCCCCTGTCCCCCGAGTAAACCGCCGGCATGCTCAGTCCCCTGATTCGCGACCTCATCGATGCCCTGCGTGTGTTGCCGGGTGTCGGCCCCAAGTCGGCCCAGCGCATGGCGCTCAATCTGCTGGAGCGTCAGCGCCCCGGCGGTTTGCGGCTGGCACGGGCGCTGGAGCAGGCGCTCAATCAGGTCGAGCATTGCAGCGTCTGCCGCAATCTCACCGAACAGCCGGTGTGTTCGCTCTGCCGCGACCCCGGGCGTGATGAGACTCAGCTCTGTGTCGTCGAAAGCCCGATGGATGTGCTCGCGCTGGAACAGAGCGGCGGTTTTCGCGGGCGCTACTTCGTGCTGCTCGGGCGCCTGTCCCCGCTGGATGGCATCGGGCCCAACGAGCTGGGCCTGCCCAGGCTGATCGAGCGCCTGCGAGACACGCCGGCAATCAGGGAGCTGATCGTCGCCACCAATCCGACGGTGGAGGGCGAGGCGACGGCGCATTATCTGCGTGAGGCCACGCGCAGCCTGCCGCTCGCAGTGACCCGCATCGCTCATGGCGTGCCGGTCGGCGGCGAGCTGGAATTCGTCGATGGCAGCACGCTGACCCATGCGCTGAGCGGGCGTCGGCCGATTTGATCCGGCTTGCCTGAGCGGCTTTTCACGCCTGAAAAGCCGGCTGTCACCAAATGCCCGGGAATCTGTCGTTTTCTGACTTGAGTCATACTGCCGTGTAATGTTAGAACCCACCGGTCACGCCGCTATTCCGCGCGGCGTCCGGGAGTTTTTCACATGAGTCTGTACACGTCTTATTTCAACGATATTCACGAACAGGCACGTTTGTCTGCCCGCCAGTTCATCCAGCGTGAAGTGCTGCCCCACATCGGCGAGTGGGAAGAGGCGGGCAGCTTCCCGCGCGAGATCTACCGCAAGGCTGGTGTCTCGGGTCTGCTCGGTGTCGGTCACGATCCGGCATATGGCGGCACCGGCGAAGATGTCTTTCTCAAGATTGCGGTGACTGAAGAAATCATGCGCTCCACGTCAGGCGGTTTTGCCGCCAGTCTGGGCTCGCTCGACATCGCGCTGCCGCCGCTGGAGAAGTGGGGCAGCCAGATGCTCAAGGACAAGTTCATCCCACCGGTGCTGGCGGGAGAAATGATCGCGGCACTCGCCATCACCGAACCTTCGGGCGGTTCCGATGTCGCCGGTCTCAAGACCCGTGCTGAAAAACGTTCTGACGAGGTCAACGGCGACCATTATGTCGTCACCGGCAGCAAGATATTCATCACCTCGGGCATCCGCGCCGATTTCTATGTCGCGGCCGTGCGCACCGGCGGTCCGGGCTATGCCGGCATCAGCCTGCTGCTGATCGAGCGTGAACGCGCCGGCGTATCCACCGGTCAGCCGCTGAAGAAGATGGGCTGGTGGGCCTCCGATACCGCCGAGGTGTTCTTCGATAACGTCGTGGTCCCGGCCGAAAATCTGATCGGCAGCGAGAATGCCGGCTTCCTGCTGATCATGAGCAACTTCCAGATGGAGCGCCTCAACCTTGCCGTCATGGCCAACATGACCGCACAACTGGCACTGGAGGAGAGCCTGCGCTGGGCGCGTGAGCGTCAGGCCTTCGGCAAGCACCTGAGCCAGATGCAGATCATCCGCCACAAGCTCGCCGACATGGCGACCCGCATCGAGGCCAGCCGCGAGTTCACCTATCGTGTCGGCGCGCGCATCGCTGAGGGCATCCCGTCGGTGAAGGAAGTCTCGATGGCGAAGAACTTCGCGACCCAGACCAGTGACTATGTCACCACCGAAGCCGTCCAGATTTTCGGCGGCATGGGCTATATGCGCGAGTCGGTGGTCGAAAGACTCTATCGTGACAACAGAATTCTCTCGATTGGCGGCGGCACATACGAGATCATGAATGAAGTGATCGCCAAACAATTGGAACTCTGAGTGACCCAAACGATGTATATCGCCACCGCACAGGGACTGGAAACGTCCCTGCCGCGCTGGCAGCAAGCCAGTCCGCTGGCCCTCGACACGGAGTTCATCCGTGTCGACACCTTCTTTCCCCGGCTCGGCCTGCTCCAGCTCGGTGACGGGCAGGGCGAGGCCCTGGTTGATCCCGTCGCCATCGGTGACCTGTCCTGTCTGGCACCCCTGCTGGGCCGCGATGGTCCGCTGAAGATCCTGCACGCCTGCTCCGAAGACCTTGAGGTCCTGTCGGTGCTGAATCCGGATGGGGTCGGTGTGGTCCATGACACCCAGATCGCGCTGGCGCTGCTGGGCGAGGGTCTGCAGGTCGGCTACCAGAAGGCTTTGCAGCTGGTGCTGGAGATCGACATCCCCAAGGATGCCTCGCGCTCGGACTGGCTGCAGCGCCCGCTCAGCCAGCAGCAGCGCGACTATGCCGCCCTCGATGTGCGCCACTTGCCGGTGCTGTATGCCGAGCTGAAGACGCGCCTGGTGGCCAGGGGGCTGTGGGATATCTATGTCGCCGAGTGCGACGAGGCCTGCCGTCTGGCCAGCCCGGTTGATCCCGAGACGGCCTGGCAGGATCATCCCAACGCCTGGCGGCTGCGCCGTGGCGAGCTGGCGGTGCTGAAAGCCCTGATGGCCTGGCGCGAGCGGGAGGCGGTCGGGCGTGATGTGCCGCGCGGACATCTGCTCAAGCCGTTGTCGGTATTCGAGCTGGCTCGTCGTCAGCCCAGGAATGTCTTCGGTTTCAGTGACATTCCCGAACTCAATCCACGTGTAGCCCGCCGTGATGGCGAAGCCTTGCTGGCCCTGATCGCTGCCGCCCGTGAACTGCCCGACGACCAGCAGCCGCAACGCTTGCCACCCCCGCTGCCACGCGAGGCCGGTAGCGTTTATGATGACCTCAAGCAGGCCCTGCAGGCGGTGGCGTCTGGCACGGGCGTACCGCTGGAGGTGCTCTGGCGCAAGCGACTGGCTGACAAGGTGGTGCTGGCGGCGGTCGATCATGACCTGGCGGCCGCCGCCGCGGTGCTCTCCGGCTGGCGTGCGCCGCTGCTGCGCGAGACCGTGGCGACCGTGCTGCAGAAGCATCAGGACAATCTGCAGGCCTGGGGCGAACAGCGCCGCCAGGCGGTGCTGTGAGTGGTGTCCGCAGGCGGCCGGCAGGAGCGCTTGCATGAACGGGAAAACACTATGACGCGTGTGTTCTGCTCCATTTACAAGAGCAGCAAAAAAGACGAGATGTATCTCTATGTGCTGAAGGCGGACGGTCTGGCGAAAGTGCCGGAAGTGCTGATGTCCATGTTCGGCATGCCACGCCATGTCTCTGACATGATGCTGACGCCGGAGCGCAAGCTGGCCCGCGCCGATATCGTTCAAGTGCTGGAAAAACTTGCGGACCCGGGTTTCTATCTTCAGATGCCGCCGCCTCCCGAGGCCTGGCTGATCAACTCCAGTGGCGCCCCGGCCTGGCGGCGTCAGTCCGTCACCGACAAGGAAAGCGCCGAATGAGCATGGCCATCTATCTCATCGTCTGGTTGGTCTACCTGGCCTCCGCGGCTGTGCTGTACCGGGTGTATCTGCGCCACCACATCGATGACTGGTTCCCCAACAGCGCGCGGGTTGCCCGTCTGCTGCTCCTGGTCGTGCTCTTCAGCCCGGCGCTGATGTCCGAGCATGGCAATCTCTACATCGCGCCGTCGCTGATGTCGCTGCTGTTCCAGATCCTGATGAAGTCGCCGCTGGGGATGCTCAAGGCAATCTTGCCCTGGTTGTTGTTCGGGGGCATCGCGCTCTGGGTCGATGCCCGCATCCAGCGGGCCCGCAATCCGCAGGACAGTCACCAAACCCGCCTGTGATGCCTCCTGCTGTGCGCCGTGGTCGCTGTTTTGTCATCGTTACACCGTTTTCAATATCCTATACTCTCGTGTACAGGATTTTTCCCCATTTGCTACGGTTTCCTACTCTGCGCCCGGCACGGGCATTTTCAACCGAGGTTTCACCATGTCCTTCATCGGTACCGAGAATTACATCACGACGCCTGAGCTGTCGCTGGCTGTCAATGCCGCCATCACCCTGCAGAAACCTCTGCTGATCAAAGGTGAGCCGGGTACCGGCAAGACATTGCTGGCCGAGCAGGTGGCGCTGGCTGAAAACACCCGCCTGATCCAGTGGCACATCAAGTCGACCACCAAGGCCCAGCAGGGTCTGTACGAATATGACGCGGTGTCGCGCCTGCGTGACTCCCAGCTCGGTACCGAGCGGGTCCACGACATTCGCAACTACATCAAGAAGGGCAAGCTCTGGGAGGCTTTCGAGGCTGATGAGCGTGTGGTGCTGCTGATCGACGAGATCGACAAGGCCGACATCGAGTTCCCCAACGACCTGCTGACCGAACTCGACAAGATGGAGTTCTACGTCTACGAGACCGGTGAGACCATCAAGGCCAGGCATCGCCCCATTGTCATCATCACCTCCAACAACGAAAAAGAGCTGCCGGACGCCTTCCTGCGTCGCTGTTTCTTCCATTACATCCAGTTCCCGGATGCCGAGACCATGAAAGCCATCGTCGAGGTTCATCATCCCGGCATCAAGGGTGCGCTGCTCAAGGATGCTCTCGATGTGTTCTTCGACCTGCGCAAGGTGCCGGGCCTGAAGAAGAAGCCGACCACCTCGGAGCTGATCGACTGGCTCAAGCTCATCCTGTCGGATGATCTGCCGGAAGATGTCCTGCGCAACCGCGATACGCGCAAAGCCATTCCCCCGCTCTACGGCGCCCTGCTGAAGAACGAGGCCGATGTGGCGCTGCTCGAGCGTCTGGCGTTCATGAACCGTCGCGAATCGGCGCAGTAAGGCTGCTCACAGCATCTGCCGGAGCGCCTGCGGGCGGCCGGCATAGGGGAGGAGGGCATCATGCTCGTCCATTTTTACCAGACCCTGCGTCAGTTCCAGGTGCCGACCAGCATCCGCGAGCTGCTTGATCTCAACGCCGCGCTCAAGGCCGGTGTGGTCTATGCTGATCAGGAAGCGTTCTACCAGCTCGCCAAGCTCTGCCTGGTCAAGGATGAGCGTCATTTCGACAAGTTCGACCGCGCTTTCAAGGCCTTTTTCGACGGGCTCGAGGGCGTCTCGGCCGACATGCTGGCCAGGACCATCCCGGAAGACTGGCTGCGCAAGGAGCTGGAGAAACAGCTGACGCCCGAGCAGCTGGCCGAACTGCAGAAGTCGGGCTCGCTCGACGAGCTGATGAAGAAATTCCTGGAGCGTCTGCAGGAGCAGGAAAAGCGGCATCAGGGCGGCAACAAGATGATCGGCACCGGTGGCACGTCGCCGTTCGGTGCCTACGGCGCCAATCCCGAGGGCATCCGCCTGGCCGGGCCGTCGCGCAACAAGAGCGCGGTCAAGGTCTGGGAGAAGCGTGAATTCCGCAACCTCGACGACAATGTCGAGCTGGGCATCCGCAACATCAAGCTGGCGTTGCGCCGTCTGCGCCGGTTTGCGCGTCAGGGCGCCGAGGAAATCCTCGACATCGATGACACCATCCGGCATACCGCGCACAACGCCGGCATGCTCGACATCAAGCTGGTGGCCGAGCGCAAGAACCGCGTCAAGGTCCTGCTGTTCTTCGATATCGGCGGTTCCATGGATCCGTATGTGCGCGTCTGCGAAGAACTGTTCTCAGCCGCCAAGACCGAGTTCAAGCACCTGGAGTTCTTCTATTTCCACAACTTCATTTATGAGTCGGTGTGGAAGAATAATTTCCGGCGCTGGAGCGAGCGCACCTCGATCTGGGACATCGTTCACAAATACGGTTCGGATTACCGCGTCATCTTCGTTGGCGATGCCAGCATGTCGCCTTACGAAATCCAGGCGGTCGGCGGCTCGGTCGAGCATTTCAACGAGGAACCGGGCGCGGTCTGGATGCAGCGTCTGACCCAGCACTTCCAGAAAGTCGTCTGGCTCAACCCCGAGCCGGAAAAGCACTGGAAGATGACGCCATCGACGACCATGACGATGGAGCTGATGGAAAACCGCATGCATTCGCTGACCCTGAAGGGTATTGAGGATGCGATGCGGTATCTGAGCCGCTGAAGCCAGCCCCTCTCGTCAGGGGGGGGGGGGCGGGTTGTCCTGTTGCCAGTGCGCCTGCCCTCAGGCCTACTGCCAGTTCTGTCATCCGGAGTTTTTCTATGCGCCCTCTGCGCTTCGTTCCCCTGCTGCTGGCCGTTTTGGCTCTGCCGGCTCATGCCATGCTCAAGACCGGGGCGGTCGCCCCTGACTTCGTCCTGCCGGCGGCGCAAGGCGGCAATGAGCTGGTTTTCGACAGCGCCAAAGCGCGCAGTACCGGCCCGGTGGTGCTGTATTTCTATCCCGCCGCCTATACCTCGGGCTGCAGCGTGGAAGCCAAGTTGTTTGCCGATGCCATCGATGACTTCAAGGCGGCCGGCGCCTCGGTGGTAGGGGTGTCAGGCGATAAAATCGACAAGCTCAAGCGTTTCTCGGTGTCGCATTGCCGCGGACGTTTCCCGGTGGCGGCCGATGCCAGTCTGAAAGTCGCCAAGGCCTATGATGCTGCCGGCGCGTTCAGCATCGTCGGCTTCGCTTCACGGGTGTCCTATGTCATTTCGCCGGATGGCAAAATCCTCTTTGCCCACACGGACTCGGGTCCGTCCAGTCACGTCAGCGAGACACTGGCTGCGGTGAAGCGATTCCAGGAAAGCCGGAAGCGCTGACGGCGGGTCAGAGCAGCAGTGGCTGATTCGGCAGCTCATTGCCGGCATCGGCCCGCGCGGGCGGATAGTTGGCGAGCACTTGCGCAACCGCCGAGATGCCTTCGAGCGCGCCTTGCTCGAAGCGGCCTGCGCCGAAGTGCATTTCCATGAGCCGGCAGCAGGCTGTCCATTCATCCGGAGGGACACGCGCATCACCGACGCCGCGATCGGCCACGATCTCGACATCCCGATCTGCGATCAGCACGTAAATCAGGACGCCATTGTTGTGCTCGGTATCCCATACGCGATGCCGGGCGAAGACATCCACTGCGCGTTCGCGCGGCGTCAGTCCGCGCCACACGGCGGTCATGGGCAGTGCGGCTTCTACCGCAAAGCGGATTTCACCCGGGTGGCTGTTCTCGCAGGCCGCGATCGCCGCCTCGATGCGCGCCAGCGTGCCGGTCGGGAAGTGGCGTTTGAGGTGCCAGGAACCGGTGCTGCCATGCCGTAATCCCCGGCTGAAGCGTGTCATGTTCACCATCTTCCGGATGCGCCTCCGCCGCCAAAACCGCCACCGCCACCACTGAAACCGCCACCGCCGTAGCCGCCGCCAAAATGGCCACCGCGACCGCCGCCACTGGAGAGCAGGCCGAGCAGACCCAGGGCCGTCACGAGAAAGCCGCCCACCCCGAAGATGGTCGCCATAGCCAGGCTGCCGCTGAGAAACCAGGCCAGCCCGAATGCGCCGGCGCCGACAACGCCGCCGCCGAGCACAGGCCCCAGGATGGCCCGCAGAAATTGTCCGACAAACAGGATGCCGATCAGCACGGCACCCAAGGGATTATGGCCGCCCGCGCCCTGCTGCGCTGCCGGCGGTGGTGGCAGGGCCTCGCCGGCGACCAGTCCGGCAAGCTGATTCAGCCCCGCGGTGAGGCCGCCGGCGAAATCACCGGCCTGAAAGCGCGGCACGATGGTCTCCGCGATCACGCGTTTGGCCACGGCATCGGGGATGATGCCTTCGAGGCCATAACCCACCTCGATGCGCAGTGTCCGGTCCTGCTTCGCCACAATCAGCAACAGGCCATCATCTGTGTTTTCCCGTCCCAGACGCCATTTTTCGGCGACCCGGATACCGTATTGCTCAATCGTTTCCGGCGCTGTCGTGGGCACAATGAGCACCGCCAGCTGGCTGCCCTTTGCCTGCTCGAAGGCCGTCAGCCGTTGCTCCAGGCTGCTTCGTTCGGCGGCGCTTAGGGTGCCGGTGAGGTCGGTAACGCGGGCTTCCAGCGCCGGCACGGCCACTTCAGCGCGCAGGCCGAGGCTGGCGCACAGCAGCAGAAGGGTCAGCAGCAGTCTGGACATGGATTACTGGCCGAAATTCACGGCTGGCGCCGTGCTGACGGCTTTTTCGTTCTCGACCGTGAAGCTCGGCTTGACCTGCAGGCCGACGACCTTGGCGGTCAGGTTGCTGGGGAACGAACGCACCGTCGTGTTGTAGCTCTGCACAGCCTGGATGTAGCGGTTGCGGGCCACGGTGATGCGGTTTTCGGTGCCTTCGAGCTGCGCCTGCAAATCCCGGAACAAGGCGTCGGACTTCAGCTGCGGATAGTTCTCGGTGACCACCAGCAGACGCGACAGCGCCGAGCTGAGCTCGCCCTGGGCTTCGCCGAAGCGCTTGAGCGCGGCTTCGTCGTTGGCGCTGTCGGCATTGACCTGAACGCTGCCGACCTTGGCGCGGGCCTCGGTGACACGGATCAGGACATCTTTCTCCTGGGCGGCATAGCCCTTCACGGTGTTGACCAGATTGGGCACCAGGTCGGCGCGGCGCTGGTACTGATTGAGCACTTCGGCCCAGCCAGCCTTGATGGCTTCATCCTGAGCCTGCAGCGTGTTGTAGCCACAGCCGGACAGCACCAGCGTCAGGCTCAGGGTAGCGAGTGCCAGCAGGCGTTGCAGAATACGTGTCATGGCGACCATTCTCCCAGTCGGAAACAGGATGGCACAGGGCCGTCGGCCCGTGCCGGTCCGCTAAGACTAGCAGCAGGCACCAGACAGTGCACCGGCTATCCGGGTGATGTTCAGGGCGCGTCCGCGCTCAGTGCAGCTTCAGGGTCGGCCCCGAGTTCTTGCTGAGCAGGTCCTTGATCAGAATCACGCCGGTCTTGAACGGCCCATGCAGCGCCATCTGATGCAGCCGGTACAGCGAGATATACATCAGCCGCGCGATGCGACCCTGAATGCCGATCGAGCCCATGAGCACGCCGACGGCGCTGGTGCTGAGCGAGATCAGCGAGCCTTTGTCGTGGAAGCGGAACTCCGGCAGCTTCCTGCCGGCGAGGTGGCGCGGCAGTGCCTTGATCAGATACATGGCCTGCTGGTTGGCGGTCTGCGCGCGCGGCGGAACCGGACGGGACTGTCCTGGCAGCGTGCAGGAGGCGCAGTCGCCGAAGGCGAAGATGCTGGTGTCCCGCGTACTCTGCAGCGTGGGCGTGACCAACAGCTGATTGATGCGGTTGCTCTCCAGGCCGCCGAGATCGCGCAGATTGTCCGAGGCCTTGATGCCGGCGGACCAGACCTTGAGCGAGGCCGGAATGAACAGGCCGCTTTCGGCGAGCAGACCCTGGCTGGTGATGTCGGTGATCTTCTGGCGCGTATAGACCTTGATGCCCAGCGCTTCGAGCTGCTTGTGGGCGGCGCGCGAGGTGCCTTCCGGCAGCACCGGCAGGATGCGTTCGGCGGCCTCGATCAGACTGATGTTGACACGGTTCGGCGTGATTTCATCGAGACCGTATTCGACGAACTTGTGGGCAGCGTGGTGCAGCTCGGCCGCCAGTTCGACACCCGTGGCACCGGCACCGACGATGGCGATATTGAGCTCGGCCTGACTGGCAGCGCCTTCCGGCAGGGCATGTGCCCGCAGATACATGTTGAGGAACTGGGACTGGAAGCGGTCGGCCTGGGCGCGCGAGTCGAGGAAAATGCAGTGCTGGCGCGCACCGGGTGTGCCAAAGTCATTGGACGTCGAGCCGATGGCCAGGACCAGGGTGTCATAGGCGAGTTCGCGGCCTTCGGCGAAGACCTGGCCGTCATCATCGGTGAGCGGGGCGAGGCCGATGACTTTGCGCTCACGGTCCAGGGTGTCGAGACGCCCGAGCTGGAATTCGAAGTGGTTCGCGGCGCCATGGGCGAAGTAGTTCAGCTCGTCCTCATAGGAGTTGATGGTGCCGGCCGCGACCTCATGCAGCAGCGGCTTCCAGATATGGGTCAGGCAGGCATCGACCAGGATGATCCGGGCCTTGCCACTGCGCCCCAGCTTCTTGCCCAGCCCGGTGGCCAGCTCCAAGCCGCCGGCGCCGCCGCCGACGATGACAATACGAGGTGTGCTCATGTGAGCCTCCGCAACGAATGATTTGCGGAAGGCGTCTGCAGGATTCAGGCCGGTCTTGCCAGCGGCGGACGACTTGCGGAAATATTCCGTCTGTCGCTGCCGATTTTACGCGCTCAGGGCGGTCCATAGCGAGACTGGGCAGTCTCGCCAGAGCGGCAGTGGCTGCCGGCCGGACTCAGGGGCGGCCAGCCAGCCAGGGTTCCGGCTCGGTTGCCGGCTTGAGTTCGCAGACCGGCTGCGCGACCCGCAGCAAGGTGTTGTCGAGCCAGGACAGCAAATCGCGGAAGACCTCATCACGATTGGTTTCGTGGAAAAGATCATGGCGGGCGCCTTCATAAATCTGTAGCGTGACATCGCGCATGCCGGCTTCTTCGAGCTTGTCATCGAGTATGGCAACGGTCACGCCATCCTTGCCGACCGGGTCCTTGGCGCCGGCAAAGGAGTAGACCGGCAGGTCCTTGCGGATCTTGCGCAGATTGACCATGCGCTGGGTACGGCTGAGGCCTTCAAGCAGATCGCGCCAGAAACCGTTGCTGCAGGTCACGCCGCAGCGCGGGTCGTCAAGATACTGCCGGACAAAGCCGGCATCGCGGGAAAGCCAGTCATATTCGCTCTCGCGGGGCTGGAAGGCGCGCGCGAATTTGCCGAAGGTGAGGGCATGGATGATCGGGCTGCGCGCATTTTCACCCTGACGCCAGCACTCGAAGGCGGCAAACAGGTGCGCAGACCAGGTGAACCAGGGTGCTTCGTAGTTGGTGCCCTGCAGGATCAGGGCATCAATCGTGTGCGAATGACGTTCAGCATAGGAGAGGCTGATGAATGAGCCCATGGAGTGGCCGAGCAGAATCCAGGGCACGTCCGGGTAGACGGTTTTGCCATGGTGGTTGATCGTGCGCATGTCGGCGCAGACGGCTTCCCAGTGCTGGGTCTCGCTGACCTCGCCGAGCTCCGCAATCGGCACCGACAGGCCGTGGCAGCGATGGTCATGCGCCATGACGGCATAGCCTGCGGCATTGAGTTCGGCAGCGGCATCCTGATAGAGGCCGCTGTGCTCTGACATGCCGTGCGCGATATGGATCAGCGCCTTGGGGTGCGCGACCGGCCAGTGGCGCAGGGGAATGCGGTGGCCGTCCTCGGCGAGCAGGAACTCGACGCCGGTACTGTCTGCTGAGCCGATATGTTCAGCGCTGGCGGTAATCATATATGCTGCCCAACCTCTGTTTTGTTCTGGTTATCAGGAGGTCTGCCGGCATGCAGGCGGCCATTCACTACCGGGTCGCTGCGTTCAAGCCGGCCTCCCATCGGTTTCAAGTCACGCTCGTCATGTCTCGTCCCGATCCGCAGGGGCAGCGCCTCTGGTTGCCGGACTGGATACCCGGAAGCTACATGATCCGGGACTTTGCCCGCAACATCACGACGCTGCGGGCTGTCGACGGAGAGGGGCATCCTGTCGTCATTCATGCCATCGACAAGTCTTCCTGGCGTTGTGACGCGGCCGTGGGGCCGATTACGGTCGATTATGAAGTCTATGCCTGGGATCTGTCGGTGCGCACGGCGCATCTCGACCAGACGCATGGCTATTTCAACGGCACCTCGCTGTTTCTTGCTGTTGCAGGTCAGGAGCAGGAGGCGGTGACGGTCGAGCTGACCTGCCCTGAAGGAGTCGCCGGCGACTGGCGGGTGGCCACCACCTTGCCGCGCCAGGGCGCGGAGCCGCTGGGCTTCGGCCTTTATGGTGCAGCCGATTATGATGAGCTGATTGATCATCCGGTGGAGATGGGCACGTTCAGCTACGCCGAGTTCACTGCCTGCGGGGTGGTTCATGGGGTGGCCGTCACCGGACATCATCGCGCCAATCTCGACCGGCTGACCCGCGACCTGCAACGGATTTGCGAGGCCCAGATCCGTTTCTTCGGCGAGCCGGCCCCTTTCGATCGCTATCTTTTCCAGGTCATGGCGGTCGGGCAGGGCTATGGCGGTCTTGAGCACCGCAGTTCGACCAGCCTGCTCTGCAGTCGCGACGAGCTGCCGCAACCTCAGGAGCCCGAGGCCAGTCCCGGCAATGGCTACCGTGGCTTTCTGGGGCTTTGCAGCCACGAGTATTTTCACAGCTGGAACGTCAAACGCCTGAAGCCGGCCGAGTTCCTGCCCTATGACTTGCGCCGCGAGAACTACACCGAGCTGCTCTGGTTTTTCGAGGGGGTGACTTCCTATTACGATGATCTGTTCCTGGTGCGAACCGGCCTGATCAGTACGGCATCCTATCTTGAGCTGCTGGCGCAGCAGATCACCCGGCATCTGCGCACGCCCGGTCGCGCTGTCCAAACCGTGTCCGAATCCAGCTTCCATGCCTGGACCAGGTATTACAAGACGGACGAGAACACGCCCAACAGCGTGGTCAGCTACTACGTCAAAGGCGCCCTGGTCGCCCTTTGTCTTGATCTCGAGTTGCGTCGCCTCGGCAGCAGCCTGGATGCGCTGATGCGCCGACTGTGGCGTGATTATGCACTGGCCGGGCAGGGGATTAGTGAAGCCGATATCCGCGCCAGCGTGCGTGCGTTGATTCCGGGCGAAACGCTCGATGGGTTTCTGGATCGTGCCCTGCACAGCACCGATGAACTGCCCTGGCAGCCGCTGCTCGAATCGTTGGGCGTCACCGTGAAACTGCGCGCTGCGGAGGGCAACACCGATGCCGGGGGGCGTGCCGGCGTGCTCAGTGGCGAACGACCCTGGTTGGGCGTGCGCACCCAATCGGCCGACGGCGGTGTGCTTCTGGCCTTTGTCCAGCATGGTGGCCCGGCCGAGGCGGCTGGACTATCCGCCGGTGACCTGGTGGTCGCGCTGGATGGGCTGCGTGTTAGCAGCATAAATTGGGAAAAACGCCTGTTGCAGCATGCTGTAGGCGACAAGATCTCGGTGTATGCTTTCCGCCGGGACGAATGGCTGGCGTTCACTTGCGAGCTGGCCGCTGCTCCCCTCGATACCTGTGTGCTGACCTTGCCAGCTGACGCCCCTGCACGGATGCAGGCCGAGCATTGGTTGCTGCAGCACACCTGATGACAATAAGAAGGACTCGTTGGAGAACCTGATTCATGCATGCTGACTTCTGGCAAGACAAATACCCCGGCTCGGTGCCCGGCCGCATTGACACGGCAGCCTACAACTCGGTGCTCGAGGTCTTTCACGAGGCTTGTCACCGTTTCGGCGATGCCCCGGCGTTTTCCAACATGGGCTACACGCTCAGCTACAACGAAGTCGACCGCCTGAGCGCCGCCTTCGCTTCCTATATTCAGCAGCACACCGATCTCAAGCCGGGCGACCGCATCGCGGTACAAATGCCTAACCTGCTGCAGTATCCGGTTGTGGTTTTCGGCGCCATGCGTGCCGGTCTGGTGGTGGTCAACACCAACCCGCTCTATACCGCACGTGAAATGTTGCATCAGTTCAATGACTCGGGTGCCAAGGCCCTGGTCGCACTCGCGAACTTTGGCAATCTGGTGCAGGAAGTGGTGCCGCAGACCGGCATCAAGTACGTGTTCATGACCGAGATCGGCGACATCCTGCCGGTTCCGAAGCGCTGGATCGTCAATGCGGTTGTCAAGCATGTGAAGAAAATGGTGCCTGACTTCGATCTGCCGCAGGCCATCGCTTTCACTGATGTCATCAGCAAAGGCAAGCGTCGCCCGCCGGTGGATTACACCTGCAAGGCCGAAGACCTGGCGGTGCTGCAGTACACCGGCGGCACGACTGGCGTTTCCAAGGGGGCCATGCTGACCCAGGCCAATCTGGTCGCCAACCTCCTGCAGGTGCGTGCGGTGCTGACGGCCACCTTCGAGCCGGGCAAGGAAACCATGGTGGTGCCGCTGCCGCTGTATCACATCTTTGCCTTCATGGTGGGCTGTCTGGCGATGATGGAGCTGGGCGGTCACACCGTGCTGATCACCAACCCGCGTGACATCCCGGCGTTCGTCAAGGAACTCGGCCAGTGGCGCTTCACGGCCCTGGCCGGTCTCAACACGCTGTTCGTGGCGCTGCTCAACAATCCGGAATTCCGCAAGCTCGATTTCAGCCCGCTCAAGCTCACAGTGGCCGGCGGCATGGCGATGCAGATCAAGCCTGCCGAAGAGTGGGAAGCCGTGACCGGCTGCCGCGTCTGCGAAGGCTTCGGCATGACCGAAACCTCGCCGGTGGTGACGCTGAATCCGATCGCTGCCATCAAGCTCGGCACCATCGGCATGCCGGTGCCGAACACCGAACTCAAGATCATTGCCGAAAGCGGCGAAGAACTGCCGCTGGGCGAGGCGGGCGAGCTTTGCGTGCGCGGTCCGCAGGTCATGAAGGGCTACTGGAACCGTCCGGAAGCCACGGCGGAAACCATTGATGCCGAAGGCTGGCTGAAGACCGGCGACGTCGCCCTGATCCAGCCGGATGGCTATCTGCGCATCGTTGACCGCAAGAAGGATATGATTCTGGTGTCCGGTTTCAACGTCTATCCGAATGAAATCGAAGATGTTGCCGCCAGCCACCCGGGCGTGCTCGAAAGTGCTGCTGTCGGCATCCCGGATGAAAAGTCGGGTGAAGTGGTCAAGCTCTTTGTGGTCAAAAAGGATCCGGCGCTCACCGAAGAGCAGCTGATGGCACATCTGCGTGCCAACCTGACGGGCTACAAGGTACCGCGTAGCATCGCGTTCCGTGCTGATCTGCCGAAGACCAATGTCGGCAAGATCCTGCGTCGCGAATTGCGCGGTGCCTGAGCTGCGCTGATCTGCGAGGGAGGGCGGCTACGGCCGCCTTTCTGCTTTCTTGAGTCCGCCTTTCACGGTGGCCTGCATCCGGGGTGTGAAGTGAGTGGTGAGCGGCATGGCTGAGTATCTCGGCGCGACGGCCATCCCGGCCGATATCGACTGGTCCGGCGACCTGCCCGTGCTGGCGGTGCGTGAGCAGCTGATCGCCGCCGTGCGGGCGCATCAGGTCATCATCGTGGCCGGCGAGACCGGCTCCGGCAAGACCACCCAGCTGCCCAAAATCTGCCTCGCGGCCGGCCGTGGCCGCCATGGCCTGATCGGCCATACCCAGCCGCGACGTATCGCCGCCCGCGCGGTCGCCACCCGCATCGCCGAGGAGCTAGGCACTGCGGTGGGTGCCGGCGTCGGCTTCAAGGTCCGCTTCAGCGACCAGACGGCGGAGTCCACCTACCTCAAGCTGATGACCGACGGCGTGCTGCTGGCCGAGCTGGCACATGACCGTCTGCTGCGCGCCTACGACACGATCATCATTGACGAAGCGCATGAACGCAGCCTCAACATCGACTTCCTGCTGGGCTATCTGCGCACGCTGCTGCCGCAGCGGCCTGATCTGCGCATTCTGATCACCTCGGCCACGATCGATGTCGAGCGCTTCAGCCAGTATTTCGCCGGGGCCCCGGTGTTTGTCGTCGAAGGCCGCAGTTATCCGGTCGAGATGCGCTACAGCCCGGTGTCGCTGGATGCCGCGGCGAGCAGCGAGGATGACGGCTTCGAGCTGATCGAGGAGGCGATACCGCGGGCGGTGGTGGAGGCGGTCGAGGCGTGCCTGCAGCATGAACGTGCGCAGGGCAGGACCGGACGTGGCGATATCCTGGTGTTCTCCAGCAGCGAGCGCGAGATCCGCACGCTGGCCGATACCCTGCGCAAGTTCGGCCCGCCGCACACGGAGGTCCTGCCGCTCTATGCGCGTCTGTCGGTGAGCGAGCAGCAGAAGGTCTTTGCCAAGGGCAGCGGCCGTCGCATCGTGATCGCCACCAACGTCGCCGAGACGTCGCTGACGGTGCCCAATATCCATTATGTGATCGATCCCGGCTTCGCCCGCATCAGTCGCTATTCCTATCGTTCCAAGGTCCAGCGCCTGCCTATCGAGGCCATCTCGCAGGCCAGTGCCAATCAGCGTGCCGGCCGCTGCGGCCGCATCGCGCCCGGCGTCTGCATCAGGCTGTACAGTGAAGCGGACTACCTGGCGCGCGCGGAATTCACCGACCCCGAAATCCGGCGCACCAACCTGGCGGCGGTCATCCTGCAGATGCAGGTGCTGGGCCTCGGCGATCTCGAACGCTTTCCGTTCCTGGACCGGCCGGATCCGCGTCTGGTCAATGATGGCTTCCGTCTGCTCGAAGAGCTGGGCGCGGTCGACAAGCAGCGCCGTATCACCAGGCTGGGGCGCCAGCTGGCCAGGCTGCCACTGGATCCTCGGTTGGCGCGTATGGTCGTGGCGGCCTCCAGCCTGGGCGCGCTGCGGGAGGTCATGATCATCGTTGCCGCGCTGTCGGTTCAGGATCCACGCGATCGGCCCCATGACAAGCAGCAGGCCGCCGACGAACGCCATGCCCAGTTCCGTGATCCGGACTCGGACTTCCTGTTCTTCGTGAAGCTGTGGCATGTGCTGGCGGAGCAGAAGGAGAGCATGACCGAGCGCGAGCGCCGCGAATTCGCGCGCAAGCATTTCCTGTCCTGGATGCGTCTGCGCGAGTGGCGCGAAACCTATCGCCAGCTTGCGCAGCTGGCCGAATCGCTGAGCCTGCCGATCAACCGCGAGCCGGCGCCGTACGAGGCCGTGCACCGCGCACTGCTGAGCGGTTTGCTGTCGCAGATCGCCAACAAGGGAGAAGATCGCGAGTATCTGGCGCCGCGCAACCAGAAGGCACAGGTGTTCCCGGGTTCCGTGCTGGCACGCAAGGGGCCGCCCTGGATCATGGCGGCCGAGCTGGTCGAGACCCACCGCGTGTTCCTGCGTCTGGCCGCGAAGATCGAGCCGGAGTGGATCGAGAAACTGGCTGGCGATCTGCTCAAGCGCAGCTATGCCGAGCCGCACTGGGAGCGCCGTCAGGGGCGGGTGGTCGCTTTCGAGCAGACTTCACTTTTCGGCCTCATCCTGCACAGTCGCCGCAAGGTCAATTACGAGCCGATCGCCCGTGCCGAAGCACGCGAGATTTTCATCCGCGATGCGCTCGTGGCCGGCGATTGCGAGCTCAAGGCCGCCTTCTTCAAGCACAACCGTGACCTCATCGCCGAAGTTGAGCGTCTCGAAGACAAGACGCGCCGCCGTGATCTGCTGGTGGATGAGGAGACGCTGTTCCGTTTCTACGACGAACGTGTCCCTGAAGATGTCGCCAGCCTCAAGACCTTCGAGGACTGGCGGCACCGCGCCGAAAAAGAGGCGCCGCGTCATCTTTTCCTGACACCCGAGCAGGTCCTGGCCCGGGCCGCGGACGCTGACAATCTGCGTGATTTCCCGGATACCCTGACGCTGGCCGGTCACGAGTTGCCGTTGCGCTATCACTTCGAGCCCGGCCATGACGCCGATGGTGTCACCCTGCTGTTGCCGGTGGGTCTGCTCCAGGACGTTCCCGAGCAGGCGCTGGAGTGGCTGGTGCCCGGTCTGCTCGGAGACAAGGTCGAGGCGCTGCTGCGCAATCTGCCCAAGGCCTTGCGTCGTCAGCTGGTGCCCTTGCCGGATACGGTGGCGGCGCTGCTGGAGACGCTCAGACCGGGGCAGGGCAGTCTGCTGACCATGCTCGGTCAGGCCCTGCTGCGCCGTGGCGTCAAAGTCAGCAGCAGCGACTGGGCCTTGAGCGATTTGCCGGATCACATGCGCATGAACATCCGTGTGCTGGGTGCGCGCCAGCAGGTCCTGGGCGAGGGCCGTGACCTTGCCTCATTGCGCCTGCAACTGTCTGCCGCTGCTGCCCGCGGTCATGCCGACCCCCAGGCGCGACAGCAGTGGGAACGTGTCGGCATCTCGCGCTGGGACTTTCCGGATCTGCCGGCCGTGATCGAGAGCAGCCAGCAGGGCTTGCCGGCGCGCGCCTACCCGGCGCTGGTGCTGAGCGAGCAGGGGCTGGCCCTGCGCCTGCTGCCGGGACAGCAGGCGGCGCAGGATGCGCATCGCATCGGCCAGGCCGAACTGATCCGGCTGCAGTGCGTGCAAGAGATCAAAATGTTGAAAAAGGTGATGAGCGAAGACCGCGGATTGTTCCTTCAAGCCGCTTTCTGGTCACCTAAAGAGCGTCTTGAGACCGACTTTGGTCGTGCTGTGGTCAGGTATCTTTTGAATCTCGAAGAGGCCCTGATCTATACTCGCGCCAACCATGACCTGCTGGTCACGAATTTGCGCGCAAGGATTGTTCCCGAGGGACTTTCCCTGCTGCGCCAGCTCAGCCAGGTTTATGCCACGGCACATCAGCTCCGCCTGCGTCTGTCCGAGTTTCGTCAGCCGGCCTTCTCCCTGGCCATGGCCGACATTCAAAGTCAGCTGGAAGGACTGGATCTGGCCGGCTTCCTCGACAAGGTACCGGCACATCGCTGGCTACAGTATCCACGCTATCTGAAAGCGCTGGCGCTGCGACTCGACAAGCTCGGCAACAACCTGTTGCGTGACGACAAAGCCAGCGCCGATGTCCAGGCGCGGTGGCAACGTTGGCGGCAACATGTCAGCCAGGTCATGGCCAGAGGAGGGGATCCGGTTCCGTTCGACGAGTATCGCTGGCTGCTGGAGGAGTACCGTATCTCGCTCTTCTCGCAACCCATGAAAACGGCAGTGCCCGTTTCAGCGGAGCGTCTGGATCGCCTCTGGTCACAATTGACTGACTGAGAGCTTTTCCATGCAGCGCGTTGTCATCAGTGGTACGGGGCTCTTCACCCCGGAGCAGTCCATCAGCAATGAAGAGCTGGTTGTCGCGTTCAACCGGCATGTCCGGGATTACAACCTCACCCATGCCGACGATATCGCGGCCGGCCGCCGTACCGCCAAAGCCGAATCCAGCGCCGAGTTCATCGAGAAAGCCTCTGGCATCAAGGCCCGGCGTGTCATCGACAAATCCGGTTTGCTGGATGCCGGTCGCCTGGTGCCGCATATCGCCGAACGCCCGGATGACCAGCTCAGCCTGCAGGCCGAGATGGCTGTTCATGCCGCCCGTCAGGCGCTGCAGCGAGCAGGCCGTGCCGCTTCGGATATCGATGCCGTGCTGGTGGCGGCGACCAGCTTTCAGCGTGCCTATCCTGCCGTGGCGATCGAGGTTCAGGGCGCGCTGGGCTGTGGGGGTTATGCCTATGACATGAACGTGGCCTGCTCGTCGGCCACGTTCGCCCTGCGTGCAGCGGTAGATGCGGTGCGAGCCGGGTCGGCGCGGCGCGTGCTGGTGATCTGCCCTGAAATCTGCTCAGGTTTTCTGGACTGGTCTGATCGCGACTGCCACTTCATTTTTGGCGATGTCGCCACCGCGCTGGTGGTCGAGGCGCTTGACGATGCCATCGCGCCGGTCTGCTTCGAGGTACTGGGCTCGCGCTTGCAGACGCGATTCTCCAACAACATCCGCGACAATTTCGGCTTCATCAACCGCTGCGAGGACAGCGATCCGCAGGCGCGCGACAAGCTCTTCTATCAGGAGGGTCGCAAGGTCTTCAAGGAAGTCTGTCCGATGGTCGCCGAACAGATCCTGGACCATGGCGCCGAGCTCGGACTGGCACCTGACCAGTTCCGGCGTCTGTGGTTGCATCAGGCCAACATCAACATGAATGATCTGGTCAGCAAGCGTGTTCTGGGGGCTGATTTCCGGCGCGAGCAGGCACCGATCATTCTCGATGAATACGCCAATACCGCGGCGGCCGGCTCTCTGGTGGTGTTTCACCAGTTTTCGCACGACCTGCAGGCCGGTGACATTGGGGTGATTTGTTCGTTCGGCGCAGGCTATTCGATCGGCAGTATCATCGTCCGGCGCTGCTGACCCTGGTCAGGGATATGTCCGCCGCTCGGTCGGACATATCTTGGTAGGCAGTGAGCCACTGGTTTACACTCCATGACAATATTTTTCGACCCTGCGATTTCAGTCAGCAGCCAGGGTCATTTCATTCGCAGAGGTATTCATGCAACGCGTCGTGATCAGCGGCACCGGTCTCTTTACCCCGGAACAAAGCATCAGCAACGACGAGCTGGTTGCAGCTTTCAACGAGTACGTGCGGCGTTACAACGAGTCGCATGCCGATGCGATTGCCGCCGGCACGCTGCAGCCGCTGGCCGAGTCCAGCTCCGAATTCATCCAGAAGGCCTCCGGCATCAAGTCGCGCTATGTCATGGACAAGACCGGCGTGCTGGATCCGGCGCGCATGTTCCCGCATATCGCCGAACGTCCGGATGACCAGATCGGTATCCAGGCCGAAATCGCCGTGGTGTCGGCGCGTGAGGCGCTGGCCCAGGCCGGCAAGACCCCGGCCGATGTCGACGCCATCATCGTCGCCTGTTCCAACATGCAGCGTGCCTACCCGGCGGTGGCCATCGAAGTCCAGCAGGCGCTGGGCGCTGGTGGTTATGCCTACGACATGAACGTGGCCTGCTCGTCGGCGACCTTCGGTCTGCAGGCTGCCGTGGATGCCATCCGCGCCGGCTCGGCCCGCTGCGTGCTGGTGGTCAGCCCCGAAATCACCTCGGCCCACCTCGAGTTCCGTGACCGCGACTGCCATTTCATTTTCGGTGATGTCGCCACCACGATGGTGGTCGAGGCGGCCGATACCTGCACGGTCGAGGGGGCTTTCGAGGTGCTGGGCACGCGTCTGCAGACCCAGTTCTCCAGTGCCATCCGCAACAACTTCGGCTTTCTCAACCGCTGTGACGAGTCCGGCGTCGGCAAGCGCGACAAGCTTTTCCGCCAGGAAGGCCGCAAGGTTTTCAAGGAAGTCTGTCCCATGGTCGCCGAACAAATTCTGTCGCATAGTGCCGATACCGGGCTGGAGGTCAGTGACCTCAAGCGCCTCTGGCTGCACCAGGCCAACCTCAGCATGAATGAGCTGATTGCCAAGCGTGTACTGGGTCGTGAGTTCACACGTGAAGAGGCTCCGGTCATTCTCGACGAGTACGCCAACACCAGTTCGGCCGGCTCGATCATTGCCTTCCACAAGCACCGTCGTGACCTGGCGGCAGGCGATACCGGGGTGATCTGTTCTTTCGGAGCGGGATATTCCATCGGCAGTGTCATTGTCCGCCGCTGCTGAGCACAAGGAGATGGAAATGAAGACACGCGGCATGCAGCATGCCTCGCTGATGTCCGGGGTTCTGTTGGCGCTGACCTTGAGCGGTCCGGTGCTGGCCTCTGATCAGGCCGATCCCTGGGAAGGCCTCAACCGCGGTATTTTCAGTTTCAACGAGAAGCTGGATCGCTATGTCGCCAAACCGGTCGCCAAGGCCTACCAGGCCGTCACGCCGACCCCGGTCGACAATGCCATCACGCGTGTCTTCAACAACCTCGCGAGCCCCATCACGCTGGTCAACCAGTTGCTGCAGGGCAAGCCGGCTGCTGCGGCCGGCACCACTGCGCGGCTGATCTTCAACAGCACCCTCGGTCTGGGGGGCATTTTCGATGTCGCGGCCAAGATGGGGGTGCCGCGGGTGAAGGAAGACTTCGGCCAGACCCTCGCGGTCTGGGGCGTCGGACCCGGTCCGTATGTGATGCTGCCGCTTCTGGGCCCGAGCACGGTGCGCGACTTCTTCGGCCGTGCCGTCGACACCGTGCCCGACCCGCGGCGTCAGTTCAACACCGAAGCGGCAATGGCCGCCACGGCACTGGATCTGACGGATACCCGCGCCGACCTGCTCAGCGCTGAAAAGGCCATCGAGGGCGATCGCTACGAGTTCATCCGCGATTACTACCTGCAGCAACGTGTCTTCGCCATTGCCGACGGCAAGATCGCGCGTGACGAGTTTCTCGATGACGATGCGCAGGACGATGGCAGCAGCGGAACAGCCGCCGAATGAAAACCACCGCACCAGGTCCCATCCTGGTGATAGAGGCCGATCAGGCGCACTGTCAGCGCATGAAGGCCTGGCTGAATGCTGACGGCTTTGATGTGGTCACCGCAGGCGATGCCGATACCGGCTTCGCCCTGGCGCGCAACCTCAAACCTTCCCTGGTGCTGGGCGAGCTGGTGCTGGCCCTGGCCAACGGCTCGCAGCTGCTGCGCGCTCTGCTGCATGAGCTGCCCGAGACCTCGGTGATCGTGGTGACCGAGACCGCTTCGCTGGACGAAGCGGTGACGGCGCTCCAGGAAGGCGCCAGCGACTTTCTGATCAAGTCTCTGCTCAATGACGACATCCTGCGGGTGTCGGTGCAACGCGCCATGGAGCGTCGCGCCCTGCGTCAGGAAAACCATCTCTATCGCGAAAAACTGGAGCACGCCAACGAGCGTCTGCAGCACAGCCTGCAGTTGCTCGAACAGGATCAGCGCGCCGGTCGTCAGGTGCAGAGCCGGCTGCTGCCGCCGACCCCGCATCAGTCCAACGGTCTGGCGCTGGCGCATTACATCCTGCCCTCGCTTTACCTCTCGGGTGACTTCGTCGATTACTTCAGTCTGGGCCCGGGCCGTACGGCTTTCTATCTGGCGGATGTCTCCGGACATGGCGCTTCCAGTGCCTTTGTCACGGTCTTCCTGAAAACCCTGACCAACCGCATCCGCCGCCATTTCGAGAAACGCACCGCGGTCTCTCTGCTGTCACCCAGCCGCATCATGGCAGACATGAATGAAGAGCTGCGGGCACTGGGCACCGGCAAGCATCTGACGGTTTTCTGCGGTGTCATTGATACCAGCGCCAACCAGCTGACGTATTGCATTGGCGCGCATTATCCGCCGCCGATCCTGAAGAATGGTGATGAAATACAAGTGCTTGAAGGTGCTGGCCTGCCTCTGGGGCTGTTTCCGGATGCGCGCTACGAAGAACATCACATCAGCTTGAAGCCGCGTTTTTCGCTTCTCGCCTTCTCTGATGGTATCCTAGAGGTTCTGCCGGCCGGTGATCTGGCCGCCAAGGAGGCGCTGCTGCTCAAGGAAGCAGCCGCCGCCGACGGGCAACTTGAAGTGCTTGCCGAGCGCCTTGGCTTGCAGAAGGTACGTGACGTCCCGGACGATATTGCGTTGCTGATGATCAAGCGTGACGAGTAATGATGGACGCCTGCAAAATGCAATATGCCGTGCACAACGGCACCTATGTGTTGAAGCTGCGGGGCGATGTGCGTGTCCCGGTCTGTACCTCGCTGGAGACCTTCGTCGAACAGCGTCTGCTGAACGATGACAGTCTGCGCGCCGTGCTGATTGACCTGACCGAGACCGAAGCCATCGATTCGACGGCGCTCGGACTGCTGGCCCGCATCGCGGTCGTGCTGCAGGACCGGCGCATGGGCCGGCCGATCATTCTCTGCATCAATCCCGATATTCAGCGCATTCTGGTCAGCATGGGTTTTGACAAGGTTTTCCGCATCCTGCAAACCACGGCAGCGTTGCGCGATCAGCTCGATGAACTGCCGGCCGACCAGCTCAGCGAAGATGAAGTGACCCAGGCGGTGATTGATGCCCATCGCACCCTGATGGGGCTCAACGAAAACAATCTGCAGTCCTTCAGCGGACTGGTGGACGCCCTCGAAAGCGAGCAGCGTCACCGCCACTGAGTGCCCGCGCCTCAGCCCAGGCGCGGTTTCAGCAAATCTTCCAGCTTGACCAGATCCGCCGCGAACAGGCGTATGCCCTCGGCCAGCTTTTCCGTGGCCATGGCATCTTCGTTCTGCTGCCAGCGGAAAGCGGCTTCGGTGAGCTCCGGCAGACGGGCGCGCGGAGCGATCGTGGCGGCTTGCAGTGCCGCTGTGAGCGGCGTGGTTTCGGCCGCCAGGCCATCGAGCAGGGCAGGGCCGATGGTGAGCTTGTCGCAGCCGGCCAGCGCACGGATTTCGCCCGTGTTGCGGAAGCTGGCGCCCATCACCACGGTGTCGAAGCCGGCGGCCTTGTAGTAGTCATAGATGCCGCGCACCGAGACCACACCGGGATCGTTTTCCGGCGTGTAATCCTGACCGGTCTTCACCTTGTACCAATCCAGAATACGGCCCACGAAAGGCGAAATCAGCGTGGCGCCGGCTTCAGCAGCGGCTTGTGCCTGGGCGAAGCTGAACAGCAGGGTGAGGTTGCAGGCGATGCCTTCGCGCTCGAGCAGGCGCGCGGCCTGGATGCCTTCCCAGGTGCTGGCGATCTTGACCAGCACACGTTCGCGCGGCACGCCGAGCTGACGGTAACGCTCGATCAGGCGGCGGGCCTGGGCGACGGTGGCGGGCAGGTCGAAAGACAGACGGGCATCGACTTCGGTCGACACCAGACCGGGAATGTGCTGCAGGATCTCGTGGCCGAAGCCGACCGCCACGGCCTCGACGGCAGCGGTCAGGCGCTGTGCCGGAGGCAGGGTGCGCGCACTGTCGATGCCGCGTGCCAGAATGTGCTCATAGGCCTCGTCGCTGGCCGCTTTCAGGATCAGCGAGGGGTTCGTGGTGGCATCCACCGGTTGCAGGCGTTTGATGCTTTCGATGTCACCGGTGTCGGCGACCACGATGGTGCAGGCCTTGAGTTGTTCCAGCGGGTTCAGCGCAACGCTCATATCGTGATTCCTGTGGCCGCAGCAGCGGCAATCAATACATCCAGTCCGGCACCCGGCAAGTGTGCCTGCGTGCTCAGCACCTGGCGATAACGGCGACCGCCCGGCATCCCCTGAAAGAGTCCAAGGATATGGCGGGTGATCTGATTGAGCGGGCAGCCGGCCGCCAGTTCACGCTCCACGAAAGGCAGATAGGCCTGCAGGATATCCGCCCGCGATGGCAGTTCGCTGACACCCCAGAGCTTCTGCGACTCCACCAGCAGATACGGATTCTGATAGGCCTCACGTCCGATCATGACACCATCGGTATGTTGCCAATGGACGCTGATGTCGTCGACGGTCTTGATTCCGCCATTGATCTCGATGGTCAGCTGCGGACGTTCCTGCTTGAGGCGGTAGACATCGGTGTAGCGCAGCGGCGGCACATCGCGGTTTTCCTTGGGGCTGAGACCGGCCAGGATGGCGATGCGGGCATGCACAATGAAGTGCGCGCAGCCCTGCGCCGCCACGGTATCCACGAAGTTGAGCATGTCGTCGTAGTGTTCGAGGCCATCGATCCCGATGCGGTGCTTGACCGTGACCGGGATCTTCACCGCCGCCTGCATCGCGGCCAGCGCCTCGGCGACATGCGCCGGCTCGGCCATCAGACAGGCGCCAATGCGACCCTGCTGGACGCGGTCGGAGGGGCAGCCGACGTTGAGGTTGACCTCGTCGTAACCCCAGTCCTCGGCCAGCTTCGCGCAGTGCACGAGATCCTTGATATCGCTGCCGCCAAGCTGGAGGGCGATCGGGTGTTCCTCGGCCTCGAAACGCAGATGGCGCGGCACATCGCCATAGACCAGCGCTTGAGTCGTGACCATTTCCGTGTACAGACGCGCTTGCGGATGACAGAGACGCAGGAAGTTGCGGGCGTGGCGGGTTGTCCAGTCCATCATGGGGGCGACGGACAGCATTTTCGGTTCAATATTCATGCCTGCTAGTGTCGCATGAGGCGGCGGGTGGCGGAATCGTCATCGCATGAACATCGAATGTTCCCGTCAGAAGGGTCACGGATGCTGGCTTGTCTCGGCATCACGCCGGTTGAACATACCGATTACCGGCGTGCCGTGGGCGCGCAGGGCCGGCTCGATCCGGCGATGCAGGGCGTGGTAGCGATAGAACGGGACCCGCGGGAACAGGTGGTGTACGGAGTGCAGGTTCTGACCGAGCCAGAACCATTCCAGCGGCTTCATCCACGCGGGCATGATCAGGCTGTTGGTGTTCCGGTAGCGTGCGGATTCGGCGTACGGGTGGTGTGGGCGATAGGCAAACCAGTATGCGGTGAAGAAGGCCCCGGCCAGGTAGCCGCCAACCAGCAAGACCCAAGTGTGCTCCCGTGTGATCAGCGCAATGCATGCGACACGCCAGCCGATCGCGATCAGCACTTCCGTGATATAGACCGCTTTTTCCCGCCACGGTGCGGTTGCCCAGTGATTACGGAACAGGAAGGTGTTCTGCACCCACAGAAAACGGAAGCCGCACACCAGAAAGGCGAGCATGCCGCCGCGCATGCCGCTGATGACATAGTCCGGGTCCTTGTCCGGCTGGTTGGTGTACCGGTGATGTGTGAAGTGTTCAACCTTGTGCGTGGAGAACGGCACCATGATCAGCGGTGCCACCAGGTAGCCGCAGAGATTGTTAAGCCATTGCAGTTGATCGTGACTGCCGTGAATGTTGCCGTGCGCGGCCTCATGAAGCGGCGTATAGGACAGGTAAGTGACGGCGGCGTAGAGCAGCATGGCAGGTGCCAGCGACAACCGGCCGCTCGCGAACAGGTAGAGGTCGGCGATCAGCAGTGTCCAGACCGCCACCACCAGCAACACCGTTGGCCAGGCCAGTTCGCTGGTGTATTCGCGTGCGGTGGCGATGGCCTGTTTGTTCAGCACGTTCAGGTCCGGGTGCATGGTGGTCCTCCAAGGATTCTTGATGACGCAACACTAGCGGGCAGTCCTGTATCCTTGGCAGAGCATTAGTGGACTGTTGCCATGCATTTCCGGCCAGGCCGTTTTTCATCTTTGCGGTAGACATTCGGGTATGGGCATATCAAAGGCCGCGGGCTTCCAGCATCCCGTTGCGATCAGTCAGGTGATGGTGAATTTCGCGGCACGCTACGATGTCGATGCCGAGACCTGTCTGCTGGGCACCGGCATCACCGAAGCGCAGCTGCAGGATGCGGATGCGCTGGTGGCGCGCGAGCAGGAGATGCGTCTGATTGAAAATCTGATGCTCGCTTTGCCGGATATCCCGGCACTCGGCTTCGAACTCGGTCTGCGCTACAACGTAGCGACCTTCGGCATCTGGGGGTTTGCCCTGCGCACCAGCCGCAGTCTGAGTGAGGCCGTCCAGAGCGCGCTGCGCTATCTGCCGCTGAGCACGGCGTACTGCCGTCTGGCGATATTCTTTGATCAGCACGAGTACGGCATCACCGCAGATTCTTCGGATATCCCGCAGCATTTGCGGCAGTTCCTGCTGGAGCGCGATACGGCGACAGCGATTCATTTGTTTGACGAACTCGCGCTGTCGGGGTTACGCGTGCTGCGTCTCGAGTTCGAGGGTCGGGCTCCGGCTTATGCGGACCGGATCGAAGAGCTCAGCGGCATCGTGCCGCGCTATGAGTGCCCGCGCAATGCCATCGTGCTGCGACGTCAGGACGCGGAACGGCCGCTGCCGATGTTTGACGCGCATCTCGTCCGGCTACTGGAGGAGCAATGCCGCCTGCAGCTGGAGCGACGGCAGGTCGCGGGCATCACCGGTCAGGTCCGGCAGCTGCTTCTGGGCTCGACAGGGCTGGTGTCCTCCCTGGAGGAGGTCGCCAGCCAGCTCGCCATTGCACCGCGCAGTCTGCGCCGCAGATTAGCTGAGGAAGGAACCAGCTTTCGTCATCTTGTCGATGCCGAGCGCGGACAACTCGCCGTGCAGTTGCTGGCCGGTACCGAGATGAAGCTGGACGAGATGGCGCTGCAGCTGGGTTACGGCGATACCGCCAGTTTCACGCGGGCTTTCCGGCGCTGGTTCGGTCAGTCACCAAGCGAGTACCGGAAAGCCGCGAAGCGGTGAACAGCCCGCCAGTACCGGATCGTGCCGGCTGATGCTCAGGGCATCAGCGCAGCACGCAGCTCGCTGCAGCCCAGGGCCTCGAAGTCCGCGCGGCTGAGGTAGCGTCCCTTCGGCATGTAGTCGCCCAATACGGTCTCTTCGTCACCTGGTGCCCTGGTGTTCTGTATCGCCTGCGTGAAAGCCGGCTGCGGCATCATGTTGCGCACGATGATGTAGCCATCGCTGTCGTGGTTGGCGCGTCCCGGCGCGATGCTGAAACCATCGCCTTCGGGTGACCAGGGCAGGAAGTTGACACCGCATTCCGGCCGGGCATTGAGCGGTCGTTCCGTCTCCAGACTGGTGGCGACGATATAGCGGCTGTTTTCGTCAGTGACCAGGCTTTCGTCATACAGGCAGGCCGTCACTTTTTGTGAGTAGTACTCGTTCTGGCACATGGACCAGTAGCTCAGGTGATCGAACAGCTCTGGCTCATGCCCTGACCACCGGGGCGGCGGCACTGAAAATGCTGCAGGCCACGATGGCAGACCGAAGTTCAATGCCATCCCGATCTGATGCCGGTCAGTCCGGTTTGATCCCTTTGAAGTAGCTGGAGATGAAGGCGTGGATACCGCGCCTCAGCTCGTCATAACTGATATAGGGCGATTCGCTCGCCAGGTTGCGGATGACCACGGAGATGCCGCCATAAGTGATGATGTAGATCACCGCGTTGAGCTCGGGCAGCTTGGCGTACTCGGGATGTGACATCAGGTAGCGATAGATCATTTCCATCAGGGCTTTGCCGGGCAGTTCCATGTACTTGGCGGCGTCGACGCTCAATATATGCTTGGCGGCATTGAGATAGAACCCGTTGTCCTTGTTCAGGAAGTGTGTGAAGTGTTCAAGGACGTGGTCGATGCTTTCATCCACGTCCATGTTGATGATCCGCGGTGTCATATCGGTGATCAGGACCACCAGTTCCTGCAGCATCTGCTGGGTCATGGCCTCAAAAACCGCCTCCTTGTTGGTGAAGTACTCATAAAGAGACCCGACGCTAACGCCGGCCAGTTCCGCGATGTGATGTGTTGTCGTCGCTGACATTCCGCGCTTTCCGATGCAAATAAATCCTGCTTTAACAATGGCTTGAGCCATTGCTTTGGACCTTTCCTGACGTGGTATGCGTGCCATTTTCCCTTCCGAATTGAACCCGAATAAATCGTCGATGTAAGGTTGCATCATTCGACGGGAGGTAGGTCATGTCAATTCAAAACGCGAAAGTCGATTACAGCATCGTCAAGGCCAGAAACGTCAAGCTGCCATTCAATGCAGCCAACGTGAAGCGTCACTGGTTCGCCGGGGACCCCTGGAAGACGCATGCCATCAATGCCCTGTTCATGATCATTCCGGAGGGCGAGCGCTGGGTCATGAATGCCACGCGCGACCTGCAGGCCGGCATCAAGAATCCCGAGCTGCAGGTTGCAGCGCGCGAGTTCATCCGCCAGGAAGCGCTGCACACCCGCGAACATGCCAAAATGAACCAGGTGATGCCGGAGCACGGCTTGCCGTCGAAAGAGATCGAGGCCACTTTCTCGCGCCTGCATCGTCTCTTCAAGACCCACGCCAGCCTGGAGCTCAATGCCTCCATGGCATCCGCCTTCGAACATCTGACCGCCGTGTTCACGGATGCGCTGATGGATGCGCCCGAGCTGATGGAACCGCTGGATGCCGAAGTGCGCGCGCTGCTGTGCTGGCATGTGGTCGAGGAGACCGAGCACAAGGCGGTGATGTTCGACATCCTCCAGGAGCATCTGGGCACGGGACCCAAGGCTTATGCCCTGCGTGTCGCCGGCCTGCTCGCCACCATGGGGGTGCTGGTGCCGAACTATTTTCTCACCACGGCGAGATTGCTGCAGCACGATGGCGAACTCACCAATGTCCGTTCCATGGCGCGTTGCATCCGCGATTTCTACGTGTCGCCAGGCGTCATCCGCAAGGCGCTTCAGAGCACGATCGGCTATCTGGCACCGAGCTTTCATCCCTGGGAGCACGACAACCGCAGCAAGGTGAAGGCCTGGCAGGACAGCTGGGATGAGACCGGTGATGCCATCAAGGCCACTGACGCGTTCCTGCGTGACCTGCTGCAGCGCAAGCACGGCAGCAACCGCTCCGCCGCTGTCGTTCCGCGGCTGAAGCTGGTCTGACCCCCAATACCCTGAGAGGAGTACTTTGATGAAGCGCACACCCAGCCAACACGCCGCCGCGGTCGTCACGGGCGCCGGCAGTGGCATCGGCCGCGAATTTTCCCTGGAGCTCGCCCGTCGCGGCGGCGCGGTCATCTGCGCCGACATCAATCTTGAGCAGGCCGAGCAGACCGTCGCCATGCTCAAGGAGATGGGTGCGCATGCCGTGGCGGTTCGCTGCGATGTCAGTGATGCCGAACAGGTCGAAAGTCTGGCTGGTCGTGCCGAGCGCCTGCTGGGCCGACCGCTGACGCTGGTGATCAACAACGCCGGCATTGGCGGGGCCGGCAAGGTCGGTGAGGTCCCGCTGGCTGACTGGCATGCGGTCATGGATGTCAATCTCTGGGGCGTGGTGCATGGCTGCCACTTTTTCCTGCCCATGCTGAAGCAAAATGGCGGCGGGGCGGTCATCAATGTGGCGTCTGCCGCCGGCTTCTGCGGGGTGCCCAATTTGGCGTCCTACAACGTCTCCAAGGCAGCCGTGATGGCGCTGTCGGAAACGTTGGCTGCCGAACTGTCGGATGACAATATCCGGGTGAATGTCCTGTGCCCGACCATGGTGCCGACCAATATCGTCAAGCATTCCCGCGAAAGCGGTCGCCTGCCCGATCACCTGTCCGACAAGGGTGACATCGCCATGTCGAAGTTTGTCTTCACGACGACCAAGGCAGTGGTGACGCTGACGCTGGACCGCCTGGACGCCGGCAAGCTTTATACCGTGCCGCAGATCGATGGCAAGCTGCTCTGGCTGGCCAAGCGCGCTGTGCCCGGCCTTTACGCCAGCGGCATGGGACGTTTCGCGAGCAAGTATCTGAATTGAGCACTCTCATGAATACGCAGAACACTCCGCAGGACGTCATCATCATTGGTGCGGGCGTCTCGGGCATCGGGCTGGCCTGCACGCTCAGCCGCGAGTGCCCGGGCAAGCGCTACCTGGTCCTGGAGCAGCGCGACGATCTGGGCGGAACCTGGGACCTGTTCCGTTACCCGGGCATACGCTCCGACTCCGACATGTTCACCTTCAGCTATGACTTCAAGCCATGGACGCGCCCGAACCTGCTGGCTGACGGACCGTCGATCAAGCAGTACGTCAGCGAAGCGGCGAGCGAGAACGGCGTGACGGCGCATATCCGCTTCGGGCGCAAGGTGATCCGTGCGGACTGGTCGTCCGAGCTGGCGTTGTGGACCCTGACGGTCAGCAATGAAAAGACCGGCGAGAGCGAGCGCTACTGCAGCCGCTTCGTGTTTTTCTGCACGGGCTATTACCGTTACGAGTCGGGTTACCGGCCGCACTTCCCCGGCGAGGAGGATTTCGCCGGGCAGATCATCCAGCCGCAACACTGGCCGGAGGATCTGGACTTCAGCGGCCAGCGTGTTGTCATCATCGGCAGTGGCGCCACCGCCATCACGCTGGTACCGAGCATGGCGGACAAGGCAGGGCATGTGACCATGCTGCAGCGTTCGCCGGGCTACATCCTGTCAGTGCCGGCCATCGATCGGGTGGCGGAGCAGGTGCAGCGCTGGCTGCCGGAGCGCATGGCCTACCGTCTCACGCGCAGTCGCAACATCCTGCTGCATCGCGCGCTGTATCAGATCTGCAAGAGCCGTCCCAAGGCCATGCGGCGTCTGCTGCTGGCTCAGGTACGCCATCAATTGAAGGGCAAGATCGACATGCGGCATTTCACGCCGGATTACATGCCCTGGGATCAGCGCCTCTGTGTGGTGCCGAACGGCGATCTTTTCAAGGTGTTGCGCGAGGGCCGGGCCAGCATCGTCACCGACCATGTCGACAGGTTCACCGCGAATGGCATCCGGCTCAAGTCAGGAGAACAGATCCAGGCCGATGTGATCGTCGCGGCCACCGGTCTGGACGTGAACCTGCTGGGGGGCATGACGATTCATGTCGACGGCGAGGTGGTTCATCTGGGGGAGCGGATGCTCTACCAGAGCGTCCTGATCGAGGGTGTGCCCAACGCCGGTCTGCTGTTCGGCTACATTAATGTTTCCTGGACGCTCAGGGTCAATATCGTGTCGTCCTACATTTGCCGACTGCTGCGCCACATGGACAAGCATCACCTGAGAACGGTGCTGCCGGTAGATGACGAGCAGCAGGCTGAGCAGGGGTCCTTTGTGGATGGCCTTGCGGCCGGCTACATCCGACGAGCACAGAAAAACTTGCCGCGTCAGGGCAAGTCCGGCCCTTGGCGTGCCTGGCACGATTATCTGCGCGATCTGACGGCACTGAAGTTCGCGCCGGTTGCTGGCAAGGAACTGCTTTTCGACGTCGAGCCACCGGAATATCAGCGTTTGCTCGATGCCATCGCCACGCCGAATTGAGCATGGCGCATCACTTTTCAGGAGTCAGATATGTCTGAACAGAATTCGCGGGTTGTCTTCATCACCGGAGCCGGCAGTGGCATGGGGCATCTGGCCGCGCGCCGCGCGTTGCAGGCCGGCTGGCGCGTTGCGGCGCTGGACATCAACCAGGATGGGCTGGATCAGCTCGGCAGCTCCGACCGGCTGCTGAAGCTGACGGTCGACATCAGCGATTGCGATGATGTGATGGATGCGGCCCGCCGTGTCGAGCAGGAGCTGGGACCCATCTTCCGGGTTGTCAACGCGGCGGCGATCATGCCGCTGGGGCTGGCACTGGAACAGTCGCCCGGCCTGACGCGCAAGATCATGGACATCAACTATCTGGGCCTTGTCCATGTCGCCCATGCGACGTTGCCGCTCATGCTGCAACGCGCGCAAGGCGAGTTCGTCAGCTTCTCCTCCATGGCCGGCATCATGCCGACCATCTATGTGGGAGCCTACGATGCATCCAAGTTCGCGGTCACGGCCTACACCGAGGTGCTGGCCAACGAGAACCAGGGCAAGGGCATTCGTTTCTGCTGCGTGTGCCCGCCCATGGTCGCGACGCCTTTGCTGAAGCAGGCCAAGGATTCGGTCTGGCCGCGTCTGTTCAATCTCATGCCGCCGCTGGAGCCGGAGTATGTGCTGGACGAGATTGAAGATGCCTTGAAGGCCAATCGGTTCTGGATATTGCCGGGGCCGCTGACGCCGGCATTTGGCTTGCTCCGCCGCCTGTCGCCGGGAGGGCTGTGGTGGTTTGTCCGCGCCATCGAACGGTTTGGTCCGGCTGAGGCATTGTTCAAGAGCGGTAAGGCAGCGTAATGAAAGGTCATCCCCTGGCTGCCGGTGCGTTGGATATTCTCATTCTGGGTGCCGGCATGTCCGGCATCCTGGCGGCGATACAGCTCAAAAAAGCGGGCATTCATTCATTTGAAGTCCTGGAAATGGGCAATGATGTCGGCGGCACCTGGCGCGACAACACCTATCCCGGACTGTCGTGCGATGTGCCGGCCCACAGCTACGATTACAGCTTTGCACCGAACTGGCGCTGGCGCGGCACCTATGCGACCGGTAGCGAACTCAAGCAGTATTTCAGCGATTGCGCCTGCGAACATGGCGTGATGCCGCATGTCCGTCTGGGTGTGCAGGTGGTCAGTGTCATTCATGAGGCCGGGCGCTGGCAGGTCACCAGCGCCGACGGACAGGTTCGCCATGCGGATGTGGTGATCAACTGTCTGGGGGTTCTGGTGCATCCCCAGACACCGGATATCGAGGGCCTCGAATCCTTTCAGGGCGCCCGCTTCCACAGTGCGCGCTGGGATCACTCGGTAACCCTGGACGGCCAGCGCATCGGCGTCATTGGCACCGGCAGCACGGCGGTGCAGATCATCACGGCACTGGCAGGCCGTGCCGGCAACCTGAAAATGTTCCAGCGTACGGCACAATGGGTTTTACCCGGCTTCGCGCACGAACGGCCGGACTGGCTGCGTCAGTTGTACCGCCTGGCGCCGGCGCTGTCCGGTATGACCGGCAAGCTGCAAAGCCTGTTTTTCGAGAACACATTCTGTCGTGCTGTCGTCGGCAATCAGCATTTGCTCAAGATGCTGGAGCTGCTGGGGCGTCGTCATCTCGCCACCGTGCGCGACCCCGAGCTGCGCAAGAAACTGACCCCGGATTTTCAGATCGGCTGCCGGCGAATCATCGTGTCGGATGGTTTTTACGAGGCGATTCAGCGCCCCGGCGTTTCGCTGGTCACTGATGGCATCGCCCGCGTCGAGCCGAAGGGCATCCGTACCCGCGACGGGGTGTTGCACGAGCTGGATGTGCTGGTGACAGCCACGGGTTTTCACGCGCTGGATTTCACGCGCAACATGGTGATCCGCGGCGAAAATGGCCAGAGCCTCGGTGATGTCTGGTCGGCTGGTGAGCAGGCCCTGCGTGGCGTCGCCATCGCGGGCTTCCCCAACTTCTTCATGCTGATCGGACCCCACAGCCCGGTCGGGAACTTCTCGCTGACCGGTATCGCTGAAATCCAGATGCGCTACATCATGAGCCTGATCGGGGTGCTGCACAGCGGTCGCGCCGTGCGCGTGAGTCCCAGCTATTCGGCGCAGGGCAGTTACAACCGCTATCTGGCGCGCGGCTTTGCGGGCACGGCCTGGGTGGCCGGCTGCACCAGCTGGTATCTTGGCAAGAACGGCTTGCCGCGCATGTACCCTTACACACCTGCGCAATACCGCAAGGACATGGCGCATGTCCGCCTGTCCGAGTTCGTGCTGGAGCGCGGGGCCGCAGCCTCACCGGTCAGCCGTCCGGAGGCCATGGCCATGATGTCTGCCGAGAAGGGCGCATGACCGGCGCTGCCGGCTTGGCCGGGGTTTGAAGATGCGTCGGAAAGTCTTGAATGGTGTGCTGCGCCCGGGTGTCGGTGCCGTCTTCGCATGGCCCGATGCCGTCCGGCGCTTTCTCGCCGGCCCCCCGCTGTGGCGGGACGGCCTGTCGCTCGATGTCGATACGCAATGTCTACTGCGGCTGATGCAACGGGTCGAGACGCCCTTGCCGGATGTCTTGCCCGCGACCCTGAAGGCCAGCCGTGCCCACATGAGTGAGGGCATGCAGCTGCTGGCGGGGCCGTCCGTCGATCTGCCGGTCAGGGATATTGTGCTGCAGGGCGCTGAAACCGCTTTGCCCGGCCGCTTCTATGCGCCGCCGGGGGCCGGTGACGATCTGCTGCTTTATTTCCACGGCGGCGGCTGGGTTCTGGGTGATCTCGACTCGCATGATGCGCTCTGCCGCTGGCTGGCTGTCACGGCGGGGCTCAAGGTGATGCTGGTCACATACCGCAGGGCGCCGGAGCACCCCTGGCCTGCGGCCGTGCTGGATGCCGATCAGATTTATCGCGAGATTGTGCGCCGCCACCGCGAGTTTGGCGTGGCCAGTGACCGTATCGTGCTGGGAGGTGACAGTGCCGGCGCCAATCTGGCCACGGTGCTGGCAAGGCGTTTGCTGCCGCTCGACCTGCCACAGCCCCGTGCCCAGATCCTGATCTATCCGGTGACGGACTGCACCTCAGTCAGCCGCTCACGCAGGCTGTTTGCCGAGGGCTTTGTGCTCACCCGTGAGCTCATTGACCGCTTTCTGGCGTTGTACATTCCGGAGGGAAGCGATGCTCGTCACCCGGATTTGTCGCCCTTGCACGCCGCTGACCTGACCGGCATGCCGCCCACCCTGCTCATCACCGCCGGATTTGATCCCTTGCGCGATGAGGGCGAGGCCTATGCCGAGCGGCTGAGACAGGCGGGCGTGGATGTCTGCCTGGTGCGCGAAGAGGGTCTCGTGCATGGCTTTGCCAATATGCTCTGCATCGAGGCAGCCCGGCGGGCGACGACCGCCATCGGTCGTCAGATCGCGACGATGCTGGCCGTCCGCCATGCGGGGCAGGGTAGCCGCTGAGTCCTGCGACCCGAGCCGCTGGTGCGCGGCAGATGTGCCAGCATCAGGCGGGCTCCTGGTATCACATGAGGCGGCTCAAACCGTTTCGCAATCGATGTACTCGATATAGCCCATGCCCTCGTGACGCTGGCCCCGGAACTCGCCCTCGAAGCGGTAGCAGCTGACATAGCCGCGCCCGTGGCCGTAACGCCACGGGCTGTCGATCTGGCAGCGGATATCCAGGAGTGTTGTCCCGTCGCTGGCGCGTACGCGCCAGGAGAAACGCCGGGGCAGGCGCATGCTGCGGCCGTCGGGCGCGATCGCCGGGTCTGCGAGGTATTCCTGGACCTGGAAGTCGGCATCTTCGGCATGCACTTCGGTGCTGCCGCCCAGCGTGCGCACATGCATGCCCTTGAAGCCGGTCAGGCCCAGCGAGCGGACATCCGTCAGCAACAACTGAGTGGAGTCATCGAGATTGATGATCTGGTAGTTGAAGAAGTCGGCCGGCAGTTTCCAGCCTTCCGGGATGACGCGGCGGGTCAGCACATGCGGGCTGGCACAGCGGGCATAGTCGAAGGTGCCCAGGGTATCGATGGCGATGGTCTGTCCGCCCTGGGAGATGCTGCCGGTGCAGCGTGCCAGCAGGCTCAGGTGGTCATAGATGACATTGCGCTGGAACCACGAGACCTGGTCGGTGCAGTCGACGCGGATGTCCAGCAGGAAGTCATCGTAGGCGGCCGTGACCTGGTAGTGCGGATAGGTGCCGCTGATGGTCAGGTTGTCGCCGAAGGCGATGAGCGAGCCGTCGTCGCGTGTGCGGCACTCATTTCGGATCGAGTAGGCGCGGTAGTGATGGGGATCGCTGGCCGCTGTGGATGACAGGAAGGTCGCGGTATCGCGCGGATTGCCGGTGATCAGGTAGTCGTTGTCGAATATGACGGCACCGGTGGTGCCGAGCAGGGTCATGATATTGCAGTACTTGAATGGTGCCGGCAGGCCCGGCAGGAACACACCGTAGTGTGTCCAGCCATAGCGCTTTGAACGCACATTGGGGCGCATCATGTCCGGCGTGCGGAAGGGCAGCACGGATTCGGCGAGGGAGCGGTCGATCAGCGGCAGCACGGTGCCGGCCAGCAGGCGTGAGGTGAGCGACATGACGCGGTTGCTGCCGGTGGCGGGAATCTTTGACGTACTCATGCGAACTGCTCCGTTGTGATGACTTGTTTCGCGACCATTCTGAAATCGTATTCGAGGGCACTGCATGACGGTCATGTGTACTCCCTCCGGTTAAGCGGTTCCCAGTACAGCGTGCCATGCAGCCAGTCCATGAGCGGGAACACGATGCTGAAATTGTGTGTCTGCATCAGGTCCCGGCGGTGATGCAGTGCGTGCAGATGGCGCATATGGCGTATCCATGGCAGCCGTGCCAGTGGGTGGCTGTCCGGCAGATGCTCGCAGGCATGAAAGATCTCGTAGCTCAGATAGCCCAGCATCATGGTCGCGGCGAACAGGGCGGCGACATGGCCATTGAGGCGCGACAGCAGAGCCCAGGCGGCCAGCTGCCCCAGACTGTAGAGCACGACCAGCAAGGCTGGAAACAGGATTACCCGCCAGTCGCGCGCCTGTTCGTATTGCATCTGTCCCGCCACAAAGAAGCTGTGGTGATCGCCCGTGTGGCGCTTGTAGAACAGTGCGCCGAGGCGGTGCTTGTGGTGCCCTAGGCCCTTGTGCACGTGGTACTCGCCCCAGCTGAAGAAGACCAGGGTCAGCGGTACGGTCAGCCATTCGAGGGCACTGGCCGAATCAATCTGGCGGCAGAAGAAGGCGAGGCTGGCCAGACCATACACCAGCACAAATCCGCCATGCAGCCAGGGGTTGTAACGCAGGTTGATGCTCGCCCGGTAGCGAGCGCGAAAGGCCGGCGTGTCGTGGTGCATGACGAGCAGTCTCCGTCTTGATTGACAGCAGTCTAGGGTGCGAATCATTATTCAGATAATGGATATTTGTGATGAGCATTATTCGTGATAACAAATTTGCGTCAGATTGACCTGAATCTGCTGCTGGTATTCGACGCCCTGATACAGGAGCAGAACCTGTCTCGGGCGGCGTTGCGCCTGCACATGAGCCAACCGGCGGTCAGCAATGCGCTGGCGCGTCTGCGCGCGCAGCTGGGCGAGGCGCTGTTCACACGTACGGCGCGTGGCATGGTGCCGACGGCGCAGGCCCTGGCGCTGCATGTCCCGGTGCGACAGGCATTGCATGTGCTGCAGGTCGGCCTCGGGCCGCAGCAGTCGTTTGATGTACAGGCCGAGCATGTTTTTCGTCTGTCCATGAATGATTATGGCCAGGTCAGCTTGTTGCCGGCGCTGCTGGCGCATCTGCAGGCGGTGGCGCCGCGGGTTGTGCTGTCGGTGCATCCCGACGATGCCGATACGCTGCCGAAACGGCTGGCGACAGGCGAGCTGCATCTGGCGATCGACTACCTGCATTTCGATGATGCCGACCTCTGCTACCAGCCCATGCGGGAGGAAGAGCTGGTGGTGATCGGGCGGGCAGGGCATCCGGCATTCACCGGCGGACTGACACTGGCCGGCTACGAAGACGGCCAGCATGTCTCGATCCTGCCGCGCGCCGGCCGCGGCTCACCGCTGGAAATCGTGCTGGGCTCTGCGCGCGTGCGCCGCCAGGTGCGTTTGCATGTGCCCAACTACCTGGCCATCCCGGCTATCGTGGCCGGCTCCGACCTGCTGGGTACGGTGCCGCGTCTGTTGGCGGAGCGCTGCTCGCCAGACCATGCTCTCGAGATCGCGCCTTTGCCGACCATGATGCCGGGTGTGCAGGTGAGCATGATCTGGCACCGCCAGCAGGAGCTGTCGGTGGGGTTGCGCTGGCTGCGCGAGCAGCTACTGACCGTGGTGGCGCTGTATGTGGGGTAGTGCGGGGTGATCACCACTCCCCGACATTGGCCATGGACTGCCAGGGCTCCATGGCCGGCAGGGCCTCACCACGCTGCAGCAGTTCGATGGAGATGCCGTCGGGCGAGCGCACAAAGGCCATGTGACCATCACGCGGCGGCCGATTGATGATGACGCCGTGTTGCTGCAGCCGCTCGCAGAGGGCATAGATGTTGTCGACCTCGTAGGCGACATGGCCGAAACTGCGCCCGCCGGTGTAGGCATCCTGATCCCAGTTGTGGGTCAGTTCGATCTGGGCCTCATGGTCGCCAGGTGCGGCCAGATAGACCAGCGTGAAGCGGCCGGCCGGGAAGTCCTTGCTGCGGCAGACCTCAAGTCCGAGGGCGTCACGATAGAATTTGAGTGACTCATTCAGGTTGCCGACACGCACCATGGTGTGCAGGTATTTCATATTGCGCTCCGTGTTCCGATGGGGTGGCGGCGTCTTGCCCGCCTTGGACTATTGTAGTCAGCGTTGTCTTTGCCGTGCAGAGGGGCAGGCCTGTGCGGCGGGCCGTACTGATGCGCATTCCCGGCATGATTTGTCACTTTTGGCCAAGGGCTTTGTCACCTTGAGCCACAGAGCGCGCTGACAATCTATGGCATATTCCGGACCATGCAGTCATTCGGGAGATAGTGCATGCCTCGTCCGGGGCTCTTGAGCCGCGCCCGGCAACTGGGCGACACCAGCGTCGCCTTTGCCCGCAACTTCGTCGGACGCACGCGCAACAAACAGCGCTACCTGCTGCAGGACCAGACGGATTACGACATCATCCTGCGCGATGGGCTGATGTCGGTACGTCATTACCATGCCCTGGCGCAGCGCGATATCACCATTGACGGGCAGGTCCTGCCGGTGCAGCCCCGGCGCTACCGCATCCCGCTGGTCATGGTGCCGCCGCTGGGGGTGTTCGCCTGGATCTTCGATCTCATGGCAGACCGCAGTCTGGTGCGCTACTTCCTGGCACACGGCCACGATGTCTATCTCGTGGACTGGGGCGCCCCCACCCGTGACGACAAGCACCTGAGCCTTGATACCTACGTCGGGCACTGGCTGCCGCTGGCCATGAAAACGATCCGGGCCCACAGCGGCAGCCGCGAGCTGTCCATGCTGGGCTATTGCATGGGTGGTTTGCTGTGCCTGCTGTATCTGGCGTTCAGCCGGGATGAGGAGGTGACCAATCTGGTCACGATTGCCAGCCCGGTGGATATGCACAAGAGCGTGGGCGGGCGGCTGTCGGCGCTGATCGAGGGGCCGGCGCATCTGGTGCGCAAACTGACGGGCTTCCGGCTCGACAACCTTGATGACAGTCTTTTTCACATCCCCGGCCCGGTGCTCTCGTTCCTGTTCAGGATGAGCAACCCGATGGCGACCGTGACGAGCTATGTCGAGCTGTTGCGCAACCTCGGCGATGATGACTATGTCGCACGCTACATGACCATGAATGAGTGGTTCACCAACATGCCGGATTATCCGGGGGGTGCGGTACTGGCCCTGATGCGTGACCTGGGCTTGTTCAACCAGATGATGCGGGGACGCTTCAGGGTGTGTGGCGAGCTGGCGGATTTTGCTGACATAAAAGCCAATCTTCTGGCTTTCTCCGGCGATAATGACGCGATTGTCCCGATTCCGGCGGCTGAGGCCGTGATGGATGTGGTGAGTTCACAAGACAAGACCTTTCAGGTCGTGCCGGGCGGCCATGCCGGCGTATTGACGGGCGGCAAGGCTGCTCATACTACCTGGGCGATCAGCACGAACTGGCTGTCGACCCGTTCTGGCGGCTGGCATGCCGCTGCGCTCACGGAGTCAGAATGATGAGCTGGGACACCCGTATCACGAGCCTGCTGGGCATTGAGCATCCTTTCATCTGCTCCGGCATGACCTATGTGTCGAATGCCGAGCTGGCGGCGGCGGTCAGCAATGCCGGCGGTCTGGGGCTGATTCAGATCGGTCATCTCACGCCGGCGCAGGCGCGGGCTGAAATCCGCAAGGCCCGGTCACTGACCAGCAAGCCTTTTGGTATCGGTCTGGCGCTGATGATGCCCGGCGCCCAGGAGAATGCCGAGGTGGCGCTGGAAGAAAAAGTCCCGGTGATCAATTTCTCGCTGGGCAAGGGCGATTGGCTGTGCGAGCGCGCCCATGCCTATGGCGGCAAGGTGCTGGCGACGGTAGTGACCGAACGCCATGCCATTGCGGCCGAGCGTGACGGCGCCGACGGGCTCATCGTGACCGGTCACGAGGCCGCCGCGCATGGCGGGGAAGTGACCTCGCTGGTGCTGGTGCCGGCCATCCGCAAGGTGTCCTCGCTGCCGATCATCGCGGCCGGCGGCTTTGCCAATGGGGGTGGCCTGGTCGCAGCGCTGGCGATTGGCGCGGATGCCATTGCCATGGGCACGCGCTGGGCCATGACCCGGGAGAGTCCGGTGCATCAGAAGACACGCGACCTGATTCTGACGAAATCAGTGGATGAGACGCTCTACACGCGCAATTTCGATGGTCTGCCCTGTCGCATCATGCGCACGCCGACCGCGGTTGAGGTCACCCGCAAGCCGCTCACGCTGTGGCGCGCGCTCTGGCAATCCTGGCTGCTCATGCGGCATCAGAATACGCCGCTGGCGCAGGTCTGGCGCAATTTCCGCGAGCAGGGCTTCACCGCCACGCTGCAGCTCAGCTTTTTCGGCGCGGCGGTCGAGCGTATCCGGACGGCGATCGAGGATGGCAATCATGAGCAGGGCGTGCAGCTGATCGGTCAGGCTCAGGGCCTGATTGACGATGTGCCATCGTGCGCCGAGCTGATGACACGGCTGGTGCAGGAGGCTGAGCAGGCGCTGGCGGGCTTGCAGCAGTTGCATGCGCGCGATGCCGGTGGCGTCGATGTCGGGATGCGCGCCGGCTGACCGCTTGTGGCATGCTAGCGGCCTGGATTTCTATCTGAGGACCATCCTCGCATGCAGCTCTACGACGTCATTCACAACCGCCGCTCGTTGCCGCAACTGGCTTTGCCGGTGCCCGACACAGCCGCACTGGAACGCATTTTCGCGGCCGCCGGACGTGCCCCCGATCATCGTCTGCTGCGGCCCTGGCGCTATCTGGTGATCAGCGGTGATGCCCGCGCGGCGCTCGGCGAGCTCTTCCTGCGGGCCATCGCCAGCAGTGATCCGGCACGTGCCGAAGCAGATGCCGCCAAGCTGCGCCAGATGCCGTTGCGCGCGCCGATGATTCTCGTCGCGATCCTGTCGCTTCATGATCATCCGACCGTGCCGGACTGGGAGCAGTGGCTCAGTCTCGGTGCATCGGTGCAGAACTGCCTGCTGGCGCTGCATGAAGAAGGCTTCGCTGCCATGTGGCGCACCGGGGATGTTGCCGCGCACGACGGGGTGCGCGCAGGGCTCGGCCTCAGCGCCCATGAGCATATCGGCGGCTTTATCTATGTCGGTACCGCGCAGGGCAGCAAGGCCGCGCCCGCCGCCCCGGAGTCGCTCTGGCAGGCCTGGACGCCGGCGACATGAGCGAATTGCAGCGCGCCCAGGCCTTGTTGGCTGAAATGCGCGACGACATGCCGCTGATCGCCTTCATGGCGCTGGAGGTCGCCGCCTGCGATGGCCGCTCACTGACGCTGCGGGCGCCGCTGGCGCCGAATCGCAACGACAAGGGCACGGCATTTGCCGGTGCCATCGCCAGTCTGTCCACCGTCACCGGCTGGGCCTTGCTGACATTGTGGGGGCGGGCGCAGGTCGGCCCCTGCCAGGTCGCGGTCTACCATTCCGAGATGCGCTATCGCTTTCCCATCGCGGCGGTCTTCGAGGCTACGGCGACGTTGCCGGACGAGCCGGTGATGCAACAGTTGCGCGATCGCATGGCGGCCCGTGGCAAGGGCCGGGTGGATCTCCAGATCCAGGTCGTGAGTGCCGGTCAGGAAGCGGTCACGCAAACAGCCGGCTATGCGTTGTGGCCGGCGCCTGAGGCGACAGAAGGCTGATCTGACAGCTGGCGGGCTGCGGGCGGCAAGGGTTTCATGGCATACTCAGCGGTATGTTGCCAAGCTGGTTCCGCTGCATGACATCACCATCCGAGGCGTCGGGAAACGTTTCCGGCATTCGCGCCGACAGTCGCGAGCGCATAGTCGTTGCGGCTGTGCGCGTGTTTGCGCGCAAAGGTTTTCAGCGCGCCAGCCTGGATGAGATCGCGGCGGAGGCGGGGCTGACCAAAGGCGCCATCTACTGGCACTTCAGCAGCAAGAACGACCTGTTTTTTCCCTGCTCGAAAGCCGTTTCCAGCGTCATGCCACGCCTTTGCCCGGTGACATCGCCCAGGCGGCGACGATATCGGACGCGGCGGGCCGCAAACGGGCCTTGTATCTGCTGTTTCGCGATACGCTCAGTCGTTTTCGCGAGGACGCCGACTGGCCGCGGCTGCTGCTTGAGTTCCTGGCACAGTCCCGCGATGCCGAGATGGCGGCGCGTCTGAGTCAGCTCAGCGATTTCAGTCGTCAGGTTGCGCGTCAGGCGGTGGAACAGATGCAGCAGTGTGGTCTTGCCGATCCCGCGCTGGATCCGGGCATGATGGCGATTTTCTGGTGCGCGCTGGTCGACGGCCTGATGCTGGCCTGGGTGGTCAAGCCGGAGACGTTTGCCGATGACAGGCTGATTGAGCGGATGGTCGACATGCTCGCCACCGGCATGCTATCCGGTTCTGGCGACGGGGCAACAACGGGTTCGGCAGGGTAGTAACGAATGGCTGCGGCACGATGGCCGCAGCGGGGGCCGGCGCGGATGCGCCGGTCCGGGCAGGAACGGCGCGATCAGGCAGCCTTGCGGGCGGTCGGATACTGGCAGCGCTTGGCGAGGTCGGCGCAGGCCTGCTGGATCATTTCTTCAGTGATCGCGATTTCACGACCCTGATCATCGACCAGAATGGCGAACTGAAACGGATTGCTCGTCTGCAGCTTCTCGTTCATGCTCATTTCCAGGTTAGCCATGTTCTACCTCAGTTGCAGCCAGCGGCTGCTTCAAGTGCCTGGCGAACCCCTTGGTGCGCCTTTCCTTGAGTTCAATATAGTCAGCGGCAATCCCTGAGTCGCGTACTTTCCTGTGTAATGTGTAACCAACTATGAAATCATTTCAGAGTGTTTCAGAGCCGTTGCTGACGCTGGGTCTGATCATCAATCCCTATGCGGGAGCCGGGGGGCCTGCAGCGCTCAAGGGCAGTGATGAACTGCCACCGGAACTGCGCGAAAGCCTGCAAATACAGGCTTTGCGGGGTGACTGCCGGGCCCAGCAGCGGGTGGTCGCTGTCTGGGAGGCCTTGCGCAGAACAGCGGCCGATAACCTTGCGCGGCTGCGTGTGGTGTCCGTGGCAGGCGAACTGGGCGAAGTGGTTTTGCAACAACTCGGACAGCCTGCGGAAATTCTCCCGCTGACCGCGGCCAGGCCCAGCACGGCGGCCGATACCCAGGCGGCCGCCAGGGCTTTGCAGGCCGCCGGCATCGACATCCTGCTGTTTGCCGGAGGCGATGGCACCGCGCGTGATATTTGTGCGGCGGTCGGGCTCACGGTCCCGGTGCTGGGCATCCCGGCCGGCGTGAAAATGCATTCCGGCGTCTTCGCCATCAATCCCCAGGCGGCGGCGGCCTTGCTCGCCGAGCTGCTGGCCGGGCATTGGGTCACGCTCGATGTGGCCGAAGTGCGTGATATCGATGAGCAGGAGGTGCGCGCCGGCCGCGTGCGGGCGCGTCATTACGGCGAAATGCGGGTACCGGTCGAGGCACGCTATCTGCAGCAGGTGAAATGTTCCGGTCGCGAGGTCGAGGCGCTGGTGGTGGCCGACATGGCCGCCGGTTTCGTCGAAGCGATGGTTCCGGGGCGGACTTACGCCTTCGGGCCGGGCACCACGGTGGCGGCGGTCATGCAGGCGCTGGGCCTGCCTAACACCCTGCTGGGCTTTGATCTTGTGCGGGATGGCGAGCTTTTGCAGGCCGATGCCGATGCCGTCGGCCTGCTGGCTGCTGCCCACGCCGAAGGGCTGACCGTGGTCATCACGCCCACGGGCGGGCAGGGCAGCCTGATCGGGCGCGGCAACCAGCAACTGTCACCGGCGCTGCTTCGGCATCTGGGTCGCGAGGCCCTTTGCGTGCTGGCCACGCAAGGCAAACTCGAAGCCCTGGATTCGCGGCCGCTGCGCCTCGATACCGGCGATGCCGAACTGGATCGCGAGTGGTCCGGCCTCTGGTCCATCACCACGGGTTATCAGCAGCAGGTACTCTACGCGGTCAAGGGCTGAGCGCGGCCCGGCCGCCTGGAACGCCTGGAAGATGAGCTGCCGTTAGGGGTATTGCCACTAGACGACCGGTCTAGTAGTATCCGTTTCATGAACAGACCCCGTGAATTCGACGATACCCGCGAACACCTCCTGGCCACCGGCGAAGCCGTGATCCGGGGCAAGGGATTTGCCGGCGTCGGGTTGTCGGAAATCCTGGCCGAGGCGGGTGTGCCCAAGGGGTCGTTCTATCATTACTTCCGCTCCAAGGAAGGCTTCGGCACCGATATGCTGGTGCGCTACTTCGAGCGCTACGATCAGGAGCTGCAGCATCTGCTGCTGGAGGGTCCGGGTCGTGGCCGTCTGCGTCTGATCAATTATTTCCGTCGCTGGGCCGCGCGCCATGGCGACGCCGACGCCAAGGCTCAACCGCTCAAGCCCCAGTGCCAGCAGGCCTGCCTGGCAGTGAAGCTGTCCGCGGAAGTGTCGGACATGTCCGAATCCATGCGCGAAGCGCTGGTGGCTGGCATGCAGCGTATCCAGCAGCGTCTCGCGCAGACCATCGTGATCGGCCAGCAGGATGGTTCGCTCAACCCGCAGCTGACCCCGGATGCCCTGGCCGAGTCGTTGTACCAGCTCTGGGTGGGTGCCGAGCTGTTGACCAAGGTGCAGCGCTCGCCGGCGCCGTTACAGCGCGCCTTGCAGCAGACGGAGTTGTGGTTGCAGGGGCCAGCGCAGGGCTGAGTGAGGCCCGAGCGCGGCAAATTTTTTTGCGTTTTAACTAGACGACTGGTCTACTTAGGCCGTCAGGAGAACAGAGGTCATCATGAGTCAAACACTTTTCAGCCCGCTGACGCTGGGCGCTGTCGAACTGCCCAATCGTGTCGTGATGGCACCGCTGACGCGCATGCGCGCGGCCCCCGGTGATGTGCCGACGCCGCTGATTGCCGAATATTACCGTCAGCGCGCCAGTGCCGGCCTGATCATCACCGAAGCGTCGCAGGTCTCGCCCCAGGGCAAGGGCTATATGCAGACGCCGGGCATCTACAGTGCCGAGCAGACTGCCGGCTGGCAGCAGGTGACCGATGTCGTGCATCAGGCTGGTGGCCGTATCGCGCTGCAGCTCTGGCATGTCGGACGTATCTCGCACAGCAGTCTGCAGCCGAACGGCGAAGCGCCGGTGTCGGCTTCCGATCTGCCGGCGCTGACCAAGACCACGGTGTTGGGTGCCGATGGCCGTCCCGAGCGCGTACCGACTTCGGTACCGCGTCCACTGACGCTGGCAGAAATGCCGACTTTGCTCGAGTCCTATGTCCAGGCCACCCGCAACGCACGCGATGCCGGCTTTGACCTGGTCGAAGTGCATGGCGCCCATGGTTATCTGCTGCAGCAGTTTCAGTCGGCCGAAAGCAACCAGCGCACGGATCAGTACGGCGGTTCGCTGGAAAACCGTGCGCGCCTGACGCTGGAAGTGCTGGATGCCGTGATTGGCGCCTGGGAGCCGGGTCGTGTCGGCATCCGCATCTCGCCGATCGGCAACTTCAATGCCCTTGGTGATGCCGAGGGTGAGGCCATGGGTTACTACCTCGCCGAGCAATTCCATCAGCGCGGCATTGCGTATCTGCACCTGTCCGAGCCGGACTGGGCGGGTGGCCCCAAGCTGGAAGACGGCTTCCGTCGTGCCCTGCGTGCGCGTTTCCCGGGCGTCATCATTGGTGCCGGCAATTACACCCCGGAAAAGGCGCAGGACCTGCTCGACAAGGGACTGATCGATGCCGCTGCCTTTGGTCGCCCTTACATCGCCAATCCTGACCTGGTTGAACGTCTGCAGCAGCAGGCGCCGCTCAACGAGCAGCGTCCGGAGCTGTTCTATGGCGGCGGTGCCGAGGGCTACACAGACTATCCGGCACTGGGCTGAGCCAGAATCCGGACCGGCGTACTGCGCGGGTCCGGGTTTTTCTGCACCCGTATCTGAGGCAACATAGCCACTGACTTTGCGGAGCGATGGCATGCGGCTAACGGTTGTTTATCTCTTCTTTGCGCTGCTGACGCTGGCGTCCACGGCCTCGGCGGATCGCATTCTGGTGCTCGGTGACAGCCTCAGTTCGGCGCACAACATGAAGCCGACCGAAGGCTGGGTCCATCTGCTGGATGTGCGTCTGCAGGCACTGGCCCCCGGCCGGCATCAGGTCATCAACGCCAGTATCAGTGGTGAAAGCACGACCGGCGCCCTGGTGCGCCTGCCGGCGCTGTTGGCGGCACACAAGCCGGATCTGGTGGTGATCGAGCTGGGCGGCAATGATGCGCTGCAAGGTCAGCCCATGGCGCTGATCCGTGACAATTTCGAGCGCTTGACCGGGTTGTCACGCGCCGCCGGTGCCCGTGTGGTGGTGCTGGGGGTGGTGGTGCCGCCGCAGTTCAACAAGGTTGATGCCGTGACGCTGGCGCAGATGTATGCCGGTGTCAGCCGGCAGGCCAAGGCGCCGCTGGTGCCCTCGCTGCTGGATGGCATCAGCGGCAAGGCGCCGTTGTTGCAGTGGGATGGTCTGCATCCCAATGTCGCCGCACAGCCGCGGGTGTTGGCCAATGCCTGGCCAGGGGTGGCAGCGGCCCTGCGTCCGCTCAAAGCTCGCGCAGCACCACCCCCGGCGAAACCGTCCAGACCCGACGTGTGCCCAGCAGGCCCGCCGTGCCGGTGAGCAAGGCGCCGAACAGGGGTGTCAACAGCCAGAGCCGATAGTGAGCCACCGGGGGCAGATCCAGCACGCTGACATAGAGCCCGGCGGCGATCAGTTCGGTGAGCACGACGGCAACCCCGCCCGAGATGGCGCCGAGCAGCAGCATTTCGCTGCCCAGACGCTGTTGCAGCTGGCGTCGCCCGGCGCCCAGGGCGCGCAGCAGTGCGGCTTCGCGCCGGCGGCTGTCGAGACTGGCGGCGACGCAGGCCAGCAGGACCAGCACCCCGGCCGCCAGCACGAAGAGCAGAACGACCTCAATGGCGCGTGAAACCTGGTCCAGCAGGCTGCGGACCTGGCGCATGATGGCGTCGACATCAATCAGTATCACGCTGGGAAAACGCTGTACTAGGGTGTTGAGCACGTTGCGGCGATCGGCCGGAACATGAAAGGCGGTCAGGTAACTGGCCGGGAAGCCTTCCAGCGCCGCCGTTGGGAAGACCATGTAGAAATTGGGCTGGAAGCTGTCCCAGTCGACTTTGCGCAGGCTGCTGACACGGGCTTCGAGATCGCCCTCGGCGAGGGTGAAGTGCAGCCGGTCACCCAGGCCCATGCCAAGGCGTTTCGCCAGCCTTTCCTCGACCGATACCGGCCAGACCGGGCCGTTCACCGCACCCTGCCACCAGTCGCCGGCCAATAGCGTGTTGCCGGCCGGCAGTACCGTGGCAGTGGTGAGGTTGAGTTCGCGGTTGAGCGCTTCGTCACGCGGGCCTTCGTCATCCTTGCTGACGGCCTGCTGTACCGGCTGCCCGTTGATGGCGGTGAGACGTCCGCGTATCACCGGATAAAGGCCGGCATCACGCAGGCCGGCATCGCCCAAAGTGGCCCGGAATGCCTCTTGTTCGCTGGCCGGAATGCCGAGTGCGAACTGGTTGGGGGCATCCGCCGGCAGTTTATCCTGCCAGGCGGAGAGGAGCTCGCCGCGCAGACTGGTGACCAGCAGCATGGCGGTCATGCCGATGGAAAAACCCAGTATCTGCGCAACAGTAGCGGTCGGATTGCGCCAGAGCTCGCGAACGCCAGACTGCCAGCCATCGAGAGGGCGGCCGTTCAGACGACGGCGCAGGAGCCCGAGCAGGGCGTGCAGCAGCCAGCCCGCGAGTGCGGCCAGCGCAGCGCCGCCCATGACCACCATCAGGGTCAGTTGCCAGCGGCCGGTTTCCAGTGCCAGCAGCACGAAGAGCGCGAGCAGCGCCAGAGCGGTCACGGCCAGCAGTGACAGCGAGGCAGGTGCCAGCTCGCGCCGTAAAATGCGCAGTGGGGATACCCGAAACAGCGCGACAAAAGCCGGCAGGGCAAACCCGGTCAGTGTCAGGGTAGCGGTGGCGAGGCCGGTGAGCAGCGGACGCTGCCAGGCAAAGCCGAGGCCGGCTGTGGGCAGCAAATCCTGCAACAGGGCGAGCAGCAGGCGTGAGGCAAGGGCGCCGAGCAGACCGCCGATGCTGACAGCTGCCAGCCAGAGCATGACCAGCTGACGGGCGTAGAGGCCCTGGATGCTGCTCTGGCGGGCCCCCAAGCAACGCATCAGGGCGATGGCGTCATAGTGACGCTCAGCATAGCGGCGTGCGGTGAGGGCCACCGCGACGCCGGCCAGCACCACGGCGGCAATCGCGGCGAGACTGAGGTAGTCACTGGCGCGGGTCAGTGGACCGCCGATTTCGGGGCGGCCACCGGCGACATCCAGCAGCTTTTCCCCGCTGGCCAGGCGGGGTTTCATGCCGGCGACGAAGCCGGCGACCGCAGTCTCCGGCCCTGCCAGCAGAAGGCGGTACTGCACGCGTGAGCCAGGCTGGATGATGCCGGCCGGGCCGACATCGGCCAGGTTCATGAGGGCGCGCGGCGCGAAGGCCGAGAAATTGCCCCCACGATCGGGCTCCGCCGTGAGCAGCGCGCTGACCGTCAGGGTCAGTTCGCCGACCTGCACCGGGTCACCGGGGCTGACCTTCAGCAGCCCGGCCAGACGTTCATCCAGCCAAATGCTGCCGGGTTGCGGCAAGCCGGCTGGCCGGCGCGGTCCGCCGGCATCACGCGCCTGCAGTGCTCCCCGCAGCGGGTAGCCGCTGCTGACGGCCTTGACCGATGCCAGCTGAAAATCATCGCCATGCTGAACCATGCTGGAAAATTCGTTGACTTCGGCCTGACGCAAGCCTTGCGCATCCGCCAGCGCGCGCGCTTCGGAGCGCAGCGGGCGGCTGGAGCTGAGCACGAGGTCAGCAGCGATGAGGCTGGCGGCCTGCCGCTTGAGGCCCTGTTCCAGACTGGCGCTGAAGAAGCGCAGGCTGGTGGTCGCGGCCACCGCCAGGATGAGTGCGCTCAGCAGCAGCCAGATTTCACCGTGACGGGCATCGCGCCAGAGCAGTCGCCAGGCCAGCGCCATCAGTTCGACTCCAGCAAGCGTCCGGCTTCCAGGCGCAGGCGCCGCTGGCAGCGCGCTGCCAGGGCTTCGTCATGGGTCACCAGCACCAGGGTGGTTCCGGCCGAGGCGTTGACTTCGAACAGCAGGTCGATGATCTGTCCGCCGGTGCCCCGGTCAAGATTGCCGGTGGGCTCATCGGCCAGCAGGACCTGTGGCTGGCTGGCGAAAGCTCGTGCAATGGCGACCCGCTGCTGTTCGCCGCCGGAGAGTTGTCGCGGCGTGTGCCGGCAGCGCTCACCGAGGCCGACACGCTGCAGCCACTGGCGCGCAGGGGCGGCGGCAGGGAGGCCGGCCAGTTCCAGCGGCAGCATGACATTTTCCTGCGCGCTCAGATGCGGCAGCAGCTGGAAGTTCTGGAATACGAAGCCGATCTGCTGCCGGCGCAGTGTCGCGCGCTGATCCTCGTCAAGCGTGGCGAGGTCCTGGCCCTGCAACAGCACTTGTCCGCGGGTCGCGGTATCGAGTCCGGCCAGCAAACCCAGCAAGGTTGACTTGCCGGAGCCCGAGCTGCCGACGATGGCGACGGTTTCCCGGGGTTTGATGCGCAGGCTGATGTCATGCAGTATGACCAGCTCGCCATCCTGTGTGGTCACCGACTGGTGCAGGTCGCGAGTTTCCAGCAAAACGCCGGTCATACGGGAGGAGTCAGTTGTCATGCGGTCCTGGGTCTATGGTGTGTGCGGGGCAATTCTGCTGGCAGGTGCCACTTCGGCATCGGCCGCCAGCATCCTGGTTGTCGGGGATAGTATCAGCGCCGCCTACGGGCTGGAAATTCGTCAAGGCTGGGTCAGTCTTCTGGCGGATCGCCTGCAGCGGCAGGCGCCGGGTCATCATCAGGTCATCAATGCCAGTGTCAGTGGAGAGACCACTCAGGGGGGGCTGACGCGGCTGCCGGCACTGCTGGCGAAGCACAAGCCGGATATCGTGGTCATCGAGCTGGGGGGCAATGATGGTCTGCGCGGGCAGCCGCCGGCACTCATGCGCGGCAACCTCGAGGCCATGGTGCGCCTGACGCAGCAGGCGGGTGCGAAGCCGCTGCTGCTGGGCATGCGGATTCCGCCCAACTACGGCAAGGCGTATACACGGGCTTTCGAACAGGTCTTCCGGGATGTCGCCGCCGCGCGTCAGGCGGCTTTGTTGCCCTTTCTGCTGGAAGGCGTCGGCGGTGTGCACGCGCTGATGCAGGCCGATGGCATCCATCCCAATGCCAAGGCGCAGCTGACACTGCTCGACAATGCCTGGCCGGTGCTGCAGCAGGCCCTGAAGGCGCCGGCGAAGGTGCGTCAGCCGAAGTGACCGGTCTGCACACCAGTCCGCCATAAAAAAGCCCGCGATGACGCGGGCTTTTTGTTCCTGCCGAGACAGGACGTATCAGGCGATCTGCAGCTGCTGCAGGGCTTCGATACGCTTTTCCAGCGGCGGGTGCGACATGAACAGCGATGCGAAGGTGAAACCTTCACGCTTGCCGGTGGTGATGGCCATGGCGGTCATTTCAGCCGGCATCTGGTCCGGCACTTCATGTTCACGCTGCAAGGCGCGCAGGGCGTTGATCATGGACTGACGGCCGGCCAGTCGGGCGCCGGCTTCATCGGCACGGAATTCGCGGTAACGCGAGAAGTACATGACGATGGTCGAAGCGAGAATGCCCAGCACGATGTCGGCCACGATACTGGTGACATAGTAGGCAATGCCCGGGCCTTCTTCGTTCTTGAACACCACGCGGTCGACAAAATTGCCGATGATGCGCGAGAAGAACATGACGAAAGCGTTGACCACACCCTGGATGAGGGCGAGGGTGACCATGTCGCCGTTGGCCACGTGACCGATCTCGTGACCCAGCACGGCACGCACTTCATCCTTGCTCATGCGCTGCAGCAGGCCGGAGGACACGGCGACGAGGGCGTCGTTCTTGTTCCAGCCGGTGGCGAAGGCGTTGGACTGATAGCTCGGGAAAATGCCGACTTCCGGCATCTTGATGCCGGCTTTCTGGGACATTTCGGCCACGGTGTCGAGCAGCCAGCGCTCTTCACCCGTGCGCGGCGATTCGATCAGTTCCACGCCCATGGAGCGCTTGGCCATCCACTTCGACAGAAACAGCGAGATCAGCGAGCCGACCGAGCCGAAGACGAAGCAGACCACCAGCAGGTTGCCCAGCTGCAAGGTATTGCCGGCGCCGTGAGTCGCGCCGACTCCGAGCAGGCTGAGGACGATCCCGGCCACCAACATAACAGCCAGGTTGGTCAGCAAAAACAGGACGATGCGTAACATGGGCTTTCAGGCTCCGTAGTTGATTGTCATGAGATAAAGTAAGGACGATGGATGACTATTTCAAGTCTTCAGCCTCAAGACTTGCGTTCGCGACATCGGTGCCATGACGTTTGCGATAGCTTTCGAGGAAGCGCGCCAGACGGCTGATGGCCTCGATCAGCTCTTCGCGGTGCGGCAGAAACACCACACGGAAATGGTCATGTGCCGGCCAGTTGAAACCCGTGCCCTGAACCAGCAGGACCTTTTCGGCCTTGAGGAACTCAAGAATGAACGCCTGGTCGTTGCTGATCGGGTAGACCTTGGGGTCGAGGCGCGGGAACAGGTAAAGCGCCCCCTGCGGCTTCACGCAGGTCACGCCCGGAATCGCGGTCAGCAACTGATGCGCCAGCTCACGCTGCTCATAGAGGCGTCCGCCCGGGCGGATCAGGTCGTTGATGCTCTGGTAGCCGCCGAGCGCGGTCTGGATCGCGAACTGGGCCTGCACGTTGGCGCAGAGGCGCATGGAAGCCAGCATGTCCAGGCCTTCGATGTAGTCCTTCGCCGAGGCCTTGGCGCCGCTGACCATGAGCCAGCCGGAGCGGAAGCCGGCCACGCGGTAGCTTTTTGACAGGCCGTTGAACGTGATGCAGAGCAGGTCCGGCGCCAGTGTGGCGATGGAGGTGTGCTGCGCTTCGTCGTACAGGATCTTGTCGTAGATCTCGTCGGCGAAAATGATCAGCCCGTGCTTGCGGGCGAGGGCGACGATGCCTTCGAGCACATCCTTCGAATAGACGGCGCCGGTCGGATTGTTGGGGTTGATCACCACAATACCGCGCGTGTTCGCTGTGATTTTGCGTTCGATATCGGCAAGATCGGGGAACCAGCCTTGCGCTTCGTCGCACAAATAGTGAACGGCCTTGCCGCCGGCGAGGTTCACGGCAGCGGTCCAGAGCGGATAGTCCGGGGCCGGCACCAGCATTTCATCGCCACCGTCGAGCAGCGCCTGCATGGCCATGACAATCAGCTCGGATACGCCGTTGCCGATGTAGATGTCGCCGACATCGACCCCCAGCAGTCCCTTGGTCTGGTAATAATGGACGATGGCCTTGCGCGCCGCGAACAGTCCCTTGGAATCACAGTAGCCGACGGCATTCGGCAGGTTGGTGATGACGTCTGACAGGATTTCCTGCGGCGCCTCGAAGCCGAAGGGTGCCGGGTTGCCGATATTCAGCTTGATGATCCGGTGACCCTGCTCCTCCATGGCGGTGGCGGCTTTCAGGACCGGACCACGAATGTCATAGCAGACATCTTTGAGCTTGGAGGATTTGGTGATTTCCATGATGTGCTCGCAAAAAGGGCGGCGGCCCCTGGTGAATGTGCACCATAGTGTAGCCAAAACGCTTTTGTTGTGTGGACTTCCCATGGCCTGTGACGCCATTAAAATGTCAACAAACGGGCGTTGGATGAAGCGAGGAGTACGGTCATGAGTGAAGACAAGTCGGTGGCCCGCCTGAGCGAGGCCGAATGGCGCGAGCGGCTGACACCGGAAGAGTTCCATGTCATGCGTCAGAAGGGCACCGAGCGGCCTTATACCGGTCAGTACTGGAACAGCAAGGAAGATGGCACTTATGTCTGCCGTGGCTGCGGCGAACCCTTGTTCGACGCCCTGGCCAAATTCGATTCCGGCTGCGGCTGGCCGAGCTTTTTCGCCGCCGCCAGCGACGATGTCATTGATGAGCATCGTGACCTCAGTCATGGCATGATCCGTACGGAAATCGTCTGCAAGTCCTGTGGCGCCCATCTCGGGCATGTCTTCAGCGACGGACCGCAGCCGACCGGACTGCGTTACTGTGTCAACTCGCTGTCATTGCGGCACCGGCCGCGACAGCCCTGATTTTCGGCGGCGTCATGTATCCGGCGGCCGCTCAGCAGACAAACGACGAAAGCCAGCGAAATATATAAGGAGAAACATGATGGCGAATATCTACGAATACACGGCTCGCAGTATTACCGGTGAAGAGCGCGCCCTCGCGGACTTCAAGGGCCAGGCTGTCCTGATCGTCAATACCGCCAGCAAGTGTGGCTTCACTCCGCAATTCACCGGTCTTGAGGCGCTCTACGAAAAGTACAAGGACCAGGGTTTCGCCGTGCTCGGATTCCCCTGCAACCAGTTCCTCAATCAGGATCCGGGTGACGAGCAGCAGATCGCCAGCTTCTGTTCCATGGATTACGGCGTCACCTTCCCGATGTTCGCCAAGATCGAAGTCAACGGTCCCGGCGCCCACCCGCTGTTCCAGCACCTGACCTCGGAAGCCCCGGGACTGCTGGGCAGCAAGGCCATCAAATGGAATTTCACCAAGTTCCTGGTCGGCCGCGACGGCAAGATCATTGACCGCTATGCCCCGACCACCAAGCCGGAAGATATCGCCAAGGATATCGAGAAAGCGCTCAAGGGCTGAGTGGCCCGTGCCGGCTTCCCGGCAGAATGCGAATTGAATGCGAATCCTGATTCGTATTAAGTTTCGCTGACCTGATGGTCACGACATTCTGCCCGGGAGCTTTCCATGACAGCTGTTTCGCCACTGGCGGCGACATCCGCCCCCTTGCACCGGCCTCCGCTGGCCGGCCTGCGCAGCGCAAGCCGCTGGCGCGATCCAAAGCCCTCGTTGCTGCTCAAGGCCTTTGGCATCACCCCGGAAGATCCGCGCTTTGTCCGGCTCAAGCAGTCGCTGTGGCAGGGCGACCCGCTGGCGGACGCGGTGGCTGCATGGATTCATGCCAACAAGGGCGGCTGGCAGCTTTTCCAGCAGGCACTGGAGCAGGGGCTGGACAGTCTCGATGCCCCGCCGGCCCCGTTTCTGGCTTTCTTCAGTCACATCGCGCGCCGTCCTGACTGGGTCAACGATGCGCTCATGCGCCAGGGCGCCCGTGCCGTGCTGCGCTCGGGTCTGATCGGCACCACCGCGCTGGGGTCGGTCTCGCTCATGATCGGATATGCCGCCGATGCTGCCGTGAAGCCGCTGGCCATGACCGGCAATCTCGGTGGCAGTGCCAGGAAGCGCCTCAGCGAGACTTCGCGCTGGACCATCGACTGCGCGCTCTCGGAGACGCTGCCACGCGACTCCGAAGGGTTCCGCAGCACCGTGCGCGTGCGCCTGATGCATGCCTTCATCCGCGGCAGCCTGCGCCAGCGCCCGGACTGGCGCGCCGAGGCCTGGGGCGAGCCCATCATGCAGCTCGACATGGTGGCCACCCAGCTCGAATTTTCAGCGATCTTTATCGCCGGCTGCGCCGCTCAGGGCCTGGTCTATGATCAGGCCGAGCGCGAAGCCATCATGCATTACTACCGGTATATCTGCTGGCTAATGGGCGTGGATGAGGACTTGCAGCCGCGCACGTTCCGCGAAGGTCTGGAACTGATGGCCATGCTTTATGCCACCAGCGACATGCAGCCTGATGCTGACAGTGTGGCGCTCACGCGCGGTCTGTTCGGCGCCAGCCGCGAGATCATGGCGGAGCAGCCGGGTGGCGAGTGGTTCAAGGCCATCATGGCTTATCGCGCGGCAGCGCTGTCACGGCTGATGCTCGGCGACCGCGTGGCCGATGACATGGAGGTTCCCCCGGCCCGCTACAAATTGCCGCTGCTGGCCGGCAGTGCCGTGACCTTCGCGGCCGATCGCCTGCTAGGCCTGGCGCCGGTTACGCGCCGCTGGCGCGACCGTCTCGGTCGTCAGATGTTCCAGCAGGCGCTGAACCCGGAAAACCGGGGTTTCATTCCCACCATCGCCGGCCGGGCCGTGGTCAGTGACAGTGTGGCCTGAAACTGGCTGGCCAACGGGAGAGCAGAGGATGGAGAAGGCACAGAATGCGCACCACTGGCTGAAGCCGGTGCGCTATACCCTGATCAAGCTGGCTGCGGCCTGGGCTCACGCCCACTGAAAGCGACGGTGGTGCGCCGCCATCCGGCGGCGCGGGCACCAGCCAGCGATCAGAGTCCGGCGATTTCTTCGCTGACCGCCCACAGGCGTGCCGCAACGTCGCGGTTGTGGCTGATGCGCGAGCTTATGGCACGCTTGCGCTTGACGAAATATTCGCCGTTGAACGCCGTGGCCTCATCACTCAGCGCCAGCCAGATGGCCGTGTCGGCACCCTTGGCCGGGGTCAGCATGATCTTGTCGACAACCTTCTGGGCCGCCGGCGGCAGCTCGCGCCAGATCCCGGTGGCGACACCGCCCGGGTGGAAGGCGTTGACCACGATGTTGCTGCCCAGCGTGCGGCGCGCCAGCTCGCGGGCATAGATCAGGTTGGCCAGCTTGGCCTGGCCATAGGCCCGCAGGTCCATGAAGTGACGCGACGGGTCGCGGAAGCTGGTTTCGTTGATGGTCCCGGCCCAGTGCGCGATCGAGCTGGTCACCACGATACGGGCCTGTGCCGCCACCCGCAGCTGCGGCAGCAGGTGCTCCATGAGCCGGAAATGGCCGAAGTGCATGCTGCCGATCATGCTTTCCAGCCCGTTGTCCTGGGTGCGCAGACCGTTGGTGTAACTGCCGGCATTGAGCATGACGGTATCGAGCTGGGTCAGCGTGGTCAGGACCTGGCGCGCCGCGGCATCGATGCTGTCAAAGTCGGCCAGATCCAGGGCGACGCCGTGCAGGCGGGCACCGGGCACTTCCTGCTCGAGTGCGCGGATCACGCCGAGGGTCTTGCCCAGGTCGCGCGCGGCGATCATGACCTCATGGCCGGCGCCGATGAAGGCACGGACCATCTCCAGGCCGATGCCGCTGTTGCCGCCGGTGACGAGAATCTGGCGCTGCATGACGAATACCCCGAAAGTTGTGTGCTGATGACAGCGCGAGCTTAGCCACTGACCGCTCTGGTCACAACCGCCGTCTGCGCATGCAGGGCGATAGTTTGCCGAATCTCAGCCGGCGGGCTTTGCCGGCACTTTCACCAACGCTTCCAGCGCCACCCGGTCGCGGATCAGCACGCGCCCGTATTCGAGCGAGATGCAGCCGCGCTCGCGCAGTGCATTGAGTTCCTTGCTGATGGTCTGGCGCGAGACATTGAGCATGCGTCCCAGCTCCTCCTGCGGCAGATGCAGACGAATCATCACGCCCTCGGCCGTGACGTCGCCATAGCCGTCAGCGAGTTCCAGCAAGCGTGCGCTGAGGCGGGCGGGCAGGGGCAGGAAGGCTTCGTACTCGATCCAGTCGAAACTGCGCCGCAGCTTGCGGCAAAGCATGCGCAGGAAATGCGGATACAGCGCTGGCCGGGCATCGAGCAGCGCGAGAAAACGTTCGCGCGGAATCAGCAGCAGCTCGGTGGCGCCGACGGCATAAGCATCATGCGTGCGCGGCAGGCCATCGAACATGGAGATCTCGCCGAACCAGCCGCCGGGCTCGAAGAGACTGATCAGCAGCTCGCGTCCATCGGCGCCATGGCTGCTGATGCGCACGCGACCGGAGATGACGCCGTAGAGACCATCGGCGGCATCACCCTTGGCGAACAGGCGCTCGCCATCACCGAGACGGCGGCGCAGCGCGCATTCGGCGAGTTGGGCCACCACGCCTTCAGGCAGGTCGCGGAACCATTCGCTGCTGCCGATGGCGTGGCTCAGTAGGCTGTTCGGATCGGTCATGTCCTGTCCGGTGGTGGGTGGCGCCGGGTGGCGGGGCATGTTGGTTGCGGTGACCACCGGAACTGTCGCCAGGTTGACAGATTTCAGGCCGGGCACTTGTCACACTGCCGGCCACAACCATAACCGAGGCGCCATGCCATGCGAAACCTGTCGCAGTTTCTCGCCGAATACAGCAAAAGCCACCGCAATCCGACCAACCAGATCATTCATGTGATCTGCGTCCCGATCATTTTCTTCTGCAGCCTCGGTCTGCTCTGGTGCCTCCCGTTTGGCCAGTGGCTGGGCCTGAGCGCCGACATGGCCGCCTGGATCAACGGCGCCACGCTGTTCGCCATCCCCGCCATGGTCTTCTACGCCGTGATGTCGCTGGGCAGCCTGCTCGCCATGACGGTCTGGTTCGCGGTCAGCGTCTGGGGCATCCTCGCCATCCAGTCCGCTGGTCTCCCGCTGCTCTGGGTCAGTGCCGGTTTCTGGCTCGCCGCCTGGGCCGGCCAGTTCTACGGCCACCAGGTCGAAGGCGCCAAGCCGTCGTTCGCGGATGACCTGGTGTTCCTGCTTATCGGGCCGCTGTTCGTGATGGAAAAGCTGTATCGTCGTTCCGGTGCGCAAACGGCGCACTGAGACGAGGGGAAGGGCATGGCGGGCATGAACATCTGCATTTACGGTGCCGGCAGCATCGGCTGTTATCTCGGCGGTCGTCTTGCCGCCACCGGCACGGCGGTGACCTTCATCGGCCGCCCTCGCATGCAGGATGAGCTCGGCCGGCATGGCCTGCACCTCACGGACTTCCGGGGGGCCGACCTGCGTGTCGCGGCCGGCGACATCCGCTATGCCTGCGCGCCGGATGACATCGCCCGTGCCGCCGCTGACGCTGACCTCGTGCTGGTCACGGTCAAGTCTGCCGGCACCGAAGCCGCCGCGCGCGAGCTCGCCGGCATCCTCAAGCCGGATGCGCTGGTGCTCAGCTTCCAGAACGGCCTCGGGAACGCCGACGTGCTCCAGCGTGGCCTGCCGGCCTTCCGTGTCGTCGCCGGCATGGTGCCCTTCAACGTCGTGCAACACGGTCAGGGCCGCTTTCATCAGGGCTCGGAAGGGCATCTTGATGCCGCCGCGCACCCCGGCCTGGCGGTGTTCCAGCCCTTGTTCGAGCGCGCCGGCCTGTCGCTGGTGCTGCAGGCTGACATGACCGCGGTGCTCTGGTCCAAGCTCCTGCTCAACCTCAACAACCCCATCAACGCGCTCTCCGGCATTCCGCTCAAGGCCGAACTCTCGCAACGCGCCTACCGGCTCTGCCTGGCCATGGCCCAGCACGAAGCGCTCGGTCTGATGGATGCCGCCGGCATCAGCCTGGTGCGTCTGACCCCGCTGCCGCCACGCTGGATTCCACGGCTCATGGGCGTGCCCGATGTCCTATTTCGCCGCCTCGCCAACCGCATGCTGCAGATCGACCCGCTCGCGCGCTCATCCATGTGGGAGGACCTCGAAGCCGGCCGCCGCACCGAGATTGACTGGATCAACGGCGAAGTCATCCGCCTCGCCACCCGGCTCGGTCGCCGGGCCCCGGTCAACGCCTGTCTCGTTGCCCTGATCCGCGCGGCGGAGCAGGGCGGCCACCGGGCCTGGTCAGGTGATGCCCTGCTCGCCGAACTGCAGGCCGCGGTCCGCGCCTGAGTCTGCTCTGAGCACAGCCAACTGACTGTTTTTTCTGTGATTGCCGGAAAATTCAACACTCGGATTTGCCCCGCCTTGACACCCCCTCGACCCCTGCATACCATGCGCCCCGCACACGCGGTCCGGCCGTCTGTGCCGGCAATCCGGGGCTATAGCTCAGCTGGGAGAGCGCTACAATGGCATTGTAGAGGTCAGCGGTTCGATCCCGCTTAGCTCCACCAGATTGTCCCCATCGTCTAGAGGCCTAGGACATCGCCCTTTCACGGCGGTAACCGGGGTTCGAATCCCCGTGGGGACGCCAAAAATGAAAAAGCCCGCTTTGTGCGGGCTTTTTCATTTTTAACGCCCCACGGGGACTAGAGTGCTAGAGGTCGGGTTCGACAACAGGCCCTTGAGGGCGGCGTTATAGTCCTTCCAGTTGGTGGTATGGTATGGGGCGTGAACGGGCTTGGTCATGGGCGCGTTAGCCTGCCGACTGCCGGCGTTTGTGCAACAAGGCTCCTCTCAAGGTGAAATGACATGCCCGCCCCAGCCAAAAACACGATTTGCCTCTGGTACAACGGTGGTGCTGAAGAGGCGGCCAACTTCTACGCCAGGACATTTCCCGACTCCTCGGTGGATGCGGTGTTCCGTGCGCCAGGGGACTTTCCCTCCGGGAAGCAAGGCGATGTGTTGACGGTCGCGTTCACCGTGCTGGGTATTCCCTGTCTGGGCCTCAACGGCGGCCCTGCATTCGCGCAAAGCGAGGCGTTCTCGTTCCAGGTGGCCACGATGGATCAGGCCGAAACAGATCGTTACTGGCAGGCGATCGTCGGCCATGGCGGTCAGGAGAGCGCGTGCGGCTGGTGCAAGGACAAATGGGGCGTTTCCTGGCAGATAACGCCTGTGGTCCTGAGCGAAGGCATTGCCAACCCTGACCCGCAGGTCGCCCAACGCGTGTTCAACGCCATGATGGACATGGGCAAGATCGATATCAGCAAGATCGAGGCGGCGCTTCGGGGCTGAAAGCCCGCGGCCATTTCAAAGACCAGCGCGGTCAGAACTGGGTACGACAGCCGGCACTTTCCTTGACCTCAGGGGCATCAAGCACAGGCTTGAGTCCGAAGAGAAACGGACTCGAGCCGTAGTGTTTCATCTCCTGATAGGCCGCCTCTTTGCACAACTGCTGGTTGCGGATGCGGTAGAGCGCAACCACCAGCCCGGTACGATCCTTGCCATGGCTGCAATGCACCAGGATTTTCCGGTGACCTCGGTTCTCCAGGGTCCGGATGACTTCTGTCAGCGTTTTTGAGTCGGGTCCGGCCCAGGGATTCCAGTTATGCGGAAGGTCCTCCGGTTGCAGGTACAGCGGCAGCACCTCGATATTCCGGCGCTTCGCCATGCGAAGTTCTTCCGCCGCATCGGTGTCCGCAGCGTATTGATTCAGCTTGATCACGGTCGTGATGCCGATGGCTTTCAAGTAGTCCCAATCTGCATCACCCGTGGGCTGTCCGCTGCGATAGAGGGCATCTGGCGTGACGACTTGAAAGTTGTCGACCGGAGACGGCAGCGGCGAATGATCGGCGAGAATGGCCGAGCGCTGCGTAGGCGTGGCGCAGCCCGACAGTGACATCATGCTGGCGATGGCGAGCCAACAGGCGATACGTTGAGGTTTTGACATAGGCAGCCACCTTGTGGTCGTGATGTCAGCGGCTTCAGCGCCATGTCATCGGACAATAGCGCGTCAGGCCGGGTATTGAAACGTGGCTCTTGGCGCATGTCGGATTCCGGCCAGTGGTGGATGGGCGGGTGCTTGTGTCGCCCCTGCGCAAGCGCCATGCTTCCGGCTCAGATCAGGAGCCCAACATGACCACGCCCACGCCATCCGGCTATTCCATTCAGGAAGAGATCGCCAACGCGCTCAGCCACGGCCTCGGCACCGCCGCCGCCATCGTCGCCACCACGCTGATGCTGGTCAAAGGCCTGCCTGTGCTCACGCCGGGACAGCTCGCCGGCGTCGCGGTGTATGGCGCCAGCCTGATTCTGCTGTTTCTGTGCTCCACGCTTTATCACAGCATCATCCACGAGTCGTCGAAGGCGGTGTTCAAGCGCCTCGATCACTGTGCCATCTACCTGCTGATCGCCGGCACCTACACCCCCATGCTGATGATCACGCTCAAAGACAGCGCGCTCGCCAATGTCATGCTGTTCGTGATCTGGGGGCTGGCCTTCGCCGGGGTTCTGTTTAAGATCTGGTTCATCCACCGTTTCAAGAAACTGTCGCTGATCACGTATCTGCTGATGGGCTGGCTTTCGATGGTGCTGATCGTGGATCTCTGGGGCAGCCTGCCGCGCCCGGGCTTCTGGCTGCTGCTCGCCGGCGGCCTCTGCTTCACGGTCGGCGCGTTGTTCTACGCCGCCAAGCAATACCGCTACACCCATGCCATCTGGCATGTCTTCGTGGCTGCGGGCGCGGCCTGTCACTGCGTGATGATCGCGGTCTATGTGATTCCGTCGCTGCCGGCGGTGGTGACGCCGGCCATGCTGCCGGCCTGAGGCGGCCGGCCTGCGCGGCGCGCAATCAGTCGAAGAATTCGTCGCCGTTGGGTTCTCCGGCGGCATTGCGCGCTTGCGTGCTGACGCGGTAGGCGACACGGCGTGCGCGCATCATGTTGCCCAGCGGGCGGAATTCGGTGAGCGCATGCCAGGGGTCGAATGACAGTGTCTCGATGAAGGCGCTCAGGCGTTGTGCGGCCGGGCGCGTGAGGTCCTGCTGCGCGAAGCTCAGGTGCCCCAGGGTGATGAACGGGGCAACTTCTTCGCGCCACTCGACTGAGGCATCTTCAATCGGGGTTTTGTCGGCGTCGACATAGAACTGCACCTGGAAGTCGAAGCTCACTGGCGCCTTGCGCAAGCGGGTGGCCAGTTCTTCGGCGAGATACTCCGGGCTGTGGCCGGGGCAGTCGCTGGGATCGGGCAGGGCGTGCGGGCGCAGCGCATAATGCACGGCATAGGGACCGAACTGGATGGGCAGGGCACTGTAGAAGCGTGTCGTGGCCAGCGAGTCGATGGGCGCCAGGGTTCGGGCGGCGCGTCCGAGCAGACTCAGGGTGCCGCGCAGGCCGAGCTGGCGGAGCAGCCGGGGCAGACCGCGCAAGGGGCTGCTTGCCGCCCGGATCAGGGTCAGGAACTCTTCGGCATTGCGCACCGGTGTGGCCGGCGAGCGGATCATCAGGAAGTCCTGGGTGAGGGCATCTTCCATGCCGGGAATGAGCTTGCGGCCGGTCACGCCGAGGATCTTGACGGCGACACCGCGGATGTCCGGCTTGCGGTCATGCTGATGCGCGCCGGAGCCGTTGGAGAAGCGCACGAAGGCGCGATAACTGCCGGGGCGGGCGAAAAGACCGATGCGCACCGCATCCGGCAGATCGGCATGTACCGTGAAGATGGCTTCGAGACCGGGCTGACCCTTGGCGTGCAAGGCCCGCGACGGCTTGCCCTGGCGGCTGTTCTGCAGCTGCAGCTGGTGCAGTTCCTCGGCATATGCCGCGAAGCGGGCCTCCTCGTCGGGAGCGATGGTTTCCTGCCACTGCGTTGAGGGTGGCGTCGACAGTTGCATGGGGCCTCCGGATACGGACGCGGGGGCGCCGGCCCGGAGCAGGCGGCGGTGGCGTCCTCAATGCCCACACTTTACTCTTGTGACGTCCACAAGGAAGCCGATGTCATGAAGAAGTTTGCCGGCCTGCTGGTCATGCTGCTGTTCGCCGTGCACGGACAGGCCGCCCCTGAGACCCGGCCGCTGGTCAGTCCTTATCCGCCTGTCCCGCTGCCGCCGCTGTCCGCCGAGGAAGCGGACTGCCTGCGGCTGGCCCAGGCGCAGGGCCGGCAGAAAGACCATGAGTTTCTGGGCGTTCGCTTTGACCCGCCGATCACGGCCGAGCGGTATGCGGCGACGCTTGGCCGCCAGGTTGTCGCGACGGTCTACAAGGGCAGCGCGGTCTATCAGACGCTGCCCGGCAGCGAGCGCATGCAGTTCATCTGCCTGCACAGCGGCGAGGCGGGCGGGGCCCTGTTCTTTGACTACCTGCCAGTCAGTCTCGAAGTGCCTGACATCACCCGTTACAACCAATACGAAACCTGGTTGTGCCGGCATCTGGGCATTTTCCCGGTGACCTACAACAGCGTCTACGATCAGATTTTCCTGCGCCATGACGGGCGCGATCAGGCGCTGCGGCATGCCAACAGCGCCACCGGGGCGCGCTATGACAATGCCGAGCTGGTCTGGTGGGGGCAGGGGCGCGAGGCCACGCTGTCACGTCGGGATGGCGCAGATGCGGGTGCCGGCGAGCACGTCATCGATACCTGTCAGCTGCAGACGGGCCCGGGCGCCTGAGACGACGGTCATCGCGGCTGCGGTTGCGATGGCGCATCAATCCGCAGAAAAAACCGGCGCTTCAGGGCTACTGGCTACAAAGCGATAACACTCCTTTGCAAATCACTGAAGCAATACCCCCAGAGACTGACTAAAGCCCGACAGATCCCGGACGACATTAACTGCAAGCTCAATTGCAATTGTCCGTGGGGAATTTGTCATGAAACTTCTGATCGCCGATGACAGCAAAGCCATGCGCCTGGTCATCGGGCACATGCTGCGCCAGGCCGGTTACCGTGGCCACGATATCGTCGAGGCTGCCGATGGCGACGAGGCCCTCGCCGTGGTCGACCGCGAGTCGCCCGATCTCATCATTTCCGACTGGAACATGCCCGGCAAGACCGGCATCGAGGTGCTGCAGCGCCTGCGCCAGGACGGCATCAACACCACCTTCGGTTTCGTCACCACCGAGGTCAGCGCGGAAATGCGTGCGCTGGCCGAGTCTTCCGGCGCCGCTTTTCTGATCGGCAAGCCCTTCACCCCGGAAGACTTCCAGCGCGCGCTGGATGACTACCTGAACTGAGGGCCGGTCATGACCAGCAAACTGCCTGCACTCGAAACCGTGGCTCAGACACTCCGGGCCTTTGTCCGCCGTCCGGTGGAGGTCTCCCTGGCGCCTGCCGGCAGCATGAGTCTGCCACTGGCCGGCATCTATCACGACGGCAGCCAGCATCCGGTCGCGGCCTGCCTCAGTGATGTGGCCTTCGCGGCGTCGTCGTCAGCGGCATTTGCCCTGATCCCGGCACGGGTGGCCGCAGAAGCGACAGCGGCCAAGGCGCTGGATGAGTCGCTCAGCGAGATTTTCGCCGAGGTCCTGAATGTGCTGTCGCGGCTGTTCACCAGCCATGACAACGAGCGCATCACCCTCCGCGAGAAATTCCTGCCACCGCAGGCGCTGCCGGCTCAGTTGAGTGCGATTGCCGCGGGTGACCGGCTCGATCTGATGGTTGATATCGATGGCTACGGACAGGGGCGTCTCGTGCTCTGTCTGCTGCCATCCTGACCCGGGAGCAGGGCCGATGAGCTTTGACATGGACATGAGCGAGTTCCACGCCATCTTCTTCGAAGAGGCGGGGGAGCATCTGGCCAGCCTGGAGTCGCTGTTGCTCGGCCTGGATCGCGAGCAGCCCGACCCCGAACACCTCAATGCCATTTTTCGTGCGGCGCATTCGATCAAGGGCAGCAGTTCGACCTTCGGCTTTCCCGACATGGCGGCCGTGACCCATGATCTGGAGACGCTGCTGGACCGCGTGCGCAAGCAGGAAATGCCGCTGACCGAGCACATCATCGATGTCACGCTGGCCGCGCGCGACGTGCTGCTGGCCCAGCTGGCCGCCCATCAGGGTGGCGAAGCGGTGGCGCCGGATGTGGTGGATCACCTCATCGCCCAGATTCGTGGTCTGGTGCAGCGGGCCGATACCGCCACGGCGGCGCGCGAAGCCGAGCCGGCCGATCCCGCGCCGGCCGAGGCGTCTGTCGCAGGGGGCTCTGTCGCAGAAGCGTCTGCCGCAGAAACGTCCGTTGCAGAAACGTCTGCCGCAGAAACGTCTGCCGCAGAGCCGTCAGCCACCGCCCCGGCCGGCAATGTCGTCAAGCTGCCGCGCGGCGCCGCGTCCGAGGCATCGATTCGTGTCAGCGTGGAAAAAGTCGATCAGCTCATCAACCTGGTCGGTGAGCTGGTGATTACGCAGTCCATGCTGGCGCAGACGGCGCATCTCGGCGCCGTCAGCGATGAAAAGATTGATCACGAACGCCTCAACGAACGCCTGCAGCAGCTGGAGCGCAATACCCGCGAGCTGCAGGAATCGGTGATGAGCATCCGCATGCTGCCGGTGAGTTCGGTGTTCAACCGCTTTCCGCGCCTGGTGCGCGACCTCGCCGGCAAGCTCGGCAAACAGATTGAGCTGCGCACGCTGGGCGAGGCCACCGAAATCGACCGCGGTGTCATTGAGAAGATCATTGATCCGCTCACCCACCTGATTCGCAACAGTGTCGACCATGGCATCGAAACCGAGGCCGAGCGCCTGACGGCCGGCAAGCCGGTGAAGGGACTGGTGACTTTGTCGGCCTATCACCAGGGCGGCAGTGTCGTCATCGAGATCACCGATGACGGCCGCGGCCTTGATCGCGAGAAGCTGCTGAGCAAGGCGCGCGAGCGCGGCATTTTCGTCCCCGAGAATCCAACCGATCAGGATATCTGGCAGCTCATCTTCGCCCCCGGATTTTCCACCGCCGAGGCGGTCACCGATGTTTCCGGACGCGGTGTCGGCATGGATGTGGTCAAGCGCAATATCGAGCAGCTCGGTGGGCGCGTCGACCTGTCCTCGACGATCGGGCAGGGTACCGGGATCATCATCCGTCTGCCGCTGACCCTGGCCATCATGGACGGCATGTCCGTGGGCATCGGGGATCAGACCTACATTGTGCCGCTGACGGCCATCATCGAGTCGCTGCGGCCGAAGGCCGAAGACGTCAAGTCGGTCGGTGGCCGCGGTCGCGTGGTCTATGTCCGTGGCGAATATCTGCCGCTGGTGCCGCTGCACGAAGTGTTCGCGCTGACACCGAAATCGGACTGCCCGGAGCAGGGCATCCTGATCATTGTCGATACCGAATGCGGCCGCGCCGCGCTCTTTGTCGATGACCTGCTGGGTCAGCGCCAGGTCGTCATCAAGAGCCTCGAATCCAATTACCGCAAAGTCCCGGGCATTTCGGCCGCGACCATCATGGGTGACGGCAGCGTCTCCATGATTCTCGACGTGTCGGAAGCGGTACGCCTGGGCAAGCGCCCACCACTGGCCTGCGCCGTCTAGGAGACATTCATGGAGCGTCAGCCCTCACAGGAAAATGGCAAACAGCGCACCGGTCAGGAGTTTCTGACCTTCGCGCTCGGCGCCGAGGAATATGGCATCGACATTCTCAAGGTCCAGGAGATCCGGGGTTATGAGAAGGTCACCCATATCGTCAATGCCCCGGGTTTCATCAAGGGTGTCATCAACCTGCGCGGCACCATCGTGCCCATCATCGACCTGCGCCTGAAGTTCAAGCTCGGCAGCGCCGAGTACACGGCGTTCACGGTGGTGATCATTCTCAATGTGTCGAACCGCGTCGTGGGTGTCGTGGTCGACAGCGTTTCCGACGTGATCCAGCTCGATCCCGAGGAAATCCGCGAGGCCCCGCCGCTGCATGGCGACCTCGATACCCGTTTCATCCGCGGTCTGGCCACGCTCAGCGAGCGCATGGTCATCCTGATGGATATCGAAACCCTGATGAGCAGTCCTGACATGGCCCTGGTGGCCGATGCGGCCGCTTGACCGCCGCAAACCAATCGAGCACGGAGAAGAAAAATGCGTACCAATCTGCCTGTCACCGGCCATGAGCGCTTTCTGGAAGAGGGTGAATTCATCCTGTCCCAGGCGGACCTCAAGGGCAATGTCATCTACATGAACCGCACCTTCATCGAAATGAGCGGCTTCACCGAAGCCGAACTGATGGGGCAGCCTCATAACATCCTCCGCCACCCGGACATGCCGCCGGAGGCTTTCCGCGACTTCTGGGCCACGCTCAAGTCAGGCAAGTCCTGGAGCGGTCTGGTCAAGAACCGCTGCAAGAACGGCGATCACTACTGGGTTCAGGCCAATGCCTCGCCGATCTGGCAGAACGGCACCATGACCGGGTTCATGTCCGTGCGCACGCGCCCCGACCGCAAGCTGGTCGAGCAGGCCGACGAGCTCTACCGCAAGATGCGCAACGGTGAAAGCAAGGCCACGCTGTCCGAAGGCCGGATCGTCTATCCGGGCTGGCGCGGCAAGCTGCAGAAGCTGGGCGACATCAGCATCAAGCGCCGCATGATGGGTATTTTCGTCATGGTGATGGCGCTCTGGCTGCTGGTGGGTTACCTCGGCGTCAATGGCATCCGGACCGGTGACACGGACCTGCGCGATGTGGTCGAGCAGCGCATGGAAGCCAACCGGTTGGTGGGTGCGGTCAGTGCGAGCTATGCCGTCGATATCATCGACGCGGTCAACAAGGCCAATGCCGGTGTGTTCACGGCCGAGCAGGCACAGACCAGTGTCAGCAACGCGGTGCGCCATATTGACCAGAACTGGCTGGCGCTGAAAAAGCTGCAGCATCTGCCGGAAGCGCGTCAGTTCATTCAGGAGGCTGAGCCGCTGATGCAGCGTGCGGCCGTCGACATCGACCGTCTGCAGGGACGTCTCGCTAACCTCGACGGGCGCATCGCAGGACAGCTGACGGACTTCGATGGCGCGCTCTACAGCCGCATTGATCCGCTCACCATCAAGTTCGACGGCCTCATGCAGCACAAGCTGAAGACGGCCCAGGAACGTTTTGAGGGGGTGACCTCGCTGCATCGTGAGCAGCAGTCCGGCATTGCCGCCCTGATCCTGATTGGTGCTGCCCTGATCATGTTCATGCTCTACCGCATCTATGCCGTGGTCGCGCAGCCGTTGGAGCGTGTCCGCAAGCAGATGGTGGAGATCACCAACGGCAATATGTCGCTGCTGGTCAACAAGATGCGCTCGGACGAGATCGGCGAGATGTCCGATGCCTTCAAGTCCATGTTCATCAAGCTGCGCTTCGACATGGCGGATACCCGCCGCACAGCGGATGCCGCCCAGCGCATGGGTTTCGCCCTCGACAATGTGTCGTCCGTGGTCACGGTGTCGAATGAAGAAAACAACCTCATCTACATGAACCTCGCAGGTCGTCGCCTGCTCGAAACGATCTTCCGCAGTGCCGCCGCTGTCGAAAACCTCTTTGGCCGTCCGCTGGCTGACTCGCTGGAAGATCCGGCCCTGCTGGCGATCACCCGTGGTCGCCTGGAAAAGCCGCAGATGGCCGAAGGCCGTGTCGGCGACCGCATCATTCGTCTCTCCACGAGCCCGGTGATCGACGCCAAGGGTGTCTACCTCGGTCGCGTCTGCCAGTGGCTGGATCGCACCGCCGAAATCGCGGCCGAGAAGGAAGTGGCGGCGATGGTCGAAGCGGCTGCGGCCGGTGACTTCTCCCAGCGTATCGGTGTCAACGACAAGGATGGCTTCTTCAAGACCCTGGCCGGTGACCTCAATGCCTTTGTCGAAGCGGCTGACAATGGTCTCAGCGACGTCGTGCGTGTGCTGAATGCCCTGGCCCAGGGTGACCTGACGCAGACCATCGATCGCGAGTACCGCGGCACCTTCGCGCAGATGAAAGAGGATGCCAACGCCACGGTCGGCAAGCTCAAGCAGATCGTCGGCACCATCACGGACGCCACGGATGCGATCAACAATGCCGCCAAGGAAATCGCCGCCGGCAACGCCGACCTGTCGCGCCGCACCGAGTCCCAGGCCGCCAATCTGGAAGAGACGGCATCGAGCACGGAAGAGCTGACCAACACGGTCCGCAACAACGCCGACAATGCCACCCAGGCCAGCCAGCTTGCCCGTACCTCGTCGGAAGTCGCCGACCGGGGCGGTCGCGTGGTCAGCGAAGTGGTCACCACCATGGGCGCCATTGCCGAGTCCTCCGGCAAGATTGCCGAAATCATCAATGTGATCGACGGAATCGCTTTCCAGACCAACATCCTGGCGCTCAATGCGGCCGTCGAAGCGGCCCGTGCCGGCGAACAGGGTCGTGGTTTCGCGGTGGTGGCGGGTGAGGTGCGCAATCTGGCGCAGCGCTCGGCTTCAGCGGCGAAGGAGATCAAGGAGCTGATTTCGGAGTCGGTTTCCAAGGTGTCGAATGGTTACAAACTGGTCGAAACCGCAGGCAAGACCATGGAAGAGATCGTGGCGTCCACCCAGCGCGTGTCGTCGATCATGAGCGATATTTCGGCGGCTTCCGAAGAGCAGCGCACCGGCATCATGCAGCTCAACCAGGCCATTACCAGCATGGATGAAACCACGCAGCAGAACGCCGCGCTGGTGGAGGAGGCGGCGGCTTCGGCGCAGTCGCTGGAAGACCAGGCGGCCAATCTCAGCCAGGCCGTCAGCGTGTTCCGTCTCGACGGGCGCCCCCAGACCGGGCGTCAGGCCAGCAATGTCGAGCGCCTGCCGGTGCGCAGCAATGCCGCCACCGTCCGTCTCAAAGGCCGCAGCTCGGCAGCCGCCAAGCTCGATGACGAGTGGGAAGAGTTCTGAGCGGAAAGCACTCAGCCGGGCATTCCGCCCGGCTGACGCAGGACCAGGAAAGCATCATGAATCCGCATGTCAGCATTCTCGACAAAGAGCGCATCTACGACTTCAGCGAGCGGGATTTCCGCACGGTACAAAAACTGATCTATGACCATGCCGGCATCCGACTCTCCGATACCAAGCAGGATATGGTCTACAGCCGGGTCATCCGGCGTTTGCGCGCTACGCAGTTGGGTAGCTTCAGTGACTATCTCCGGCGCATCGAAACCGATCACGATGAGTGGGAGGCGTTCGTCAATAGTCTGACCACGAACCTGACGTCGTTTTTCCGCGAGGATTATCATTTCCCGATCCTGGCGGATTTGCTGCAGCGCAAGAGTGGCCGCGACATCCGCATCTGGTGCAGCGCGGCCTCGACCGGAGAGGAGCCCTACTCGCTGGCCATGACGGTGCTGGAGGCGCTCGGCAGCCAGGGCGCAGCGCGGGTGGAGATCGTGGCGACCGACATCGATACCAATGTCCTGGCCAAGGCCGAGGCCGGTATTTACGCCGAAGAGCGCATCGAAAAAATCGATGCGCGCTATCGCAAGTATTTTCTCAGGGGCACCGGCGCGCGGGCCGGACTGGTCCGCGTCCGGCCCGAGCTGCAGCGCATGATCAGCTTTCGTCAGCTCAATCTGCTCGCGCCCAGCTGGCCGCTGACGGGCACTTTTGATGTGCTGTTCTGCCGCAATGTGCTGATTTATTTCGATAAAGATACCCAACGGCGGGTACTGGAACGCTTCGTGCCCTACATGGCGCCGGATGCCCAGCTTTTTGTCGGGCACTCCGAGTCCTTGCTGCATCTGGGTGATCTGTTCCGGCTGCGCGGCAAGACTGTTTATGAAAAACGTCAGTCCGGACCCTGAACATGAGCAGGATCAGCCAGCGGGCCGTACGTGGTGAGCGCTTGCCTGGTGATGAGTTTCTGGCCCGCAACCGATTCCATGATCATCAACTCAAGTGCGACATCATCAAGATCATGCCGGGTGAGTTCTATGTGGCGACCGGGCGTATCGCCCTGGCCACGGTGCTCGGTTCGTGCGTGTCGGCCTGCATCTGGGACCCGGTGACCCGTATCGGCGGCATGAATCATTTCATGCTGGCCAATGCCAGTGGTCATCTCGATGGCCGTGCCGACAGCATGCGTTACGGCGACTTTGCGATGGAGACGCTGATTCGCCATGTGCTGGCGGCTGGCGCCCTGCGCAACAGTCTGCAGGCCAAGGTGTTCGGCGGCGGCCAGGTGCTGCGTCGCTTCACCCACTGTGATGTCGGCACCCGCAATGCCGAGTTCGTACTGGAGTATTTGCAGGATCAGGGGATCCCCATCACCGGTGAGGACCTCGGAGATATCTACCCGCGCAAGCTGTATTTCTTTCCCGATACCGGAAAAGTGATGCTGCGACGTCTGCCGGCGGATCAGAGCGGCAGCATCCTGATTGAAGAGCAGCAATACCGACAACGTATTACAAGAGAGGCATGACATGGCCGTACCAGGCAAGCCGGCAAGAAGCATGAGTGAAGGGCAGATTCGGGTGCTGGTTGTGGATGACTCGCCGGCGATGTGTCTGCTGCTGCAGGAAATGATCAACCGCGAGCAGGACATGCGGGTCGTGGGAACGGCCCCGGACCCGCTGGTGGCGCGGGAGATGATCAAGCAGCTGGATCCTGACCTGCTGACGCTGGATATCGAGATGCCCGGCATGGACGGGCTAGAGTTTCTTGACCGCATCATGCATTTGCGTCCCATGCCGGTCCTGATGATCTCCAGCCGGACCACGGAGGGTAGTGAGCAGAGCCTGCGCGCACTCGAACTGGGTGCGGTCGATATTGTGCGGAAGCGCAGTCTGGCGGTGAAAAGCGAGCTGGCGGTCATGGCGCGTGAAGTGACCGGGAAGATTCGTGATGCCTACCAGCTGGTCGGGCAGTTTCAGCGCCCAAGGACTTTGTCGGAGGTCAGGCCGCAGGCACTCCTGCATGCCCAGAGCCGCTTCGAGCGCCGCAAGATCATTCTGGTGGGGGCATCCACCGGCGGCACCGAGGCGATCAAGAGTTTCCTGGAGGTCATGCCGCCGCATGCACCACCTATCCTGATCGCTCAGCATATGCCCGAGGACTTCACCGCGCGCTTTGCCAAGCGCATGAACGATTGCTGCAGCATCCGCGTCAAGGAAGCCGAACACGGTGATCTGCTGCAGAGCGGCTGGGCCTATATCGCACCCGGCCATTCACATTTGCTGGTCCGGCGTCTGGTCGGCGGGGGCTATGAGGCGCGTTTGTCGGATGCGCCCGAGGTCAACCGGCACCGGCCATCCGTGGATGTGCTGTTTGACTCCGGTGTTGGTGAATGCGGTCGTCATGCCGCGGCGGTGCTGCTCACGGGCATGGGCAAGGACGGCGCTGCCGGTTTGCTGCGCCTGCGCGAGGCCGGTGCCCATACCCTGACGCAGGATGCCGCCAGTTGTGTGGTTTACGGCATGCCCAAGGTGGCGATGGAGATGGGTGCCTCCTGTGCCGAGGGCAGCCCGGCCAGGCTGGCCGATATGGCACTGGCGGCACTGGCGACGAAAGGCTGACAGGCGCTTGCCGGCCGGCCGTCACGGAATTTTGACGATGCCGGCAGCGGCGCCGGAAGGCTGACGGATTTTTCGGCCATGAATTTCATAAGCTATTGTTTATATTATAAAAAATAATTGGCATGTGAGTTGCTTTGAGAGTTGCATCACCCATCCCGGGCTACTCGGAAAAGCATCATGTCAAAGAAAGTCATCCTTCTCGTCATTGTGGGTTTGCTCGCCGTGGCTGGCACCATGGCCGGCACGCTGTTCCTGGCCAAGGAATTTCTGATCAAGCCCCAGGCGGCACATCCGGTGGCGGCCGCGCCGGCACCGGCTCCCGTGAGCAAAGACCCCGTCTACCAGAGCATTGAACCGGCCTTCGTGGTCAACATCCTGGATGGCAACCGCTATCGCTACCTGCAGGTCCAGGTCGATGTCATGACCCGCGACGCCACGGTCATGCCCCGCTTCGAGAAGTATCTGCCGCGCATCAAAGGCGAGCTCAACATGCTATTCAGCGCCATCACCAGCGAGCAGGCGCATACCAGCGAAGGCCGTATCGACCTGCAGAAAAGCACGCTCGACGCCATCAACCGCATCCTCACCGAGGAGTCCGGCAAAGGCGGCATCGAGGCGGTCTATTTCAGCAAATTTGTTGTCCAGTGAGGGCGCGCGCCATGAGCGAGATTCTTGAACCCGCCGAACTCGACGCCATCATGGGCAGCCTCAAAGAGGCACATGACCACGCCGGCCATGACCATGCCGCTGACAGCACCGGCAGCACGGGCAACGACCGCTACGATTTCGCCACCCAGGACTATGCCGTCCAGCGCCTGATTCCGGCGTTGTCGATGGTGCAGACGCAGTTCGCTGAAGCGCTCAAGCAGCGCCTGCGCCAGCTCATTCCGGAGCTGGAGAGCGTGCGTGCCGAGCGGGTTGCGGTGATGAAGTTCGGCGAGCTGCAGCGCATGCTCACGCCGCCCTGCGATATCAGCATGATGACGGCGGCACCGCTGGCGGCACCCCTGTATCTGGTCTTTGAAGCGGATCTTGTGTTTGCGCTGGTGGATCATTTCTTCGGAGGGCAGGGTGGTGCCGCCCACAAGCGTCTGCAGGCCGATTTTTCGCCCTCTGAAAGCCGTTTCATGCAGCAGCTGGCCCGTGCCTTGCTGCCGGACCTGGCGCAGAGCTGGCACAGCGTGGTCGAGATCGCGCCGCAGCTGGTCGAGCGGCAGAGTGACCTGCGTTTTGTCGATGGCCTGCAGCAGCGCGACACCGTGCTTGCCACCCGTTTCGCCATCACCTTGCCGGGTCTGGAGTCAGCGGTCTGGCTGCTGGTGCCCTGGGCCGCGATTGATCCGGTCCGCGAGCAGCTCGGCGGCCATGGTCGCGTCAGCCGTCAGGACCATGATGACCAGTGGCGTCACCGTCTGCTGCAGGGCGTCGAAGCCGCCAGCCTCGATGTCGTGGCCCGTCTCGGCCAGACCGCCATGCCGCTGTCGCGGGTCTCGCGCCTGCGCGTCGGCGATGTCATTCCCATTGAGTCGCCGCAGAACGTCACGGTCCTGATCGAGGCACTGGCGCTGCTCAGCGGCACCTTCGGCAGTCATCAGGGACAGCTGGCCGTAAAGATCGGCGGCGGTCTCAACCCCCTGTCGACGCATCAGTAACTGATCCTCAGCCATTAGCCCCCATTCAGAGAAGAGAGCCGACCATGTTTGAAGACAATCAGACCAGCCCGCAGAGCAGCGCACCCGCCGATACCCCGGTTCAGCCGGCCGGCATCAGGGAGTTGCAGGGCCAGACCGGCGGTGGCAGCCGCGATGCCGCCAACCTCAACCTCGACATGATTCTCGATGTCAGCGTCACCGTTTCGATCGAGGTGGGGCGCGCCCGCATGAGCATCAACGACCTGCTCAAGCTCAGCCAAGGCGCCATCATCGAGCTTGACCGCATGGCCGGCGAGCCGCTGGACGTGCTGGTCAACGGCACCCTGGTGGCACGCGGGGAAATCGTTGTCGTACGCGACAAGTTCGGCATCATGCTGACCGAAGTGGTCAGTCCCGAAGAGCGTCTGCGCAGGCTGCGCTGAGGAGTGACCGTGATGACCCGCATACGTTTTATGCCGCGGCCGCTTGTGGCCGTTGCCATCAGCCTGATGACTGCGGTGGCGCAGGCTGGCGAACCGGTCAAGGTCGCGCCGCTCTCGCTCGGCAGCGTGTTTTCGGTGCTCTTCGGCCTCATCGTGGTGGTCAGCCTGCTGCTGGGCACGGCCTGGCTGTTGCGTCGCTTCCAGGGCCTGCAGCAGGGCGCGCCCAGTCTGATCCAGCCGGTGGCGCAGATGCAGCTCGGTCTCAAGGAGCGCGTGCTGCTGATCCGCATCGATCAGGAGAATGTGCTGATCGGCTGCACGCCGCAGGGTATCCGGGCGCTGCATGCCTGGCAGGGGCCGCTGCCCCAGGGCCTCGCCAGCGCGGCCACGACACCCGTCCCGGGCGGCGCCGGCGCGCCGTTCGTCGAGCAGCTCAAGCGCCTGCTCGCGGAGCGCAAGTCATGAAGCGGCTGCCGGCGCTGGCCGGTCTCCTGTGGCTCGTCGCACCGGCGGCAGTCTGGGCTGAAAGCAAGGGCATCCCGCTGATGTCGGCGACGCGCAGCAGCGCCGGGCAGGACTTCAGCGTGCCGATCCAGATTCTCGGCATCATGACCGCACTGACGCTGCTGCCGGCGATCCTGCTCGGCATGACGGCTTTCACCCGCATCATCATCGTGCTGGCCCTGCTGCGCCAGGCCTTGGGCACCGGCCAGACACCGTCCAACCAGGTCTTGCTCAGCGCCGCGCTGTTCCTGACCCTGTTCGTCATGCATCCGGTGCTGCAGAAGGTGCATCAGGATGCCATCGTGCCTTACATGAATGACACGCTGGCCTTCGGACCGGCGGTTGAAAAAGCGGTCGCGCCGATGCGCAAGTTCATGATGGCGCAGACCCGCGAAGACGATATCGCCATGTTCGCCGGCATTGCCAACGCTGGCAGTTTCCAGACGCCGGACGATGTGCCGTTTCCGGTGCTGGCGGCATCCTTCCTGACCAGCGAACTCAAGACGGCGTTCCAGATCGGCTTCCTGCTCTTCATTCCCTTCATCGTGATCGACCTGGTGGTGGCCAGCGTGCTCATGGCCATGGGCATGATGATGCTGTCGCCCATGATGATCTCGCTGCCCTTCAAGATCATGTTGTTCGTGCTGGTCGACGGCTGGGCCCTGCTCATGGGCTCGCTCGCGGCCAGCTTCCAGACCTGAGGTGCGACATGACGCCTGATATGGTGATTGAACTCGGCCGCCAGGCCCTCATCGTGACCGCGCTGCTGGCGGCGCCGCTGCTGATTTCGGCGCTGATCGCCGGTCTGCTCATCGGTCTCTTCCAGGCCGCCACGCAGATCCAGGACATGACGCTGAGCTTCATCCCCAAGCTCATCGTGCTCATCATCGCCCTCGGCCTGACCGGGCACTGGATGCTGCGTCTGCTCATCGACTACACCCGCAACCTGTTCGGGATGATCCCGGGCATGGGCAGCTGAGGGCAGGGCGCATGATCATCTCCGATGCCCAGATCGCCGCGTGGCTGACCGCCTGGTGGCTGCCGTTCGTGCGAATCGCGGCGGCGATGATGTCGGCACCGCTGTTTGGTCACCGTCTGATTCCGACACCGGTGCGCCTCGCCATGGCGCTGATTCTGGCGGCGCTGCTCGCGCCCTGGCAGCCGGTCATGGCGGACTTCAATCCGCTCAGTCTGCAGGGAGTGCTGCTGACCGCCAATGAGCTGCTGCTGGGTGTCTGCCTCGGCTTTGTCATGCAGCTGGTGTTCGAGGCTGTACTGTTCGCCGGCCAGTTTGTGGCCACCGGCATGGGCCTCGGCTTCGCCACCCTGGTGGACCCGCAGCACGGTTCGGTGGCTGTGGTCGGCCAGTTCCTGATGTTCATCACCATGCTGCTCTTCCTCGCCATGAATGGTCATCTCGCGTTCATCCGTTTTCTTGCCGACAGCTTCCAGGCCTGGCCGGCCGGCACCGCGTCGCTGACGCCCGACAGCATGCAGCTGGTGCTGCGGGCCATTGGCGCCATGCTGCGCTCGGCGCTGGGCATCGCCCTGCCGGCGGTGATCGCCCTGCTGGTGGTGCAGATCGCCATGGGCGTGGTCAGCCGCGCCTCGCCGACACTCAACCTGTTCGCCGTCGGCTTCCCGGTCACGCTGATGCTTGGCCTGATGGTGATGGAGCGGACGTTGCCGGCCCTGCGGCCGCAGGTCGAGCGTCTCTTCGCTCAGGCGTTCGACATCATGGGCCAGCTACTGGAGACGGGCAGACATGTCAGCCAGTGATGACGGCCAGGAACGCACCGAACAACCCAGCGCGAAGAAGCTGGAGGATGCCCGCAGCAAGGGGCAGGTCGCACGTTCGCGCGAGCTCTCGACCATGCTGGTCACGCTGGCGGCAGCGACTGTGCTCTACGCCCTGGGCAGCGAGATGGCGAGCGGTTTCATGCGGTTGCTGCGCTTCGGTCTGTCGCCGGACTTTCTCAATACCCGCGATCCGGATCGTCTGCCCGGTCTCTTTCATCACTTTCTGACGGAAGCCTTGTGGCTGACCTGGCCGTTGCTCGCGGTCAGCTTTCTGGCGGCACTGGTGGCGGCCGTCATGCTCGGCGGCATGACCTTCTCGCTGTCGTTCAAGCTCGAAAAGCTCAATCCGCTAACCGGCATCGGTCGTCTTTTTTCCATGCAGAGCGCGGTCGAGCTGTTCAAGTCGGTGATCAAGGTGGTGTTCATTGGCGGGGTCGCCTGGGTGCTGCTGCGCGGCCTCAGTGACGACATCCTCGGCCTCTCGCTGCAGACGCCCGAAGAAGCGGTGCAGAACAGCGCCGGCATGCTGACCTGGTTTTTCCTGGTGGTCAGTCTGCCGCTGGTGCTGGTGGCGATGATCGATGTGCCCTGGCAGCTCTGGAGTCATCACAAGCAGCTGCGCATGACCCGTCAGGAGGTCATGGACGAGCACAAGGAGTCCGAGGGTCGGCCGGAGGTCAAGGGTCGCATCCGCGAGATGCAGCAGGCGGCATCCCGTCGCCGCATGATGGAAAAAGTCCCCAAGGCCGACGTCATCATCACCAATCCGACCCATTACGCCGTGGCGCTGCGCTACGACGAGAGCAAGGGCGGCGCGCCGGTGGTGGTGGCCAAGGGCATAGACGAAGTGGCAGCCCGCATCCGTGCCATCGGCAGCGAGCATCAGGTACCCCTGGTGGCTTCGGCGCGACTGGCGCGCGCGGTTTACGCCAGCTGCGACCTCGATGCCGAAATTCCCGCCGGCCTGTATCTCGCCGTCGCCCAGATCCTCACCTACGTCTATCAGCTCAAGCAGTGGGAGGCCATGGGGGGCGATTTCCCGTCGGCGCCCGAGCCGGTGGTCGATGAACAATTTCTCAAAGGCCACGGCATGGCGCCGGGCAACAGCCAGGACCCGTCACCATGACACCAGCCAATCTTCCGGGCAATCTGCAGGGTACATTCCAGGACCTCAGCCGCAACGGTCTCGGCATTCTGCTGCTGATCATGGCGCTGCTCGGCATGCTGGTGCTGCCGCTGCCGACGTTCCTGCTGGATCTGTTCTTCACCTTCAACATCGCCCTGTCGCTGATCATCCTGTTCGCGGTGATCTATGTGCAGCGGCCGATGGATTTCAGCGCTTTTCCGTCGGTGCTGCTGCTGGCCACGCTGCTGCGGCTGGCCCTCAATGTCGCCTCGACACGTGTGGTGCTGCTTGAGGGGCACCAGGGGCCGGGGGCCGCGGGCAAGGTCATCGAGTCCTTCGGGCATTTCATCATCGGCGGCAATTTCGCAGTTGGTATCGTGGTCTTCACCATCCTCGTCATCATCAATTTCATGGTGGTGACCAAGGGCGCTGGCCGTGTCTCGGAAGTGACGGCGCGTTTCACCCTCGACGCCATGCCGGGCAAGCAGATGGCCATCGATGCCGATCTCAATGCCGGTCTGCTGACTCAGGATGAGGCCCGCAAGCGCCGTGAAGAAGTCCGCATCGAGTCCGACTTCTACGGGGCCATGGATGGCGCCAGCAAGTTCGTCAAAGGTGACGCCATTGCCGGCATCCTGATCCTGTTCATCAACCTCATCGGCGGCATGATCATCGGCATGATGCAGCATGACCTGAGCGCCGGGCAGGCGGCCGAGTTCTATGTGCTGCTCAGCATCGGCGACGGTCTGGTGGCGCAGATTCCGGCGCTGCTGCTGTCGATCGCGGTGGCCATCATCGTGACCCGCATTTCGCGCTCGCAGTCCATGAGCGACCAGGTCATGGGGCAGGTGTTCAGCAACCCGCGCGTGCTTTACCTGTCGGGGGTCATCCTGCTCATCATCGGATTGATTCCGAACATGCCGCATATCGTGTTCCTGCTGCTGGCCTCGGCCTGTTTCGGTGGCGGCTGGCTGCTGCAGCAGCGCGCCCTGGCTCCGGAGGTGGTTCTGGCCGGGGAGGGGCTGCCGGAGGCCGGCAAGGAGGCCTCTTCACGCACGCCGGCGGATATCCAGTGGGACGATGTGGCGCATCAGGATGTCATCGGTCTCGAAGTCGGTTATCGCCTGATTCCGCTGGTCGACCGCAGCCAGGGCGGTGAACTGGTCGGTCGCATTACCGGTGTGCGCAAGAAGCTTTCCAAGGATCTGGGCTTCCTGGTCCAGGCCGTCCATATCCGCGACAACCTCGACATGGCGCCGACCGGCTACCGTCTCCTGGTGCTGGGTGATGTCGTGGCCCAGGGCGAGATCCAGCCGGGCCTGGAAATGGCCATCAATCCGGGACAGGTCCATGGCAGCCTGCGCGGCATGCCGACCCGTGATCCGGCCTTTGGCATGGAGGCGCTTTGGATCGAGCCGGGACTGCGCGACCAGGCGCAGTCGCTGGGCTATACCGTGGTCGACCCCGGCACGGTGATTGCCACCCATCTCAGTCAGGTGATCCGTCAGCACGCGCATGAGCTGCTCGGTCATGAAGAGGTTCAGCAGCTGCTCGACCGTCTCGCCCAGACCGATCCCAAGCTGGTCGACAGCCTGGTGCCCAAGCAGTTGCCGCTGAGTGTGGTCGTGCGTGTCCTGCAGAGTCTCCTGCGTGAGGGCGTGTCGATCCGCAGCATCCGTCTGATCGCCGAATCTTTGGCGGAGCAAGCGCCGAGAAGCAAGAATCCTGACGAATTGCTGGAGGGTGTCCGTGTCGCACTCGGCCGAATGATTATTCAGGAAATCAATGGCTTGGAAGAAGAGTTTCCGGTCATGGTGCTGGATTCAGAGTTGGAACAGATCTTGCTGAATAGCATTCGTGGGGGGGCTGGATCGGTGGGTCTGGAGCCCGGACTGGCGGAGCGGCTGCAACAGGGACTGGCGGATTATGCCAGCCGCCAGGAGGGCGCCGGAGAACCGGCCGTGCTGCTGGTGTCGCCATCGATCCGGTCGTGGCTGGCGCGTTTCATCCGCCGCAGCATCCCCTCGCTGCATGTGCTTTCGTACAACGAAGTGCCTGACAGCAAACAGGTGCGCCTGGTGACCAGCCTCGGTCCCCAGGGCCGCCTTAGCCAGAATTGATGCGGTTGCCGGCCTGCCGGCACAAGGAGTTCAGGAACATGAAGATCAAGAAATACCGTGCCGCCGACAGCCAGCAGGCGATGCGCCTGATCCGCGCCGAACAGGGTCCGGATGCCAGCATCCTGACCTGCTACCAGGTGCCGGAAGGCATTGAATTCGTGGTCGCGCTCAACTGTCCCGGACTCGATGATGTGGATCTTCCGCCGGCGGCCGCCGCGGGCATGGGCCGTCAGAAAATTGACGATCGTCAGGTCGCCGAGGGTGACCGCGACATGCTGACCTTGCGTCAGGAGCTGGGCTCCATGCGGACGCTGCTGGAGCGTCATTTGCATCGCCTCGCCGTACGCGAACCCTTGCCCTTGGTCACGGCCGCGGCGACGCTGCCTGGTCGGTTGTCCCTGTCTGGTTTCAGCGGTCCGCTGCTGCAGCGTCTGCGTGCGCTGGTGCCGGAAACCGGAGGCCGCGAAGCGCTCGCCGAAGCCCTGCGCGCCAGCCTGTCCGATGTCGTCTGCGCGGCCTGGCCGGCGCAGGGTGTCAGTGCGCTCATCGGGCCGTCTGGCGCCGGCAAGAGCCATCTGCTGGCCACGCTGGCCCTGCAGCATGTGCTGTCGGGCTCGCGTCAGCCGCTTTATCTCGTCAGTTGTGATCAGCAGCGCTTCGGGGCTCGCGAACAGCTGCAGGCGCTGGGTCGCGTGCTGCGCCTGCCGGTGTTGTTCGCCGGTGACGCCGAGGTCCTGCGTGAAGAGCTCGCCGCGCTGCCCGGGAACGCCCGTGTCCTGCTCGATACCGCCGGTGTCGATCATGGTGATGGCGCCGGCCTCGCGGCGCTCGGCGCCTTGCTAGACACCGCCGGCATCAGCCATCGCGCCCTGGTGATGCCGCTGGACATGGCCGAGGCCGTGCAACACGACACCCTGGCCGCGTATGCCGCGCTCACCCCCAGCGGTGTCGTCGCGACCCGCGGCGATACCCTCGCGGCCGCCGCCCTGGCCTCCTGGCTGTGCCGGGCCGGCATGCCCTGGCTGGGCGCCTGTGCCGGCCGTGATCCGGCCACTGCCTGGCGCGCCGCCGATATCGATGCCCTGATTGCCGGTTTGCTGCCGGCCTGGGCGGACACGGCCGCTGATACCGCCGCCAGCACATCAGCCGGCGCGCGAGTGGCCGCCGGCGCCGAGGCCGATGCCGCACTCATGGCGCCGGCCATGCCGGCAACCGTGTCGCGCTGGTCATGGACCAGTCAGCGCATTTCGGCCTGATCACGCCACTCCAGGCAAAGGAAGAGCATCATGCATCCTGTTCAAGTGATTGCAGTAGCCAGCGGCAAAGGCGGCGTCGGCAAGACCAACGTCTCCATCAACCTCGCCTGCCAGATGGCACGCCGCGGCAAGCGCGTCCTGCTCATGGATGCTGACCTCGGCCTGGCCAACGTCGATATCCTGCTGGGTCTGCGTCCGACCCTCAATCTGTCGCATGTCATGGCCGGGGAGTGCACCTTGCAGGATGTGCTGGTGCCCGGTCCGTTCGGGATCAGCGTGATCCCCGCAGCCTCCGGCATCAAGCGCATGGCTGAAATGTCTCCGGCCCAGCATGCCAGCCTGGTGCAGAGTTTCGGCAGCCTCGAAGATCCCTACGATGTGCTGGTGGTCGATACCGCAGCCGGCATTTCCGACAGCGTGATCAGCTTCAGCCGCGCCAGCCAGCATGTGCTGGTGGTGGTTACCGAAGAGCCCACCTCGCTGGCGGATGCCTATGGCCTGATCAAGGTGCTCAACCGCGATGCCGGGATCACGCGCTTCAAGGTGGTCTGCAATATGGTCAGCAGCGATGCCAAGGCGCGCAAGGTGTTTGAGCGGCTGTGCGCGGTGGCCGAACGCTTTCTGGATGTCCACCTGGCGTTTGCCGGTGCCATCCCGCGTGATGAATTCCTGCTCAAGGCCGTGGCTCGTCAGCGCGCGGTCAGTGAGCTCTATCCCGCTACCGAATCGGTGGCAGCATTCAAGCGTCTGGCGGACGCCTCGGCTTTCTGGCCGATACCGGATGGTCCGCGCGGTCATATCGAATTCTTTTTCGAGCGCCTGCTGCCCCGTGAAAATGAGGTAAGCATGGCATGGTAAGCGCATACGCAACCTACCAGCAGGTCCAGCGCGGCAGCCGCGATGAGCTGGTTCTGCAATACGCCGCCCTGGTCAAGCGCCAGGCCCTGCATCTCAAGGGCCGGCTGCCGCCGAGCCAGGATGTCGACGACCTCATCCAGGCCGGCATGATCGGCCTGCTCGAGGCCGCCAGTCATTACGAGGGCGACAAAGGGGCGAGTTTCGAGACCTACGCCAATATCCGCATCCGCGGCGCCATGATGGATCAGCTCCGTCGCGGCGGCTGGGCACCGCGCTCGGTCGCGCGCACCTCACGCGAGATCGGCATGGCGCGCAGCAAGGTGCAGCAGCGCCTTGGCCGCGAAGCCACCGCGGCGGAGGTCGCGCGCGAACTGGCGGTGGACCTGCAGACCTATCACGACTGGCTGCAGGATGGTGAAGGTCTTTATCTCGCCAGCCTCGATCAGATCATCGAAGAGCACCCGGAAGCGCCGCTGCTGGCGGATGAAGCCGCGGGCACGCCTTTGCACGAACTCATGGGTGCCGGCTTCGAGCAGTCGCTGGCGGCCGAAATCAGCCGCCTGCCCGAGCGGGAACGCCTGGTGATGTCGCTGTACTACGAGCGCTCGCTGAACATGAAGGAAATCGGCCGTGTACTGGATGTCACCGAGTCACGTGTCTGCCAGCTCCATGCCCAGGCGGTCAACCGCCTGCGCAAGGCGCTGAGCGAATGGACAGAGGAGGCATAAATCATGGATCTGATGACCATCATCGGGATCATTCTGGCCTTCGTAGCCCTCATTCTCGGCAGCATCCTGAAAGGGGCCGGTCTCAAGGGCCTGCTCGGCGGCGCCGCTTTTGTGATTGTCATCGTCGGGACCGCGGCCGCGGTGCTGGCACAGACGCCCAAGTCCGTGATCCTGCGCGCCCTGAAAATGGCGGCCTGGTTGTTCAAGCCGCCCTCGGTAGATCCTGAAGCGCAGATCGCCAGTGTCGTCGAATGGAGCCGCATTGCCCGCAAGGATGGTCTCATGGGCCTGGAGGCTCGGATTGACGAGCTCTCCGATCCCTTCATCCGCAAGGGGCTGCAGCTGCTGGTTGATGGCGGCGAGCCGGAGAACATCCGCCATATCCTCGAAATCGAGGTGGAAACAGCCGAGGAGTTCGATACCGCAGCTGCCAAGGTCTTCGAAGCCATGGGCATTTATGCGCCGACCCTGGGGATTGTCGGCGCCGTGCTCGGTCTGATGGCCGTGATGGCCAACCTGGCGGACCCCAGCAAGCTCGGACATGGCATTGCCGCGGCTTTTACCGCGACCATTTACGGCATCGCCTCGGCCAACCTGTTCTTTCTGCCCTTTGGCAACAAGCTCAAGTATCTGGTCAAGGAGCAGGCCAAGTTCCGCACCATGATCATTGAAGGACTGGTGCTGATTGCCCAGGGTGACAACCCGCGCAACATCGAGACCCGTTTGCAGGGCTATTTCATCGCCGAGCCCAAAAAGGCCGCCGGCAAAGAAAAGGGCAAGGGCTGAGCCATGTCGCGCAAACACAAACATGAAGACCACGTGAACCATGAAGCCTGGGCCATTCCTTATGGCGATCTGGTGACGCTGCTGCTGGCGCTGTTCGTGGTCATGTATGCCATCTCGTCGGTCAACGAGGGCAAATACCGGGCGGTGTCGGCATCGCTCAATGCCGCGTTCAGCGGCGTGCCGAGGACACCCATTCCGGTGCAGATCGGGGACGTGCCGATACAGTCCCAGGGGCAGCGCCCCGACGTTGACCTGTTGCCACCGGAACAGCCCCCGGGCATGCGGGCGACCGATGCTCCGGAGGCAGCCGATGGCGGTGCTGCCGGTCTCAAGGACATGGCGGATGATCTGCAGGCGGCGCTCTCGGACCTGATCGAGGCCAAAGTCATCGTCGTCCGTGAGACACCATACTGGCTGGAGATCGAAATTCAGACCGACCTGCTGTTCGCCAGCGGCACGGCGCAGTTGTCGACACCGGCCTCAGGTATTCTGAGACGCTTGGCGGCGGTTCTGGCGCGCTTTCCCAATCCCATCCGCGTCGAAGGGCATACTGACAATCTGCCGATCAATACGGCGGCGTTTCCGTCAAACTGGGAACTGTCGGCCGCCCGCGCCGCCAGTGTCGTGCACCTGCTCATGCAGGCCGGCGTGGAGCCCGCGCGGATGGTTGTCATCGGTCTCGGCGAGTATCGTCCGCTGGCAGGCAACGAGGCCGCGGCCGGACGCAACCGCAATCGTCGCGTGCAGCTGATAATTCCCGCCAGGAATGCCAATATCCCGACGGTGCGCGAAGATCTGCTGCCCGCCGAACCCCCAGGAAAGAAAACATGACGACCAGCACCCCCGTGACCCGAACAGAATCAGTCCTGAGTCCGCTGCACGCGGCGGCCGATCAGTTGTATGCCGCCGGAACACAGGTCGGCGCTGATACCCCGCTGGGCAGCTGGCTGATGAGTGATGTCGCTGCGCCAACCTTGTTCGCGCTGGTCGGTGTGCTGCTGATGCTGTTGGCCTGGCGCCTGCGTCGCGGCCGCAAATTGCGGAAAGCCAGGCCAGTGCCGGCGGCGGCGACCGTGGCGACCGAGTCCGTCGGGTCGGGGCGGAGTACCCATCCGGAGGCCCTGGCCATGCTCTACGATGCGCCGTCGCGGCGCGAGCCGGTGATGTCAGCGCCGGACCAGGAGCCCTCGGCAAAAGGCCAGGAGCCTTCAGCAAAAGCACAGGAGCACTCGGCCAGCGGACAGCCGCCTTTCGGGGTCGGTCCGGCTGCCGCCCCGGTGGCGGCGATGGCTGCGGTCACCGGCGAAGCCCGGCGTGAGCCGGCATCGCCAGCAGCCGGTGCGGCTGGCGAGAATCCCTCATTGCGTCTCATGGTGTCTGCCGTGGATCGTCTGCTGCAGCGTGTCGAATCACAGCAGGCTCAGATTCATGCCCTGCTCGATGAGCTCAAGGCGCAGTCATCGGCGCTCCTGGTTCAGGGTGAGCGTTTGCTGGCGCTGGAAGCGCGCGTGGCCGGCCTGGGCGCTGGCGGCGCAGTCGGTGCGGCGGCCGAGGCGGCCTCTACGGATCAGCTGCCCTCGCTGGAGCAGGCCATTGCCCTGGCTGCGCAAGGTGCCGATGAGCATGAGCTGGTCAACCGCCTGGGCTTGTCGGCTGCCGAAGCACGACTGATCAATCTCGTTCACGGTCCGGCTGGCGGCATCGCTCCCGAGTCACCTGCCTGAGCGCTGTCGGGGCGAGCGCCGGCGCTGCCGGCCGATGTCGCCTGATGCGGTGGCGTGACCCCGCGCAGGCGATAAGCGAAAGCGAGCACTTCCGCGACCGCCACAAACAGGGGCAGCGGAATCTCGCTATCGAGCTGCACCTGCGACAACAGTCTCGCCAGGTGCGGGTCGCGGTGAATCGGCACGCCATGCGCCTGCGCCAAGGTCAGCATGGCATCGCGCAGTTCGCCATCAGCCTGCGCAATGACACGCGGTGCCGACACCCCGTCATAGGCGAGCGCGACGGCGCGGGGTCTCCGGCCTGAATGATTCATGCACTGACCTCCAGAACCGAACGGGGTGCGGCCGGCAGGGTGTCACGGTGTGGCAGCCCACGCTGGCAGGTCAGCAGCGGCGTAGCGATTCCCTGACTTTCGAGTGCGCTGCGCAAAGCCGGCAGGGCGTGGCGGATCTGTTCCAGGGTGCTTGCCGCCGTGGCATGGAAGTGCGCGTGCAGCTGACTGCCCTGCAGACCGAGCCTGACCATGAGGGCACCGGTCTCGGGAAAGTCCACACTCAGTGTCAGCGACCACAGGCAATCACCACCCGTCAGTTCATCGGGCTGCCGGCGCGTGTCCTTTTCAATATGCAACTGCCAGAGATTGATGTCCTGACCCTGCCGGATAGGCAGTTCGAACAGCCACTGCTGTGGTTGCCCATCTCGCTGCTGCAGGTGCTGGAGCTGATGGGTTTCGAGACGTGCCAGCACCGGCTCGGCTTCTGCGGCCAGCAGCAACAGCAGCGGATTGGGGTCGAGGCTGTGTCGCAGAGGGCCGATATCGGCGGCGGCCAGTGGCTGCAGGTGGCCGGCTGCGATGCCCTGACGCAGCGGCACGTCCGGCAGGCTGTCAGGTGCTGCGGCACGTAATGCCAGCAGCGCCTGTTTGAGGTCTTTGCCGGCACCCTGATCCCCGCCCGCACGGCTCGCGGCCGACTCGCTGAGCAGACCGCTATCCTGGAGCATGCTTCTGATGGCTTCGGGTGTGTCCAGTGTCCCGGCTTCCGGCAGTATCGCCAGCAGATGTGCGGCGGCTGCGCGCAACGGCGAGTCGACGGCCCGGGTCAGCAGCGGCTGCAGGGCGCTGAGCAGCGCCACCAGGCGTGCGGGGTCCTGCTGGCGCGGCATCGCGCTCTGGAGCAGCTGACGGATCTCGCGGCTGACCGGCGAGGGATCGCGGCCGGCAGCCTCCGGTCGGGCGAGGGCAGTGGCCGCGGAAGCGGATAGCGGTGCCGATGTCATCTGGCGATGATCGGCTGCCGTCAGGGGGGCACGGGCCGGGAGGGACGATGCCGCCAGGTCACTGGCGGATGTTGTGCCGCCGCGTGCATTGGCGTAGGTCAGCGTGAGATGCGGCGCGGCAGCGGCGACGGTGGTTCTGGACGGCAGCAGATGCGGCGGGAGCGGCAGGGGTGATCCGGGGGCGGGCCTGTCCGCCCTGGCCATCATCACCTGCGCGAGCTGGTCGGCATCCGTGGCGATCACCACGGGCAGCGCTGCCGGCGGCGGACTGGGTCCGGCGGTCTTTGCGTCAGCCTGACCAGCGGCCTGACCAGCGGCTTGGCCCGCCTGGCCGGTCGCCTGGGGCAACTGCAACTGCACCTGCTGCCCGGGCTGCAGTGCGATCGTGCTGCGCACCTGCAGGGTGATTTGTCCGGCGAGCACCTGGTAAAGGTCGCCTTCCAGCGGCGTGATGACTTCAGCGGCGAGAACACGGGCCGAGGCCGGTGCCGTGCCGAGTCCGGCCGGCATCAGGGCGGTGGCGGGCAGCGGGGGAAGGATTCGCATGCTGGCAGCAGGCAACGGCCGGGGCTTCAGCCCGGCTGTTCAGGCCCGGCCCAGTGAAAGGTGGCGGGCGGCATGCTGACGTGCTCCCTGACGCCCATAGGTCATGCCCTGGTCAAGGCCGCCACGCAGGATATCCAGTGACTGTCGGGTGGCCTGCTGTTGCTTGCCCAGTGTCGCACTGTGCGCGGCATTGAGCTGCTGACAACTGGCCAGCAGGGCCAGGGTGTCTTCCCAGAGCTCACGGGTGCCCATGCCGATCTGACTGGCGATGGCATCACGCGGGGTCAGGCCTGGCCGGGCGTCAAGGCCTTGACGCGCCAGCTCGGCCAGTTGCTTCTGGCAATGCTCAAGCTCGCGCAGCTGGCAGAGCTTCTCGTCGTGCAGGGGCCAGAGCTCGGGCAGGGGCCATTGCCGCAACAACTCGGCTTCTCGCTGCAGCAGATCAAGAAAACCGGTCGCGGCCTGGTGCAGTCGCTGAATCAGACGATCGGCTTCGGCATTGGCAAGGTTCATTGGCATCCTCCCGTCACTCAGGACAGCTCCATCGCGATGAAGGCGCGTGCCGTGGCTTCCGGATCAATCCGGTATTCACCCTGGGCGATCGCGGCCTTGATGCTGTCGACGCGTGCCTGATCGATTTCCGGCGCGGCAGCCGCCAGCGTGGTCGCACGTTCCAGCAGCGAGCCGGCGGGCGCGCGTGATGGCTGGCTGGCACTGTCGGTGGCCGGGGTATTCGCGCTCCTGGCCAGGCCTTCGGTGCGTGCGCTGTCTACACGGCGCAGCATGCCGGGTGTGCTGTTGTCGATCTTGCTGACCATGATGGTCTCTCCCGCAAAGACTCTCTTCAGTCCCTTATCGGCGCCTGACGCAGGAACTTGAGGGCCTGCCGCAAAATTTTCAGGGCTGGATGATGACCACACCCCCGGCGCTGACCGAGCCTTCGACGACCTTGCCGGACTGCCGGTTGCGGACACGGATAGTCTCTCCCGCGGCGCCGTCGCTCAGGGCTTCGCCCGCCATGGCGATAACGATGCCGCCGAGCTGCGCCTGCAGTGTGATGAGCTGACCCTTGTGCACCAGCGGCAGCGCCTGAACCCAGGGCAGGGCGATGACGGCACCGGCCGGAATGGTCATGCGCGCCTGCATGGCATCGCGCCGTGCCGGATCGAGATAGCCCTGCGACAGGGTCGCGATATCGCGCCATTGCCGGTTCGTCACGGCCGCCGTCAGCTGGGTACCTGCCGGGATGGCCTGATTCGCCACCAGCACGTCGGCGCGCGCCTGAATTCTGACGACCTGGAGCAGACGCCAGCCCGGCTGGTCCGGACACTGCAGCTGCAGCAGCGTGCGCGCACCAATGGTCTGACCAGGCGGCAGGCTGATGACGATTTCCTGACGGCAAACCGGCAGTCGGGTGCGTGGATCCAGTGGCTGGGCCTCGATCTGCACCTCAAGGCCGGGGCCCTGCCAGGGGTGACGCGGCACCAGCCATTGTTCAGCCAGCTGCGACAGCCGGGCCGTACTTTCGCTGGGTCGCGGCGCTGCGGCGTTGATGCCGGCAGCCCGGGCAAGGCCGGAGAACAGCACGATGCCGGTCACGATGAGCGACAGGCAGCACCGGCGCAGCAAGGCGCTGCCAGAGCCGATCGTCGGCGTGGCCGTGCGGCTTGCGGTGTCTGCTCTGATGGGGACGGACTGGCGCGGTTGCTGGGTCATGGTGTCGGAAATCCGTCACGGTTGGCGATCTTGCCTGGGATAACGCAAGTCGTGTGCCAGACGGGCCGACGGAAATCTGTCACGACTCTGCAAAAGTCGCCAAACCCCCTGTCAAAACTTTGCAAACCATCTGTTTTAATCAGTTAAACCATTGTTTTAAAACAATAAAAAAACATGGCACATGCCTTGCACAAACTCCATGTGAACACGTTATCGACACCCGCTCGAAAGACTTGAGCGAAAAACAGAAAACCGGCAGCAGGTGGCGACATGGCAATCAACTTCGACAAGGCATTGGGCATACATGAGCAGGCACTGATGCTGCGCGCACAGCGCAACGAAGTGCTGGCCGTCAATATCGCCAATGCCGATACCCCCAATTTCAAGGCACGGGACATTGATTTCCGTGCCGCCCTGAGTCAGGCCGGCAGCAGTGCCGGTGGTCAACTCGCGATGAGCCGTACCGAGACCGGCCATCTTGCCCAGAACAGCGGCGATGCCCTGTCACCACTGGCTGCCCAGCTCAAGTACCGCCTGCCCAACCAGCCCACGCTCGATGGCAACACGGTCGAGGCGCATGTCGAACAGACGGCGTTTGCCGAGAACGCGCTGCAGTACCAGGCGTCGCTGCAGTTTCTCGGCGGCAAGTTCGCGTCACTGAAAAGTGCCATCACCGGAGGTCGCTGATCATGGCCAGTATTTTTGACATCGCCGGTTCCGCCATGAACGCGCAGATGCTGCGCCTCAATACCACGGCCAGCAACATGGCCAATGTCGATACCGTCAGCAGCACGGAATCCGGCGCCTATCGTGCGCGCCAGACCGTGTTCTCGACCGTCATGCAGGATGCCGCCGGTGGTGGCGTCAACGTGCCGGATATCGTCGAAAGCCAGGCGCCGGTGCCCAAGCGTTATGAGCCGGGCCACCCCATGGCCGATGCCGATGGCTATGTCTATGGCTCCAACGTCAATGCGGTCGAGGAGATGGCCAACATGATCTCGGCATCGCGCAGCTATCAAAGCAATGCCGAAGTCTTCAACACCACCAAAAGCCTGATGCTGCGCACCCTGCAGCTGGGCCAGTGAGGGGAATCTGAGTCATGGATATCCAGAGTCTGCTGAACACACCGGCAAGCGCCGCCACCAGCTCACGCAAGAGCGATATCTCGTCGCTCAACCAGGAAGACTTCATGAAGCTGATGTTGCAGCAGCTGAAGTCCCAGGACCCGTTCAAACCGACGGACAACACCCAGTTCATCGCACAGATGGCGCAGCTCAGCACGGTATCGGGCATCAGCGAAATGAAGAACTCGCTGGTTGATGTGGTGGATTCTCTGCGCGGTTCGCAGATGCTGACCGCGTCGAATCTGCTTGGTCGTGAAGTCATGGTGGAGACCGACAAGGTTGCCATCGACAGCGCCAACCCCGACTTGCTGGGCCAGGTGAATCTCGACACGGCCGCACAGTCGGTCGACATCGAAATCCGCAACAGCGCCGGCGCGGTGGTCAAGCGTCTGCATGCCGATGACCAGGCCGCCGGCCCGCTGTTGTTCGCCTGGGATGGCAAGGATGACAGCGGTGCCGCGGTGGCCGCCGGCAACTATCAGATCGTGGCCTCGGCCAATGTCAGCGGCAAGAGCCAGGCCCTGACCACCAGCGTGCGAGCCCCGGTGACCGGTGTCAGCCTGCCGGCTGACGGGCAGGGCCCGCAACTCCAGGTTCGCGGCCTGGGAACCTTGAAACTGACTGACATCAAGGAAGTGGGCTGAGCCCGCCGCCTTTCGCCAACGGAGAGAAAAACCATGAGCTTCCGCATCGCACTGAGTGGTCTCAATGCCGCCAGCACCCACCTGGATGTCACGGCGCACAACATTGCCAACGTCAATACCGCCGGTTTCAAGTCATCACGCGCCATGTTTTCCGATGTCTTCGCCACCGCCAGCAACGACTTGTCGTCGACGGCCACCGGCTCCGGCGTGCAGGTCTCGACCATCCAGCAGAAATTCGGCCAGGGCAACATCGACTTCACCAACAACAACCTCGACATGGCCATCAGCGGTGAAGGCTTCTTCGTCATGAAGGGACGTGAAGGCACGGTCTACAGCCGTGCCGGCGCTTTCGCCGTCGATCGCGAAGGCTATGTCGTCAACGACGACATGCAGCGCCTGCAGGTCTTCCCGGTATCCGAGACCGGCGATTTCGCCACCGGCGCGCTCAGCGATCTGCGCCTGCTCACCACCGAAAGCCCGCCGCAAGCCACCAGCAAGATCGAGATCGGCGTCAACTTGCCGGCGAATGCCCCGGTCCCGTCCGGGACTTTCGATGCCGCCAATCCGGCCACCTACAATCATGCTACCTCGATGACGGTGTATGACTCGCTGGGCACGCCGCACACCTCGACGATCTATTTCGTCAAGACCTCGACCGAGAACACCTGGCAGCAGCGCCTCTTTGTCGATGGCACCGAGCGCGGCTCACCGCAGACGCTGGGTTTCAACTCGGCCACCGGCAAACTGGTGTCACCGGCCGCCGGCACACTGCCACCGGTGAGCGTCACGGGTGCCCAGCTCGGCACGGGCGCTTCTGATCTGGTGCTCAACTTCAACTACAACGAGTCGACCCAGTACGGCCAGGGCTTTGGCGTCAACAGCCTGTTCCAGGACGGCTTTACCACGGGCCGCATGACGGGTGTGGAAGTCGATAAGTCCGGTGTGGTCTCGGCACGCTTCACCAACGGCCAGCTCAAGCTGCTCGGTCAGGTCGCGCTCGCCATCTTCTCCAACCCCAATGGTCTGCAGCAGATGGGTGAGACCTCCTGGGCCGAGACCTTCACGTCGGGCGGTCCGCGACTGGGTCAGGGTGGCAGCTCCAACTTCGGTCTTCTGCAGGCGGGTGCGCTGGAAGCATCCAATGTCGATCTCACCGAGCAGCTGGTGGAAATGATCACCGCGCAGCGCAACTTCCAGGCCAACGCGCAGATGCTGACCACTTCCGATCAGGTAACCCAGACCATCATCAACATGCGCTGATGTCATTGAGCGCGAGAGGGTAGAGCCATGGACCACATGCTTTATGTCGGCATGAACGGAGCCCGCGCCACGCAACTGGCGCAGGCGACGGCGGTCAACAACCTGGCCAACGCCAGCACGACCGGTTTCCGTGCCGATTTCCACAGCCTCCTGGCGCGTGAAGTCAGCGGCCCCGGTCACGCCTCGCGCGTCAATGCCGTTGCTTCCGAGCGTGCCAGCCAGCTGGAGGCCGGACCGATCCAGCAGACGGGCCGTGATCTCGATGTCGCCATCGATGGTGACGGCTGGCTGGCGGTACAGGATGCCCAGGGTGAAGAAGCCTACAGCCGTCGCGGTGATCTGCAGATCACTGCAGATGGCCGTGTCCTCAATGGTGCCGGTCAGCCGCTGATGGGCGAAAACGGCCCGTTGGTGATTCCGCCGCATCGCAGCCTGACCATCGGCAGCGACGGGACGGTGTCCATTGTGCCGGAGGGTCAGGGGCCGGAAACGCTTGCCGTGATCGACCGCATCCGTCTGGTCAGGCTCGACGCGCAGCAGGTCATCAAGGGTGATGACGGCCTCATGCGTCAGCAGGATGGCAAGCCCGGTGAGCCGGCTGCCGATGTCCAGCTGTTCTCGGGCAGCCTGGAAGGTTCCAACGTCAATGCGGTCGAGGCCATGGTCAGCATGATCAACCTGTCCCGCACTTATGAAATGCAGGTGAAGCTGATGCAGACAGCGAAAGAGCTGTCGGACAGCGGCACCCGCCTGATGCGACTGGAATGAGTCGAGGAGACACGCCATGAATTCCGCCCTGTGGGTAGCCAAGACCGGTCTGGATGCGCAGCAGACGCGCATGCAGGTCATCAGCCACAACCTGGCCAACGCCAACACCACCGGTTTCAAGAAGGACCGTGCGGTGTTCGAAGACCTGCTCTATCAGAACGTGCGTCAGGCCGGCGGCCAGGCCACGCAGCAGACCCGTCTGCCGACCGGCATGCATCTCGGTACCGGGGTGCGCGTTGCCGCAACCGAGAAGATTCATGCCCAGGGAACGCTGGCGCAAACCGGCAACAGCCTGGACGTCGGTATCGATGGCCGCGGCTTCTTTCAGGTCCGCATGGCTGACGGCACGGCCGCTTACACCCGTGACGGCAACTTCGAGATCGACAGCCAGGGCCAGCTGGTCACCGCCGGCGGCAATGTCGTCGAGCCGGGCATCACGGTGCCTCAGGGCTCGCTCTCGGTCACCATCGGCACCGATGGCACGGTCAGCGCGCAGATGCCGGGTCAGGCCACGCCGACCCAGATCGGCACACTGCAGCTCACCGATTTCGTCAATGCGGCAGGGCTCATGCCGCGCGGCGACAACCTCTATGTCGAGACCGCCGCCAGTGGTTCGCCGCAGACCGGAACGCCCGGCCTCAACGGCATCGGCACCCTGGCTCAGGGCTCGCTGGAAAGCTCCAACGTCAATGTGGTCGAGGAGCTGGTCAACATGATCGAGACCCAGCGTGCGTATGAAATGAACTCCAAGGCCATCTCCAGCACCGATCAGATGCTGCAGTACCTGACCAATAACGTCTGAGGCCGACCATGAAGACGCGCGTGATGCACCGGGTTCTGACGGCGGCTATGCCGGCGGTGATGCTGACGGCAGTACTCGCCGGCTGCGCCGGGCATAACGCCCTGGTGCGCCCCGGTGAACAGGCCTGGCAGCCGGCGCGTCCGGCCCCGGTACTGGCTGCCGATGCCACACCCGGTGCGATCTTCCAGGCCGGTCGCGGCATGAACCTGTTTGTCGATCATCGCGCCATGCAGGTCGGTGACATCGTCACCATCAATCTCGTCGAGCGCACCGATGCCAGCAAGCAGTCGACCACCAGCACCGGCAAGGAAAACAGCTTTTCGGTACCGGGTAGCTCCCTGCTCCTCGGTGGTCCGCTGACCCTCAAGGGCCGCAACCTGCTCGACAACAAGCTCAGCTCCGAACAGGAGTTCAAGGGGCAGGGCGCCAGCAGCCAGAGCAACCGTCTCAGCGGCAGCATCACGGTCACCGTGGCCGAGGTTCAGGCCAACGGCAATCTGCGCGTGCAGGGCGAGAAGTGGGTCACGCTCAATCAGGGCGAGGAGTTCATCCGTCTCGCCGGCACCATCCGGCCGGTGGATATCGCGCCGGACAACAGCGTGCCGTCATGGAAGGTTGCTGACGCCCGCATTACTTACAGCGGCAAGGGCGCGCTCAATGACGCCAATGCCATGGGCTGGCTGGGACGTCTGTTCCAGTCGGTGCTTTCGCCATTTTGAGGAGCGCGGTCATGACAATCCGCCACCTGCTGTCCGCCACCGCGCTCGTGTTGTGCGCACTGCTGCCGGGCTGGGCCGCGGCCGAGCGCGTCAAGGACCTGGTCAGCATCACCGGCATGCGTGACAACCAGCTGGTGGGCTATGGCCTCGTGGTGGGTCTGGCCGGCACCGGTGACCAGACCAGCCAGGCGCCGTTCACCATCCAGACCATCCGCAACATGCTGGCGCGCTTCGGCATCAAAGTGCCGGACAACGTCAATCCGCAGCTCAAGAACGTTGCCGCCGTGACCGTCCACGCCATGCTGCCGCCCTTTGCCAAGCCGGGTCAGACCATTGATGTCACCGTGTCCTCGATCGGCAATGCCGGCAGCCTGCGCGGCGGCAGCCTGCTGATGACGCCGCTGACGGGGGCTGACGGCCAGGTCTATGCCATGGCCCAGGGCAGTCTGCTGGTCGGCGGTCTCGGGGTGTCCGGGCAGGATGGTTCGCGCATCACCGTCAATATTCCCAGTGCCGGCCGCATTCCCAGCGGTGCCACAGTCGAGCGCCAGCCGCCGGGGCAGCTGGCGGTCAACGGCCAGATCCAGCTCAATCTCAACAGTGCTGACTTCACCACCGCCCACCGTCTGGTCGAGGAAATCAACCGCCGCTTCGGCGAGGGTACGGCCCGTGCCACCGACGCCACCTCGGTCAGCGTGCTCGGACCGGTCGACAGCGATCATCAGATCAGCTTTCTGTCGCTGCTGGAGAATCTCGAGGTCAAGCCGGCCGAAGCCGCCGCGCGTGTCGTCGTCAACTCCCGTACCGGCACCATCGTGATCGGTGGCACCGTGCGCACGCTGCCGGCCGCCGTCACCCACGGTTCGCTGACGGTCACCATCAGCGAGAAGCCGGAAGTCAGCCAGCCGGCCCCGTTCTCCAAAGGCGAGACCGTGGTGGTGCCGCGCTCCACCATCGCGGTCGAGCAGGCCACCCCGCGCATGTTCAAGCTCGATACCGGTAATACCCTCGATGATGTGGTGCGGGCCATCAATGCCGTGGGTGCCGCGCCCTCCGATCTCGTCGCCATCCTCGAAGCCCTCAGCCAGGCCGGTGCATTGCGCGCCGAGCTGATCGTGATCTGACATGGATGCCAGCAAGGGGGTTCTCTTTCACGATCCGCGCGGCCTTCAGGCGCTCAAGCGCGAGGCCGTGCAGGATCCGGCGGCCGCCATCCGTCCCGTGGCCAAGCAGTTCGAGTCGGTATTTCTGCAAATGATGCTGAAAAGCATGCGTGCTGCAGTGCCCGATGGCGGTCTCTTCACGGACGAGGGCGGCAAGGCCTACCGCGACATGTTCGACAACCAGCTGGCCGTCAACTTGGCCGAGCAGGGGGGTATCGGCATGGCCGACATGATGGTCAGGCAGCTGACGCCTGCGGCTGCGCCGGCGACAGCCTCGTCCCGCCCCGAAGGGCAGGCCCTGCAGCTCCATCTGCACCGATCTGACAAGCGAGATGCCTCATGAGCGACATGATGGGAAGTGCGCTGTCGGCACTGGTGACTTACCAGCGCGCCCTGGCGACCACCAGCCACAACATCGCCAATGCCAATACCGAAGGCTACAGCCGCCAGCGCGTTGACCTCAGCACGCGCATCTCCACCCAGTCCGGCGCCGGCGCCATTGGCTCGGGTGTGCAGGTGACGGCGATCCGGCGCAGCTATGACCAGTTCGCTGTCGATCAGGTCCGCAACAACACCTCGGGCCTCGCCCGCGAGCAGACGTTCGCCGCACTGGCCAGCCAGGTCGAGAGTGTGGTGTCGGACCCCGTGACCGGGGCCAATGCCTCATTTTCCCGGTTCTTCAATGCCATTCAGGATGTCGCCACCGACCCGTCATCGCTGTCGGCGCGTCGCGTACTGCTCAGCGAAGGCCAGGCGCTCACCGACCGTTTCAGCGACATCGACAGTCAGCTGGGCCAGCTCGACCGGGACGTCGATGCGCGTCTGCGCGCCTCGGTCAGCGAGATCAATGGCTATGCCAAGCGTATCGCCGAGCTCAATCAGTCGATTGCCGATGCCCGCGGTGCCATGGGCGCATCCCTGCCCAATGATTTGCTCGACTCCCGTGATCAGGCCCTGCTGGGCCTCAATCAGCTGGTCAAGGTCAGCAGCGTCGAACAGGGGGATGGCTCGCTCAATGTCTTTATCGGCAGCGGCCAGTCCCTGGTGCTCGCCAACAACCCGCAGACCCTGAGCATCGGGGTCAACAGCTATGATCCGGGCCAGTCCGAAATCACCCTGTCCGATGGCGGCGTCATCACCGATTTCATTTCCGGTGGCAGCCTCGGCGGTCTGCTCGCCTTCCGCAGCGATGTACTGACGCCCATGCGCAGCCAGGTCGGCCTCATGGCCTATGCCGTGGCCAGCGAAATGAACACCGTGCAGACCAGCGGACGTGACCTGTCGGGTAATGCCGGCCTGCCATTTTTCAGCGTGCCGCCGGTGTCGGTGCAGTCGAGCGGCCTCAATACCGGCCATGGCAGCGTGACCGCCTCGGTGGCCTCGCTGGCCGGGCTGACCGGCGACAATTACCGCGCGGTGGCGGATGGCGCCGGCGGCTTCAGCCTCTTTACCCAGCCGGGCGGCACCGCCGTGAATCCTGCCGATGTCGGTCTCAGCATCACGCTTTCGGGCAGCGCCAACGCGGGTGACAGCTTCTTGCTGCGGCCGACGGCGGATGTCGCGGCCGGCTTGCGGGTGAATCTGACGGCACCCGGCCAGATCGCAGCGGCCGGCGGCTCCGGCACGTTCGGTGTCGGTGACAACAGCAATGCGCTGCGCATGGGTGCCATCGAAGACAGCAGCGTGCTCTTTGGCGGCAAGGTCAGCATCTCCGATGGCGTCAAGAACCTGATCAGTGAGCTGGCCTCGACAGTGCGCTCGGCCGAGATTGGCCAGCAGGCCCAGCAGTCGCTGCTTGACCAGGCCATGGCGCGTCAGGAATCGGTATCCGGGGTCAATCTCGATGAAGAAGCCGCCGACCTCATGAAATACCAGCAGGCCTACCAGGCGGCGGCCCAGATCGCGGCCACGGCAAACAACATTTTCCAGACCCTGATCGATACCTTCCGGCGCTGATGGCGCCAGGACGGGAGGCTGACTCATGCGCATTTCCTCATCCCAGTGGTTCCGCCAGAGTCTCGGCAGCATGCTCGACCAGCAGGCGGCGGCCGCCAAAACCCAGGAACAGCTCGCTACCGGCAAGCGTGTACTGAAACCGTCGGATGACCCGGTGGCCTCGGCACGCGCACTCGATCTGCATCGTGCCATCGATCGCATCGACCAATACGGGCGCAACAGCACCCAGGTCGAGAACCGCCTGCATCTGCAGGAGGCGGCGGTCACCGGCAGCATTGATCTGCTGCAACGTGTGCGCGAGCTCACCGTGCAGGCCAATAACGCGACCCAGAGTGATGACACACGCTCGGCCATTGCGGCCGAAATCGGTCAGTTGCGCGAGTCGTTGCAGCAACAGGCGAATGGGAAGGACGGCAATGGCCGTTATCTCTTCGGCGGTCTCAGTGAAGACAAGGCGCCTTACATGACACTGGGAAGCCATGCGCTGCCGGTGCTGCAGGACACCGCCGGCCATCGCGTGCCCGGCGTGCTGGCTGGTAACGGTGAGCTGGTGCCGGCCATGCTCGATGCCAATGGCCATCCGGTACAGAACACCGCGCTGGATGCGGCTGACTATGTGCCGGTGGCCAGCGGACAGCGCCAGATATCGGTGGGCTCCTCGGCGCAGATCGCTGACAGCGACCCGGCCCTGTCGGTCTTCCAGCACGGCAGTGGCAGTGGCCGCCGCGACATCCTCGCCAGTGTTCAGGCCATTGCCGACGCCCTGCGCATGCCGGTGGTCAGCAACGGCGCGCCGGTGCCGGCCGGCAGCCAGAATGCCGCTACCTTGGCGGCCACCCTGGCGAATGCACTGACCGGTCTGGATGCCGATATCGGACAGCTTTCCGATGTGCGTACCGATGTCGGCGCGCGCCTGGGTCAGCTCGATGTCCAGAAAGACATCCAGGCCGAGTCTTCGCTGCAGCTCAAAAGCACGCTCTCGGGTCTGGAAGATATCGACTATGCCGAAGCGGTATCCCGGCTCAATCAGCAGCTCAATGGATTGCAGGCTGCGCAGCAGGTGTTCAGCAAGGTCCAGGGACTCTCGCTGTTTGATTATCTGTAAGCGGAAAGAGGCAGTTGTAAGCCTTTGCGTCGATTTGTAGAGAGAGTGTAAGGCGGCCTAAAGCACAGGCCGGTCGCGACGATAGAAAGGGTGTTAGCGAGATGAAGCCAGTCCGGCAGAGACCGCTACCGCCAAGTCAATAAAAGACAATCGGAGAAACATCATGGCTCTGTCCATCAATACCAACGTTGCTTCCCTGAATGCCCAGCGCAATGTCGCCAAGTCTCAGGATGGTCTCACCACTTCCATGCAGCGCCTGTCGACCGGTCTGCGCATCAACAGCGCCAAGGACGACTCGGCCGGTCTCGCCATCAGCGAACGCATGAGCTCGCAGATCCGCGGTCTCAACCAGGCTGCCCGCAACGCCAACGACGGCATCTCGCTGGCCCAGACTGCTGAAGGCGCGCTGACTGAAGTCGGCAGCAACCTGCAGCGTATCCGCGAACTCGCGGTGCAGGCTTCCAACGGCACCAACACCCAGGCTGACCGTGACGCCCTCGACTCCGAAGTGACGCAGCTCAAGTCGGAAATCCAGCGTGTCGCCCAGCAGACCAACTTCAACGGCACCAAGCTGCTCGACGGCTCGTTCGCCGGCGTCGCTTTCCAGGTGGGCGCCAATGCTGGTGAGACCATCACTGTCACCAGCATCGCCAATGCCCAGACCAGCTCGCTGGGTGGCACCGTGACGCGCTACAGCTCGGCCATCTCGGCCAGTGCGCTGACCGGTTTCGGCACCGCGATTGCGGCCGGTGGCGTGACCATCAACGGGACCGACATCGGCGCCATTGCCTCTGCCGGCAACGCCCAGGAACGTGCCGGTCAGCTCACCGAAGCCATCAACCGCGTGTCGTCGACCACGGGTGTCGGCGCCTCCTACGATGCCGTCTCCGGCCAGGTCACGCTGACCAGCGGCGCTGCCGTGACGGTGGCGGGTACCACCAACAGCGCCACGGCTGCCGGCTGGGCCAACGGCTCGGTGGGTACCTCGACGTCGACCACCGGTATTGCTTCGCTGAGCGTGTCCAGCTTCACCAACGCCCAGCAGACCATCGCCGGCATTGACAGCGCGCTCAAGGAAGTGAACACCGCGCGCGGCAACCTCGGCGCCATCCAGAACCGTTTCAGCTCGACGGTGGCCAACCTGCAGACGACCTCGGAAAACCTCTCGGCTTCCCGCGGCCGCATCCAGGACACCGATTTCGCCTCGGAAACGGCGAATCTGTCGAAGTCGCAGATCCTGCAGCAGGCGGGTACGGCCATGTTGTCCCAGGCCAACTCCCTGCCGCAGAACGTGCTCAGCCTGCTGCGTTAATGCAGGCACCGGGATGGCGCGAGCCATCCCACATGACAACTGCCAGGCAGGGGGTGGGTCCGAGGACTCACGCCCTGTCTGGCTTTGCCGCTTGAGGCAGTGGTGAAGACAGGAGGCAGGCCATGGGATTCGTCAACGCACTGGTCACGCCGTCGCAGCCTGTGCAGAAAACCGCGCCGGTGATGCCAGCGGCTGCGCCGGCAGCAGGCCCCGGCGGGCAGGCCCCTGCGGATGCGCTGGCCGCCGCCACAGTACCTGCAGTGGATGCGGATCAGCTCAACACCTTGCTGCAGCAGCATCAGCAGCACCTGGCATTCAGTGTCGACGAAGCCAGCGGCCGCTCTGTCATCAAGGTCATAGATACCCGTTCGGGCGATGTCATTCGCCAGATGCCCAGCGAAAGCTGGCTGAAGCTCGCGCAGGAGCTGGCCCGTCAGGCCGGCGGCCTGTTGCGGACCCAGGCCTGACCCGGCCGTCACGCAGGAGAGTACGCTCATGGCAACCATCAGTTCCGCCGGTCTCGGTTCCGGTCTCGACGTCAACAGCCTGGTCAGCCAGCTGGTGGCGGCCGAGAAGGCGCCGACCTCGGGGCGTCTGACCACGCGTGAGACCCGCGTGAATTCGCTGCTCTCGGCGTACGGTACGCTGAAGTCATCGGTGGCGGAGTTCCAGGACTCGCTCAAGAAACTCAAGGCGCCGGCGACTTTCCAGGCGCACACCGCGACATCCAGCAAGAGTGATCTGCTCAAGGTCAGTGCCGGCACCGATGCCATTCCCGGTGTCTACAGTGTCAAGGTCGAAGCCACGGCGCAGACGCAGAAGCTGGCATCGGCCGGCTATGCATCAGCAAGCAGTGTGGTCGGTACCGGACGCCTCGACATTGCGGCCGGCGACAAGAACTTCAGCATCACGCTCGACAGTGGTCATCAGACCCTGGCTGACGTGCGCGATGCCATCAACAGCGCCAGTGGCAACCCCGGCGTCAAGGCCACCCTGGTCACCGCCAGCACCGGCACGCATCTGGTGATCACCGCGGCCGGCAGTGGCACGGCACAGGCGGTGAAAATGACCGCAGTGACGGATGTCGGTGACACCGGCGATTTGTCACAGCTCAATTACGACCCGCTGGCCGGCAGCAATCCCATGACGGTCAAGGCCGAAGCCCGTGATGCCCGCATCAACCTCGACGGCTTCACGGTGACCTCGGCCAGCAACAGTTTTACCAGTGCGATCACCGGGGTGACCCTGAATGTCGTTGCTGTCGATCCCGACACCGCCATCGAGGTCAAGATTGACGAAGACCGAACCACATCACGTCAGGCCATCGACCAGTTTGTCAGCGGCTACAACAAGTTGCGCAGCAAGCTCAATGACCTCACGGCCTACAACACCACGACCCGGTCGGCCGGTCAGCTGCAGGGGGACTCGGTATCGCTGCAGCTGGCATCGGCGCTGCGCAACGAAATCAACTCGGCGCTCTCGGGCGCCGACCTCGACCTCGATACCCTGGCCGAGCTGGGCATCAGCAGTGCCGCCAAAGGCGGTACGCTGAGCGTCGACAGCACCCGCATCGACAAAGCCCTGAACACCCGCTTCAGCGATGTCGCGAAACTGTTCAGTGGTGACAACGGCCTCGCGGCACGCATGAACAACAGTCTCGATCGCTTTACCGGCAACCAGGGCAGCATTCAGTCCCGCACCGAGAGCCTGCAGGCCCAAGCCAAGAACCTGAGCAGTCAGCGTGATGCCCTGGAGCTGCGCATGAGCAAGCTGGAGAGCCGCTATCTGGCGCAGTTCACGGCGCTCGACAAGCTCATGTCGGGGCTGACCGGCACCAGCTCATTTCTGAGCCAGCAGCTGGCAAATTTGTCGTGACCGGACTCAAGTCCGGGCGCCCCTGACCGATAAGAAAGACATGACGGTCAAGCCATTCAGGGGACGCAAAATGAGAACAGGATATGGGCAGGCTGCCCGCGCCTATGCGGATATCGGGCGCCATGCCAGTGTCGAGGCGGCGAGTCCGCATCGCCTGATCCAGATGCTTTTTGACGGTGCGCTCGATCGCATGGCCAGTGCCAGCGGCTGCATACAGCGCGGTGATGTGGCCGGCAAAGGGCGTGAGATCGGCCGTGCCGTCCGTATTGTCGAAGGTCTGCGCATGAGCCTCGACCGCACACGCAATGATGCCCTGACCGCCAACCTCGATGAGCTTTACGACTACATCGGCCGCCGCCTGCTCCTGGCCAATCTGAGTAGCGACGATCAAATCCTGGCGGAGTGCGCCCATCTGTTGCGCGAACTCAAGTCGGCCTGGGATGCGATTCCGGAAGGGTTTCACCATGGCGTGCCGGAGTCGTCGGCCATGCCCCTGGCAGTGGGAGGGTAAGTTCATGCAGCAGGCCGAAGTGATTGCCTTTCCGCGCGCCGCCAGCCCCGAGCGGCTGACCTGGAATGCCTTGCTGGAAATGACCCATGCGTTGCTGGGTCAGGCCCGAGCCGGCGACTGGAGTGGTGCCCTGGCCCTGCAGCAGGCACGCCGCCCGCTGCTGGAATATTATTTCCATGACCATCCTGAGCAGCTCGACCGCACGGCGCTCGCCAATGGCATTCGTGTCATGCTGGAGCTGGATGCCGAAGTGGCGAGACTGGCCGCAGCGCATCGCGATACGCTGCACGAGGAAGAGGTCACCATGCGCCGCGCCGGCAAGGCCGCGGGCGCGTATCTGAGACATGGCATCTGAGGTGACAGGCATGACCGGACAAGACAGTGTGCAGGCAGGGGGCGCAGCCACTGACGGCGAAGAGGCGCTCGCCTCGGCGATCTGTCTGGAAGGTCTGCTGCCGGTCGCCTGGAAAGACATGCCGGCGGCACTGGGCGATGGCGAATACGCGGCGCTGCATGAGGGCAACCTCATGCTGCTCAATGCCATTGCGGTCATGGATCAGCCACCCCATGGCGACAATGACGAAAGCCTGGCCATCCATCAGGATATCTTCCGTGTCGAAGCTAAACTGGATCTGCTGACCAGTCTGGTGACGCGCCTGCTCGACAAGTATGAGCTGGTGCCGCCGCTGGCAGCGGTGACGCTGACGGCCCGTAGTTTTCACTGGCATGGCAGCATGCTGCCGGCCGAAGCCGGTCGGTCCGGCATCATCGAACTCTATGTGCATCCGCTGGTGGCAGCGCCCCTGCGACTGCCGGCGCGCATCGAAAAAGCCGGCGTCGCCGTGCTCGCCGAACTGCCGGCAACGATGCGCAATGCGCTGGAGAAATTTCTCTTCCGTCAGCATCGCCGCCAGGTAGCGGGACACCGTCAGGGTCGTTAGTAGCACAACCTGCGATTTACACCGCGCGAATTACAGAACTGCACATAAGCCTGCGTTTTTTTCTACAAGCCCGCATCCAAACCGACACTGAATCCGGGCGTCAATTATCCGACATTCATCCCATGCCATCTCGTTGACGGACAGAAGTCCGCAAGGTGTTGAAAATGGGTCTGGGTGCCGTCGAAACCGCGCTGAACAATCACAAGGTCAACAGTCCGCTGGGCAACTCGCCGGCCATCTCCCAGGTGCGCCGACTGATCAGCCAGGTCGCCAATCACTCGACCCTGGTGCTGATCCAGGGCGAGTCGGGAAGTGGCAAGGAAGTCGTTGCGCGCGCCCTCCATGACAGCTCCGACCGTGTCGGCAAGGCCTTTGTCCCGGTCAATTGCGGCGCCATTCCGGCAGACCTGCTGGAGAGCGAATTGTTCGGTCACGAAAAGGGCGCTTTTACCGGCGCCATCGCGACACGCAAAGGCCGCTTCGAGATGGCGGAAGGCGGCACGCTGTTCCTCGACGAAATCGGCGACATGAGCCTGCCCATGCAGGTGAAGATCCTGCGTGTGCTGCAGGAGCGCTGCTACGAGCGCGTCGGCAGCAATCAGACCATCCGGTGCAATGTCCGCATCATTGCCGCGACCCATCGCGACCTTGACGCCATGGTGGATGCCGGCAGCTTCCGCCAGGACCTCTTTTTCCGCCTCAATGTGTTTCCGATTCATGTGCCGTCCCTGCGTCAGCGCATCGAAGACCTGCCGCTGCTGCTGCAGCACTTCCGCCGCAAGCGTGAAGCGGCGGGCGACACCGCCGCCGAGTTCAGCCAGGGCGCGTTGCAGGCGCTCATGCATTACAGCTGGCCGGGCAATATCCGCGAGCTGGAAAATCTGGTTGAGCGCCTGAGCATTACCCATGGTGGTCAGCTCGTGCGCGTCCGTGATCTGCCGGCGCGTTATGCCGCCGGTGAGATCACCAGCGAGAGCGAAGATGCCAAGTCCTGCCTACTCGACAAGCCGCTGATGGCGGCCATCACGCCGAGCCGCAGCATCGAGACCACTGACAGCGGCCTGCCGCAGGAAGGCATGGACCTCAAGCAGTACCTGCAGGATCTCGAAGTCAATTTCATCAACGAAGCCCTGCGTCAGGTCGGCGGTGTGGTGTCGCATGCCGCGCGCCTGCTGGGCCTGCAGCGCACCACGCTGGTCGAAAAGATGAAGAAGTTCGGTCTCCAGGGCGCCTGGTAAGACGGCACCGTCACAGTATTCGAGAGGACTCACGCCATGTCGGGCATATCAGGGGTGGATCAGATCCTTGGCCAGATCCGGGCCATGCGCCAGCAGACCACGGCTCCGGCCGGGATTGGCGGACTGGCACAGCCGCAGGGCCTGCAGGCGCCTCAGCCGGCAGCCGGCGAGAACGATGCCTTCGGCGGCATGCTCAAAGCCTCGGTTCAGGCGGTGAATCAGACACAGCAGCAGGCGGGCGCCATGGCGTCGGCCTGGGAGCGCGGCGACAGCGAGGTCAGTCTGACCCAGGTCATGGTCTCGCTGCAGAAAGCGGACGTTTCTTTCAAGGCCATGATGGAGGTACGCAACAAGATGGTTGATGCGTATCAGGAAGTCATGCGCATGTCGATTTAAGCCGGTAGTCGCCGCAGCAGCACCGAGGACAGGGTAAATGGCACAAGCAAATCTCAGCACACTCACTTCCCGCATGATGGCCGGTGGCATGCCGCCATGGGTACGTCAGCTCGTGCTGCTGCTCGGCGTTGCGGCAGCTGTCGCGGCCGGCCTGGCCGTTGTGCTCTGGTCGCGCGAGCCGGACTACCGTGTGCTCTACAGCAGCCTGCCGCCGGAGCGCGCCAGTGCGGTCATGGATGCCCTGACGGCGCAGAACATTCCGTTCAAGCTCGAAGACAATACCGGCGCGCTGCTGGTGCCCGAACCGCAGTTGCACAATGCCCGGCTCAAGCTGGCCGGCAGCGGCCTCACCCAGAGCGAAGACGGGACCGGTCTGGAAATGATCCGGTCCGAAAAAGGCTTCGGTGTCAGCGAGTTCATGGAAACCCGAAAGTACCAGCATGCCCTCGAAGTCGAGCTGGCGCGTACCATCGAAAGCATCCAGCAGGTGCGCTCGGCACGCGTGCATCTCGCGCTGCCCAAGCAGAGCGTGTTTGTGCGTGACCGCAAGCCGGCCAGCGCCTCGGTCATGGTCGATATCCGTCCCGGCAGTGCACTTGAGCAGAAGAACGTGACGGCCATCATGAATCTGGTGGCGGCGAGCATTCCCGAGCTGAGTGCGGAGCTGGTCACCGTGGTGGATCAGCAGGGCAATCTGCTTTCCAAAGTCGGGCGCGATGATGCCCTCGAACTCGGCAACCGCCAGTTTGCTTATCGCCAGCAGGTCGAAAAAGCCTACGAAGACCGCATCGAGCATCTGCTCTCGGCCATCACGCCGTCAGGCCTGGTCCGTGTTCAGGTTTCCGCCGACATGGACTTCTCCTCGCTGCAGGAAAGCCGCGAAAGCTACAACCCCGAGCGGGCCGTGGTGCGCAGCGAGCAGATCAATAACACCCGCAATGAGCTGACCGGTGACAAGGCCGCCGGCGTGCCCGGTGCGCTCAGCAACCAGCCGCCGAGTGATGCGTCGCCCGCGCCGGGTGCCAGCAAAGCCGGACAGGATGCAGCCGGCAGCAGCACGGAAGCGGTCACCCGCAATTACGAAATCGATCGCGTGCTCAATTACAGCACCACGCCGGCCGGCGCCATCCGCAAGTTGTCGGTGGCCGTGGTGGTCGATAGCACGCCTTTGCATGGCAAGGATGGCGCCATCATCAAGCCCGGCCCCAACGCCGTCGAACTCGAACGCATGAACGGGCTGGTCCAGGGCGCTATCGGTTATCAGGCCGAGCGCGGAGACAAGGTTACCGTGGTCAGCGCCAGCTTTACCTCGCCGCAGGAAACTGCCGATGCCGCCGAAACCGTGGCGTTCTGGCAGGAAGGCTGGTTTGCCACGCTGGTGAAGCAGTTGCTGGTGGGCCTGGCGGTCCTGCTGGTGGCGCTCGGTGTGCTGCGTCCGCTGTTGCGCCAGACACTGTTCCCGGCCCTGCCGAGCCCCGTGCTGGCCGGCGGGCAGGATGCGGCGCTGGCGGCACCGGGCGAAGCCGTGTCGCCGCTGGCCCAGCTCGGCTATGCCTCGCCGCAGGGCCTGCCGGCACCGGCCGGCAGCGCGCCGGTGCCGCTGGCCTTGCCGGGTAATGATCTGGAACAGCGTCTGACCGCCGTGCGCCATGCCGCGGCTGAGGACCCCCGTCTGGTGGCGCAGGTCGTGAAAAGCTGGGTGACCACACATGATGCCTGAAATCGTAACGACACCCGCCCCGCCGGGCAGTGAGCAGGCGGCCATGCTACTGCTGATGCTGGGCGAAGATCGCGCCGCTGAAGTGCTCAAGCATGTCGGCTCCGAGGCCGTGGAAAAAATCGGCATGGCCATGGCCGGAATTCGCGAGGTCAACAATGACCAGGCGCTGGCCGTGATCGACAATTTCGGCCAGGCCCTGCGTGCACATACGCCACTGGGCGTGGGTGTACCCGACTACGTGCGTCAGGTGCTCGTCACCACGCTGGGCGAGCAGCAGGGGCGTACGCTGGCCGACCGCGTACTGGGTGACAGCCAGCCGGTGGAAATCGACTCCTTGCGCTGGCTGGATTTCGATACCGTCGTGCACATGCTGCGCGACGAGCACCCTCAGATTGTCGCGATCACCCTCGCGCACATGGCCAAAGATCAGGCCGCGATGATTCTGGATCGCCTCGCGCCTGAGCTGCAGGCCGATGTCGTGCTGCGCATCGCGACCCTGGAAAAGATTCCGCAGGCTGCCCTGGTCGAGCTGCAGAGCATTCTGCGCAACAAGCTGTCGCTGTCGGGCTCGTTCAAGTCCAAGCCCATCGATGGCGCCAAGACCGTTGCCGGCATCATGAACTGCGTGGGCTCTGACACCGAGCGTCGCATCATCGAAGCCCTCGGCAAGGCCGACAGCGCCCTGACCGCCAAGGTGCAGGACCTCATGTTTGTCTTCGACAACCTGATCAGCCTCGATGACAAGGGCATGCAGCTGCTGCTGCGCGAAGTCGCCAGCGACACCCTGGCGCTGGCTCTCAAGGGCGCCATCGAGCCGATGCGCGAGAAAGTCTTCAAGAACATGTCCAAACGCGCCGGCGAAATCCTTCAGGAAGACATGGAGGTGCGGGGTCCGGTCAAAATGAGCGATGTCGAAGTCGCCCAGAAAGATATCGTGGCGGCCGCCCGCCGCCTGGCCGAGAGCGGTCAGATCATGCTGGCCAGCGGGAGAGATGATTATGTCGAGTAATGCTGCTTTGGCCTGGACACGCTGGCAGGCGCCCGACATGCAGAGCGGGCAGGGCAGCAGTGCCGTGGCCGCCGATGTGCGTGCCGCACCGGTGGCCGATCTGCAGGCCCTGCGTGACGACGCACGTCGCGCCGGCTGGGAGCAGGGCCTGGCCGAGGGCCGGCAGGCCGCGCGCGGGGAGCTGCGTCTGCAGGCCGAACGCTGGCAGCAGCTGATGGCTCATCTGGCACAGCCGCTGGCGGCACTTGACGACAGTGTCGAGCAGGAATTGCTGGATCTCGTGCTGGGCGTGGCCCGGCGTGTGACATTGAGCGAGCTGCAGGCTCAGCCCGGGCAGGTGCTGGCAGTCATCCGCGAAGCGGTCGCCGCTTTGCCTTCCGCCTGTCGCCATGTCCGCGTGCATCTGCATCCGGAGGATGCCCATCTGGTGGCGGACAGCCTGCCAGCCCACGGCGACGTGCAGTGGCATGTCATCGAGGATGTCGGCATCAGTCGTGGCGGCTGTCTGCTCGACAGCGGCAGCACCCATGTCGATGCCCGTCTCGAAACCCGCCTCGATGCCGCCATGATGGCGCTGGCCGGGGGTGACGGTCAGCCGCTGCGGGTAGGTGAACGATGACACAGGATGCCGTGGCCGCCGCCTCCGCACAGCGCTGGGCCGCGCGCCTGGCCGAGCGTCGCGAGCGCCTGTCGGCGGCGGCCGCGCCTCTGGTCGAAGGCCAGTTGCGCCGCATTGTCGGCATGCTGATCGAAGCCGAAGGCCTGAAGGCGGCCATCGGTTCACGCTGCCTGGTGGAGACCAGTGATGGCGGCTGGCTGGAAACCGAAGTCGTCGGCTTCAGCGGAGAACGTCTGCAACTCATGCCCACCGCCGAGCTGGGGGGCATCAATCCCAATGCCCGTGTCATTGCGGTACAAAGCGAACCCGGCGTGCCGGTGGGCGACGGCCTGCTCGGTCGTGTCATCGACGCCTCCTCGCGCCCGCTCGATGACAAGGGGCCGCTGCAGGTCAGCCAGCGCCGCCCGCTGATCGCCAAACCGCTCAACCCGCTCGGCCGCGAGCCCATCCGCGAGCCGCTGGATGTCGGTCTGCGTGCCCTCAATGGGCTGCTTTGCGTCGGTCGCGGCCAGCGTCTCGGCCTGTTCGCCGGCTCCGGCGTCGGCAAGAGCGTACTGCTCGGCATGATGACGCGCTTCACCCGCGCCGACATCGTGGTGGTGGCGCTGATCGGCGAGCGCGGCCGCGAGGTCAAGGAATTCGTCGATCACATTCTCGGCCCCGAAGGCATGGCGCGTGCCGTGGTGGTCGCCACCCCCGCCGACCATGCGCCGCTGATGCGTCTGCGTGCCGCCTGGGTGGCCACCGCCATCGCCGAACATTTTCGCGATGAAGGCAAGCAGGTCCTGCTGCTGATGGATTCGCTGACCCGCTTCGCCCAGGCGCAGCGCGAAATTTCTCTGGCCGTGGGGGAGCCGCCGGCCACCAAGGGCTATCCGCCCAGTGTCTTCGCGCGACTGCCGGCACTGGTCGAGCGCGCCGGCAACGGCCCGGCCGGCGGCGGCTCGATCACGGCCTTCTACACCGTGCTCGCCGAAGGCGATGACCAGCAGGACCCCATCGTCGATTCCGCCCGTGCCATTCTCGATGGTCACATCGTGCTGTCGCGCAAGCTCGCCGAAGCCGGGCACTTTCCCGCCATCGACATCGAACAGTCGGTCAGCCGTGCCATGAACGACATCATTGACCGGCCACACCGGCAGCTCGTGCGGCAGTTTCGCCAGACCTGGTCGGCTTATCAGCAGAACCGCGACCTGATTGCTATTGGTGCTTACCAGCGCGGCAGCGATCCGCGTATCGACGAAGCCATCCGTCTGCAGCCGCTGATGACGGCGTATCTGCAGCAGGATACCGACGAAGCGGTGGATGTCGCGCTGGCGGGCGCCCAGCTTGCCCAGTTGTTCCCGGAGGCGCCGCTGTAAGGCGGCCTGCGGTCAGGAGACCGACATGATGAAGCGATCGCAACGTATGCAGCCGGTGATCGAGCTGGCCCGTCGCAAGGAGCAGGAAGTGCTGCGCCGCTGTGGCCAGGCCCAGCAGCGCATTGACGAGGCACTCGGCAAGCTGTCCCAGTTGCAGGATTACGCCGCCGAGTACCGTCAGCGCGGCAGCGGCGCCGTGGTTCTGGATCTGGTGCAGCTGCAATCCTCGCGGCATTTTCTGGAACGGCTGGGCCATGCCATGACGCAGCAGCAGGCCGAGGTCGAGCGCCTGCACCGCGCCGCCGCGGTTTTGCGGCAGGAGTGGGTGCAGGCGAGACGTTATCGCGAAAGTCTGGATGACCTGGCGGCGCGTTATCGCCAGGAGGAACAGGTGGCGCAGGAGCGGGCGGCCCAGCATCAGGCTGATGACCTCTCCGGCCAGCGCCTGACCTGGATACGACACGATGCCGCCGCGCAGCTCGCGCTGGCAGGAGAACACTGATGATGACCGCCAGTCTGTTTTCGGCGTTGCCGGATGCCCCGGCAGCCGCCAGCGCCGGCACCACTGTCTCCGGCAGCCCTGCGGGGGGGCAGGCCGGCAGCGAGGGCGGAACCGCCTTCAATGCCCTCCTGGTCACCTTGTTGCCAGGGGCCGGATCGGCGCTGTTGACGGGTGATCTGCCGGCGCCCTTGCCGGCGGCGACCACAACCCTGGCGACCGATGCCGGTGAGGCGCTGGCCAGCCTGTTGCCCGGCCTCGGTCTGGGCGATGGCACCACGGGCGAACCGGCACTGGCCGGCGCCGACGACGCGGACAGCCGTGACGACAGCAGTACGGAAGGCACCGATGACGTCGCCGCTCTGGTGTCCGACTGGCTGCCGGCATTGCCGCTGGCGGCGCCATTGCGCAGCAGCGGCTTCCTGTCGCCTGTGGCCAGCGGCCAGACCGCGGCGGCCAGTGCCGATGCCGGCGCTGCAGCGGCCAGCCTGCTGTCACGCACGGCGCGTCAGTCACTGACCATGGCCGATAGCCTGCCGCTTGCCGCCGGCGCCCAGGATGCGACGGTGGTTGACACCGTACCGGGCAAGGCCGGCAGCAGTCTCAGCGTCTTGCAGGCCGTGGCCGATGCCGCCGCGACGCCGGGCAGCACGCCGCTTTCCGTCAGCCAGGTCCAGGTCGCCCAGACATCCGGCTGGCCGCTCGCGAATCAGGGGCTGGAAGGGCTTTTGCGCAGCCGTGAAGGCCGCCTGGTTCAGGCGCTGGATCTGCCCGCCGAGATGACCTCGCTGGCCCCGCCGGGACAGCCGCTGACACTGGCGGACAGGCGTGACATCGCATTGATCAGCATCCCGCAGCACGCCCTGCAAAGCCCCGACTGGGGAGATGCTTTCAATCAGCATCTGGTGACGCTGGCGCAGCAGGGCACGCAGTCCGCCAGTCTGAGTCTCAACCCCGAAGATCTCGGGCCTATCCACGTCAAGATCAGCCTGCATGAGCAGGGTGCCAGCATCGAGTTCGCGGCCCGTCATGCCGCCACCAGTGAGCTGATCGAGTCGGCACTGCCGCGTCTCGCCAGCGCACTGGAAGCGCACGGCATGCGCCTCGATGAGGCCAAGGTCAGCCAGTTGTCGGCGCGCGGCGACGGTTTCAGCCTGGCCGCCGGTCAGCAGGGCGGCGATCCGCGCAATGGCCAGGGCAATGGCCAGGGCGGTAGCCCGAGTCACGGCCAGCAAGCCGCTGCAGATGCCGCCGCGCGACAGCTCAGGACCGATGCCGATCACCGGGCGGTGGCACGCGGCAACGGTCTGCCGCATGACGACGGCAGCATCGATGCCTATGCCTGAAGTGTCGGGCCGTGGTTGCTGAGGCAGGGAATTGTCAGGTCGGGATGCTTGTCATTTGTGTTCCGGCACAGGACTATCAGTGACTTCACTGAGCCTACCTCCGCAACCTCCTGAGGCCCTGCATGACCTTTCGCGCCATCCAGCTGTCCAAATCCGATGCCGGCTTTCAGGCCGCGCTTACCGACCTCGCCGATGACAGCCTGCCGGCCGGCGATGTCCGCGTGGCCATCAGCCACTCGACCCTGAACTTCAAGGATGGCCTGGCCATCACCAACCGTTCTCCGGTGGTGCGGCTCTGGCCCATGGTCGCCGGCATCGACGGTGCCGGCACCGTCAGCGAGAGCAGCCATCCTGACTGGCAAGCCGGAGACCAGGTCATTCTCAATGGCTGGGGCGTCGGTGAAACGCACTGGGGCTGTCTGGCACAGCAGGCCTCGCTCAAAGGCGACTGGCTCGTGCGTCTCCCGGCCGGTCTCACCCCGCGCGATGCCATGGCGATCGGCACGGCGGGCTATACCGCCATGCTCTCGGTGCTGGCGCTGGAGCAGCAGGGCGTGCGCCCGGGCGATGGCGAGGTGCTGGTCACCGGTGCCACCGGCGGCGTCGGCTCGGTGGCCACGGCCATCCTGGCAACGCTCGGCTATCGTGTGGTGGCGGCTACCGGCAAGCCCGAAGAAGCGGCCTTCCTGACCGCGCTGGGTGCCGCTGAGGTGCTCGAGCGCAGCAGCCTGACCGCCGCCGGCAAGCCCTTGCAGAAAGAGCGCTGGGCCGGTGTTGTCGACTGTGTCGGCTCCCATACCCTGGCCAATGCCTGCGCCCAGACCCGTTACGGCGGTGTCGTCACCGCCTGCGGTCTGGCCCAGGGCATGGACTTTCCGTCCAGCGTGGCGCCGTTCATCCTGCGCGGCGTACGCCTCATCGGCATTGACAGCGTGATGGCGCCGCGCGCAGCCCGTGAGCAGGCCTGGGCACGCCTCGCGCGTGATCTGCCGGCAGCCAAGCTCGCGCTGATCGGTGCGCGCGACATCGGACTCGACGCCGTCGTGGCGACCGCCGCTGACCTCATGGAAGGCCGCGTGCGCGGTCGCGTCGTGGTGGATGTCAATCGATGAAAAGCCGCTCGCCCTACTGGCTTTGGCTGAGCCTGGCACTGCTGCTGGGCCTGTTCAGCCAGCGTGATCGCCTGATCACGACGGATACGTCGGGTACGGCAGATGCCCCGGGTGCCGCAGCGCAGGTCAAGGCCGGGCCGGCGCACAGTGACGATGGCGATGACGGCAGTGCCGCTTTCGCCCGCGCCTTTGCGCAGCAGCGCAGCAATATCCAGCTCAGCGGTGCCGGTGAAGTCATCAAGGTGCTGCCGGATGACAACAAAGGCAGCCGGCACCAGCGCCTGCTGGTGCGGCTGGCCGCGCAGCCGGGACAGACCCGCGGGCAGGTTATTCTGATCGCGCACAACATCGACCTGGCCCCCCGCATCAACGACATTGCCGAAGGTGACCGTCTGGCATTTGCCGGCGAGTACGAGTGGACTGACAAGGGCGGCGTGCTGCACTGGACGCACCATGACCCGGCAGGCCGCCACCCCGGCGGCTGGCTGCGTCATGACGGACAGGTGTATCACTGACCGGGGTAGGGCCAATGGGCACGCTGGCATCTTTCCCTGTCGGTGTTTCTCCTCTACGCTCGCCGCCTGACCTCCGGACTGCCAGGAATCCCCCGATGCCAACCCAGCACACACTCGCACTGGCCTTTGTCTTTAGCTGGTTCTTCTTCGGTGGCCTCGGCCACTATGTCGCGACGGACTTCTTTGTCAGCATTGTGCCGCCCTATATTCCCTGGCCGCTGGCAGTCGTTTACGTCAGCGGCGTTTTCGAGCTGCTCGGCGCCCTGGGCCTGCTCAAGCCGAAAACCCGCCGCCCGGCCGGCATCGGCCTGTTCCTGCTGACCCTGGCGGTAACGCCGGCCAATATCCACATGTGGTTGCACCCGGAATTGTTCCCGGACTTTCCGGCGGTGCTCTACGCTATCCGTCTGGTGATCCAGGTTGGCCTGCTGTGGACCATCTGGTGGGCCGCGATCCGCCCGCAACCCCTTATCACCCGCTGAGGAATACGTCATGAAGGTTTTCATCGTACACGCCCACCCGGAGCCCCAGTCCTTCACCGCCGCCATGAAGGATGCCGCTGTCGCCGACTTCACCGCCGCCGGCCATGAGGTGGTGGTGTCTGACCTCTACGCCATGAACTGGAACCCGGTCGCCAGCCCGGCGGATTTCGGCTCGCGCGGCAACCCGGACTACTTCAATTACGCGCTGGAGCAGCGTGCCAGCGCCGATGCCAACACCCTCGCGCCCGATATCGAAGCCGAGCTGGCCAAATTGCAGGCTGCCGATCTGGTGATCTTCAGTTTTCCGCTTTACTGGTTCTCGGTGCCGGCCATCATGAAAGGCTGGATCGACCGCGTGCTGGTCTCCGGCCGCATCTATGGCGGTCGCCGCATCTATGACCGCGGCGCCCTGGCCGGCAAGCGCGCGCTGCTGGCCCTGACCTGCGGCGGACGTGACTACATGATGGCGCCGGACGGCATCCACGGCGATATCCAGCAGATCCTCAAGCCGGTGCTGCAGGGCACCTTCGGCTATATCGGCCTGTCCGTGCTGCCGCCGTTCGTCGGTTATCACGTGCCGTATCTGAGTCAGGAAGCGCGTGGCGAGATCCTGGAAAGCTACCGCGCCTACCTGCGCGGGCTGGATACGCTGGCGCCGCTGGTCATGCCGTCGCTGGCGAACTACGACCCGCAGATGAAACCGTTGTCGTCCTGAGGCGTTACTGTGGTTGCGCTGTCACGAAGCTGGTTTATGCTCGGGCAGGCAGACAATCCACCAGGAGCTGTTTCATGTCGAACAAGAAGATTGATGATGTCGAGGGTATTGGTCCGGTCTATGCCGGCAAGTTGACGGCAGCCGGCGTCAAGGACACGGATGCTTTGCTGGCTGCGGCGCGCACGCCGGCCGGCCGCAAGGAGCTGGCGGCGAAGTCGGATATTGCCGAAAAGCTCATCCTGAACTTTGCCAACAAAGTCGATCTGACGCGCATCAAAGGCATCGGTGCCGAGTATGCGGATCTGCTTGAAGCCGCCGGTGTCGATACCGTGCCGGAACTGGCGCAACGCGTGCCGGCCAATCTCGCGAAGAAGCTGGCCGAGGTCAACGAAGCGAGAAAGCTGACCGGTCGTGTACCGGCGGAATCGGAAGTCGAACGCTGGGTCGCGGAAGCCAAGACCCTGCCGCGCGCGCTCGAGTACTGATTCAGTGCAGGGACCGCCAGGCCTTCGGGCCCTGGCCGGTCCAGCGCCGGAACGACCGCGTGAAGGCGCTTTGCTCGGAAAAGCCGAGCAGGCCGGCGACCTCGGTCAGTGTCAGCCGGTGATCCCGCAGATATTCCTCCGCCAGATGCTGGCGCGTGCTTTCCCAGATGGCCCTGAAGTTCGTGCCTGATTCCTGCAGGCGGCGGTGCAACGTGCGCTCCGACACCTGCAGGTCGGCGGCAATGCCGGACAGCGTGACGCGCTGCTGGCGCAGGCGCTGGCCGATCTGACGGCGCACCTGCTGCACGAAGCCGGCTTCCTCCGGCAACTGCCGCAACAACTCATCCACCTGTTTTTCCAGAAGGCCGAGCAGATGCGGGTCGGGATGCTGCAGGGGCAGTTGCAGCAGGACGGCAGGAAAGCTGATGCGCGTTTCCTGCTGCCCGAAGCGCGGCGTGATGCCAAAGAACGCCGTGTAGGGCGTGAGGTCGGCAGGTGCCGGATTGACGAAATCCACCGCCACCGGCGCATCCGGCAACCCGCTGATCTGCCGCGTCACTTGCAACAGGGTGGCGATGGCGCATTCATCCACCAGCGCCCCCGGACGGCCGCGCTCCATGCCCCAGCGCAGCACGACGTCCTCACCCCCGGCGCGCGCAGCGAGCGACCAGTGCAGGCGATTGATGTCGTTGACCAGACGCTCATAGCGCTGGATGCGCTCCAGCGCCGCGCCCAGCGTGCCACAGGACTGCAGCACATAGCCGAGCAGGCCGAGATGAGCAAGGCGGGCCGAACGGCCCAGGCGCAGGCCCAGATCCGGCTGCCCCAGCTGTTGTGCGACCTGGCGCAGCAGCTCCCGCCAGGCCTGCACCGGCATCACGATGGCGCCGCGCGTGGTCTGCAGCAGGGCGGTGCCACCGGGCAGGGTGGCAGGGTCCAGACCGTAGGGCCGCAAATAGTCAGTAAGCACGGCCAGGTAAGCGGTGCTGATATGGCCCTCGACGGGGCTGTCCTGGTCGCGCGCAGCGATGGTGGGGGAGTGGCTCATGGCGACAAGTGTCAAAAAAATGGCCGTGACCGTCAAGCCACCCGCGTCGGATGGGTTTATTCTGCTGGCATCACAGGAGGGTCACCCGATGCACGAGATAGAAATGCGGCTGTACCAGATGGTCCACTGGCTGGAGCAGCTCACCGGTTTTCCGGTCGACACCAAGCAGGTCATCCTGATCGCACTCACGCCGCTGTTCCTGGGCGCGTTCTTCATCGAGTGGCGGGTCATGCTGCGCCGTGGCCAGGACAAGTACTTCAAGGGCCAGCTCAAGCCCATCCTGACCAACCTCAACCTGGGTGCCAGCTATCAGGCTTTCGAGCTGGTCGTGCACGCCTTCATCTTCATGGCGGCCATGCACTGGGTCTACGACCAGCGCTTCTATGACGTGCCGGTGAATGGCTGGACCATCGTCCCGCTCTTCATCCTGCTGGAGTTCTGCTACTACGTCTTCCACCGCACCAGCCACCGCGTGCGCTGGTTCTGGTGCGCCCACGTCGTGCACCACAGCGGCGAGCACATGACGCTGAGCACGGCCATGCGCCAGAGCATGCTCTACTCGCTGACTGGCTACTGGCTGTTCTTCACACCGCTCATGCTCATCGGTGTGACCCCGGAGATGACCCTGGCCATGTACGCCGTCAACCTAGGCTATCAGTTCTTCGTCCACACCGAGTCCGTGCGCAAGCTGCCGGCCTGGTTCGAGTACGTGTTCGTGACGCCCTCGCATCACCGCGTGCACCACGCCCGCAACCCGCAGTACATCGACAAGAACTACGGTGGCGTGCTGATCATTTTCGACCGCCTGTTCGGCACCTTCGCCGAGGAAAAAGAGCCGGTGGAATATGGCATCGTGCGGCAGGTGCGCAGCGACAACATCATCACGCTGAACCTGCACGAGTTCCTCGACATGGTGAAGGACATGATGAAGCCGGGCCCGCTGTGGCAGCGCCTCAAGCATGTCTGGGCGCCGCCGGAGTGGGAGCGTCCGGGCACGGAGAAGCCCGTGGAGCAGCAGGGTTGAGATGACAGGGCCGCTGAAAAGCGGCCTTGTTGTTTGTGGCCTACACTGCATTTGGCACAAGGGAGCGTGCCATGAATGCGGACGAGGAATGGCACTGCATACATGCACCGCTGCCCATGCCTCGTATCACGGAGCCAGGACAATGAACCCTGTTTCTTCTTCAAGACCGTCTGCCCGAGTCGTCAAGCCGAGCGCAAATTACGCGGATGAGCCGGCCGATGTCCGTGCGCTGCTGGAAGCTGATGACCGGGGTGAAACCGTCCGCATGAGCCGGGCGGAGCTTCGTGCCCTGTTCAAGCCGGGCAAGGGCAAGTGATGCACCGCTGACCCTGCTCACAGGGCCGCTGAAAAGCGGCCTTGTCGTTTCCGGATTCAGGTGTTGCGATCCAGCGGGCTGATGACCCCGCGCCCGCCCTGGTTCAGCACATGCGTGTAGATCATGGTGGTGGCGACATCGGCATGGCCGAGCAGCTCCTGCACCGTGCGGATGTCATAGCCGCCCATGAGCAGATGCGTCGCGAAGCTGTGCCGCAGCGTGTGCGTGGTCGCCGGCTTGACGATGCCGGCTGCCTGCACGGCGCGTTTGATCGCACGCTGCACAGCCTGCTCGTACAAATGATGGCGCCGGCGTATGCCGCTGACCGGGTCTGGCGAGAGATGATCGGCCGGGAAGCACCAGAACCAGCCCCAGCTGGTCGCCGCGCCGGGATACTTGCGCGCCAGCGCATCCGGCATGGCGACGCCGGGCTCGTTGCCGGCGCGGTCGGCCTCGTGAAATCGGCGGGCCTCGATGATCTGTGTCTGCAAGTCCGCGACCAGGCTGACGGGCAGCATGGTCACGCGATCCTTGCCGCCCTTGCCGGCGCGTATGGTGATCTCGCGCTGGTGGAAATCGACATCCTTGATGCGCAGCTGGCAGCACTCCATGAGCCGCATGCCGGTGCCGTAGATCAGTCGCGCCATGAGGCCGGTGATGCCGCTCATGTGCGAGAGCAGGGCGCTGACCTCCTGATGCGACAGCACCACGGGCCGCCGTTCACGGGGCTTGGCGCGGGTGACCTTGTCCAGCCAGGGCAGATTCACGCCGAGCACTTCCTTGTAGAGAAACAGCAGCGCCGCCAGCGCCTGGTTCTGGGTCGTGGCGGATACTTGGCGGTCGGTGGCCAGCCATGACAGGAAGGCTTCTACTTCGGGGGCGCCCATGTCGGCCGGGTGGCGCTTTCCGTGGTGGAGAATGTAGCGTTTGATCCAGTGCGTGTAGGCCTGCTCGGTGCGCCGGCTGAGGTGCTTCGCGCGGATGCGGCGGCGGACTTGCTCCAGCAGGGATGGCTTTGGGGCAGGGCTGCCGTCTTTTTCAGGCGTCGTCGCTGGCATGATGATCCTCAGTCCTTGTGGAATCATGTAGTTAAGGCTAGTCACGGACTGGCCGTTTCGCCAGTCCCCGACGTTATGCAGCATCATTGCCCATGCAGTCAGGGCATGGCATGCTCGGTGACAGAGGATTTGCGGTATTTGTCAGCAGGGAGTGCTGCGTCAGCTTTTCCAAGGTGTTGAAAGCCTTGGATATCTCGCCAGCTTCCCCGCCTTATACAGCAAGTCGAAATTATTACGCAGCAGCTTTGCTGTATAAACCAAGTTGGGCGACGGAATGAACACTTATTGGCGCACGACCAAAGACGGTGTTACGTACACAATCCAGCTTTGGGAAAGCAGAGTCGAACTGTCGCGAGACACCGGGAACAAAGAAACATCGGGCGGAAATTCGGTCCCGTTCAGTCGGTTCTTGCGAGTTCAAAAGTACAAGCAGCACATAGAAGAAGTCTTTGGCAGTTCTGTCTTTCGAGAGGTCGTCGCTGCTGTGAAAGTAAGCCCCAAATGATGCTTCCCCGGAGATCGTCGCCCAACCAGGCACTCCAGCCGACCGCTGCGCCTCCGCTTCGCTGCGGCTTCGCGTCGGCTGAGTTTGGGCGTTAGCGTGCAGAATTGAGATTGAATAAATGCCTAAAAATGACAACCACAAATATGGCGAGCCTAGCTTTTATGAAGTCACGAGAAAGTGGATGGTTTTTGGCTGCATTCTTTTTGCCTCAACGGGCTTCTGGGGCTTTTTGACAGCAGGGTTGCTGCGATCTATAACAAATATTTCAGAAAATAAAGCAATATTTATTGCGCTGCTTATTGGTCTGATTTTTGCTGTTTGGTATGGGCCAAGGCTCATGGTTGCGCTTCGCAGGAGCGGAGTAATTGGCTAAAGTGCACTCTAACTTTTCCATTGAGCAGACATGCCTTATCGGTTTAAGGCATGCTGCTCATGTTATGCGTTAGGCCATGAAAATATTCCTACTCTCACTATTGCTCATCTGCGGGACCGCTTACGCACAAATGAACATCAAAGTAGATTCAAGCGGACGCCCGCTGATGACGCAGTTCAGCGAGGAGGGCTTTGTCGACTGCGTGTTCCGCATCGAGAACATGATCCAGACAGCGCGAAGCTACAAGCTCCACTTGTCCTCGTCGCACAACGGCGCGGTTCTTGGATTCGATGTTGAAGTCATCAAGGACATTCAAGGCGGGTTCAACGCCGACATGAAACTCGTTAAGGAGCATGTCTATAGCCAGGGCGTAAAGTTCTACAGGTCAGGCCCGGAAAGTGATCGATTGCTTACTGAATTGGCAGCGCTCTATGGCATGGCGCCTCAGCAGTACGCCATGCGCCAGTCGGAGCCATACACCGCAATCGCGCTTCACCAAGGTCAACTCAACATGGAGGAAGAGGCGATCAAGATTAAGATATTCGGTCGAGACAATGACACGGACGGAGAGGACGACTACAACGAGTCGTTCTTCAATCTTGATCTCAAGAACGGCTTCGTGTTTTGGAATGAAAAAGACCCCGATTACAGAAAGTCTCTTGTCGAGGGTCTATCCAAGTGATTGCATGGCCTAACAACAGGCTGCAGTGGGACGTCCTCGCCTTCGGCGAGGCCGCCCCTGAGCCTAGGCGTTATGACTCACGACTTACGTAACGCCGAGCTTGCCGCGCTCGAGATGTTCCGCG
>CAZEEQ010000002.1:0-174829 GCA_964511255.1 uncultured Paraperlucidibaca sp.
CGGCCTGTCACGCCGGGGGTCGCGGGTTCGAGTCCCGTCCGCTGCGCCATATGACAGTTTCCCCATGCTCAGGCATGACCGGAAACACCCCAGAAAGCCCGCCTAGTGCGGGCTTTCTGCTTTTCTGGCGTCATGTCCTGGCGCGTCTTAGCATTTCAGGGGTACGCGCTCAGGTAGCGCTGGATCAGTTCGATAGACTGGCCACGGCAGTGGCCCAGGGCATGGCGCCGAGCGGCGCCATCCTAGCGTTTGGCGTCGTACGCGCCGGCTTCAGAACTTGTAGAACAGGGACGCGTGCAGCAGCACCGGGTCCAGCGGCACTTTGCTGGTCAGATCGCCAACCTTCTTGTTCTTCTTGTCATACAGCCGCACCTGTATCTCGGTTTCAGCCGGTAAATAGGCGGCGAGGAGCTTGATCCCGGCGCGCCGGGTAAAGTTCAGGTCAAGGCCTGCCGAGCCTATCCAGCTCAGGAACGGCTTTGCTGTGGTTTTGTCCTTGAGCGTTGTGGCATCAGGATTGGCGGTCGCTGTGGCGATGAGCAGGCCATTCTTGTTGAGCGTCTGGAGCACGGCCGGATTCAGCTCGACCTCGGTGAAAAAGCCATAGAGCGGCCCGACGCCAATGAATGGACGGATCAGGCTTTGCGGGCTGCCCAGATGATAGGTCGCCATGAAGCCAGGGGTCCAGGCGCGCGCGGAGGCGGCAGGATTCACTTTGTCTTTGTCGAAATCCAGCAGATCCAGGCCAACGCCGACGCCGGCCACGACATTGATCGGGGCGCTGAGTTTCCCGCCGCCTGATACGTTGACGATGGGGGGGATCGTGGCAAAGGTGTCCAGCGACCAGTTGCTGTTCAGCCAGTAGCTGTACTGAATGACGGGCACGGTCAGGTCATCCAGTCCCAGGGTCACGCCTTTCGCATGGAAGTTCTGCAAGGATGGCAGGATAGCGCCTGGTAGGGTGATTTCCGGGTCTTCTCCATGGTGAGTGGCATGGATACTCAGGAAGCCGACCCCCAGTTGATGACGATGAAAGACGGCTGTCTCTGCATTGCCCGTTGATGAGAACTTGACGGCCGGCTCTGCCGCAGAGGCCAGCGATGCCAGGATGGAACATGCCGGCCAGCAAATGAGCCGACAGTATCGCGATGCTATGGTCATGGTGTGTAACCTGGCCTTGGATGCGGGTATTGGCTTGATGACGTCGAGCCGTGGCTCAGGCGGCGAGCGCCCGGTGCATCAGGCGATAGCCATCCGGCGCCAGCGTGGATTCGATGACTTTGCGCAGGACGGAGAGCCTGGCGGCTTGCATGAAGATCCTGCCCATGACCATGGCCGAGGCATCGCGCGCGGGTGAGCGCGGCAGGCCGGCGATGGCACAGAACTCGCGGGGTGTGAGGGCAATCGCGACCCGACTGATGGCCGGGTAGAGGCCCAGCAGCGCTTTCATCTTCGGGTCGTCGGTTTCAAGCGACGGCTCCAGCAGGGTCGAGACGATATCGCGGGTCTGCTGGGTGATGGCGGCGTACTGGGCGGTCAGCGCCATGAGGCGGGCGAAGTCTTGGCGGGTGGCCGGGATGTCGCGGATATCGAGCATGGATGACACGTCGTAGCCGCGCTGGCGGGCGCTGTCCATCGCCGCGTCGATATCCAGTCCCAGGGCCCGGGCGGCCGCTGTGCTTTCCTCGAAGAAGCGGCGCTCTTCATCCGGCGGCAGGCGGCCGACCAGCTTCTCGTAGGCGAAATAAACCGAGTGCCAGGTAATGAGGTGGGTGCCCAGCATCAGCAGCGGATCCTGGCCGCTATAGGCCTTGCCCGTCAGTGGCGTGGTGCCGCGGATATGACTATGGATGCGGTTCAGCCGCATATTGGCTTTTTCGACAGCGGCCAGATCACCAAAGACCACGGTCAGAAAGTAGTTCATGGTGCGGCTGAGACGGCCTATCGGATCATGCCGATAGGTACCGCGATCCGCCAGCGCGGCGGAGGCATCGACACTGCCGATGACTTCGACGACGAAGGAGCGCAGCAGGCCCACCAGGGCAGCGGGGTGTGACCAGACCTTCCAGGTGATGGAACCCGGGCCGAACAACCCCTGGTCATGCCGTTCTTCCGTGGTGGTCATCTGAAAGCTGATGGCTTCGCTGTTCATAGGGAGTCTCCAATGTGGTGATCCCTATTTTTCATGCGCGGGTGTTGAGGCATGATATGGCGCGAGGACTAATTTCTATCATTAGAGGCCAGTGATGCCCGTGCTGATTCCCGAGGTCGGAAGCCTGCCGTTCAAGCTGCAACGCAGCTGGACCGAGCCGCTGATGTCGTCCGAATATCTGCGTGTCGCTCTGGAGGTTGCCGGGGAGAAGGGCATCGACCCCATGAGCTTGCTGGTACCCAGCGGGCTGCAGCCCGAGTTGCTCAACGAGCTGGACGGCCGTATTTCCCATCTGGCTTATGCCGTGGTGGTGATGAGGCTGGCGGAGCTGAGCAAAGACTTCGGTGTGGGCTTTGAAATCGGTCTGCGTCTGGGGCCCACCGCGCATGGCTCCCTGGGGCACGCCGTCATGTGCTGCGAAAACCTGCAGCAGGCCCTCGATCTGTTCAACCAGTATGGTTTGACACGGATTGTCGGCATGCAGCTGCGCATCCAGAAGCAGGGGCAGTTCATCGTGGGGGGGCTGGAGCGCGAATGGGATGTCGTGGATGTCTACACAAAGATTTTTCTGGAGGGGCTGGTTGGCGGTCTGTACCGGTCAATACAAATACTGACCGGTGATCCGGAGCCGCCGATCGAGATCAATCTGACACATGATGAGCCGGATTATTTCTCCCGCTTTCGTCAGCGCATGCCCTGCGCGAGATTCGGGCAGCCGTGCATCAGCTTCAGGTTGCCGGCAGAGCTGTTGCAGCGACGTCTGGTGATGCCCAGCCCGGTTGGCTTGAAGTTGGCGCTGCTGCGCTGTGAAGAGGATCTGGCGCAGGTCAGCACGGCCTTGAGCAGCTGGACCCTGCGTGTGCAGCACTTGCTGCGGCCCGGCAGCCATGGCTATCCGTCCCTGCCTGAAATAGCCGGCAAGCTCTCGGTGTCCGACCGTATCCTGCGCAGAAGGCTGGTGGCTGAGGGTAGCCAGTTCAAGGAAATGCTACAGGAGTCCCGCCGCCGCGATGCCTTGCTCCTGCTGGGCAACAGGGCGCTCAGCATCGAGCATATCGCCACCCGTCTCGGGTATCTGAACCCGGCGAATTTTACGCGGGCCTTTGTCGCCTGGACAGGTCAGGCGCCAACGACCTACCGCAAGTCGTGCCATACGGCGCGGCCCTGAGGTGGCGCCGATGGCGGGGCGGCGCTCCTGAGATCAGTCGCGCAGGGCTTGAAACGGGCACGTCGGGACCGCCACCTGACTCACCACGGGTGCCGCGCCATGGCGCGGCGCAATGCGGATCAGACAGCCCTCGGCCGGCACCTGCAGGATCACCTTCAGCCGTGCCTGCTCGTCGGCACGGTGCACAAAAGCGACCTGCCGGCAACGCAGTAGCGTGTGCAGCATGATGCGTACCTGCATGATGGCAAAATGATTCCCCAGGCAGGCGTGCAAGCCGCCGCCAAAAGGTAGCCAGCCAAAGGTGGACACCGAGCCTTGCATGAAGCGCTCGGGCTCGAAACGCTCGGGATTCGGGTACATCTCCGGACTCAGGTGAACTTGCGGCAGATGGATCAGCACTGTCGTTCGTGGCGGCAGGACATAGCCACCCAGCCGGAAGTGGCTCAAGGTCATGCGCGGCAACACGAAAACAGGCGGCCGCAGGCGCAGCACCTCCTTGATCACGGCCTCGGTATAGATGCGCTCACCCGCGTCCGCCTCTGCGACCACGCGAGACATGACGGCCGGCAGTCGTGCCAGGCGCTCCAGAGCCCAGGAAAAGGTCGTGGCCGTGGTTTCGTGGCCCGCCAGCAGCAGTGTCATCAGCTGATCCCGGATCATCGCATCCGTCAGGCCTTCACCCTCGGGATCGCGAGCGGCAATCAACATGCCCAGAATATCCGCGTCGGCGGCTCGGCTGCTGTCGTCACGGCGTCGAGCAATCTGCTCAAACACCAGGGCATCACAGGCTTTGAGCAAACGGTTGAAGTGACGCCAGGTCCACAGGCCACCCACGCGCCGCAGTCCGTAACGGATCACCGTCTGATTGGAAGTCGCCGCTTCCAGCAGGCCGTGCATGGGCGCGCGCCAGCGCTCGATCTCGGCGTCGCTGTTGATGCCCATGACAATACGCAGGATGACTTCCAGGCCAATATCGTAGGCGTCCTCCAGCACCGCGACCTTGCCGCTGTGCGGCCACTGCTCGATGCGGCGCTGCATGACATCGGCAATCGTCGTGGAGAACCTCTCCAGTGCCTCGCCTTTGAAGGATGGCACCATCATGCGGCGCAAGCGCCGATGTTCGGTGCCATTGATCAGAAACAGCGAGGACGGGCCATACACGATTTCGGCAGGTCGCTGCCCCTCGGTCGAATCCAGGTCGTCCGGGTCTGCCACAAGCAGTTCGCGTACTTGCGCAGGCTGCGTCACCACCACCACTCTGCCCAGTTCGGGCAATACGCCGAAGGACATGACATCGCCGTATTGACGTCGCATTTTCCCCATATAGCCGTGACCGCGCAGTAGCACGCCCAGGAAGCCACGGACACCGGGACCCGGGGGCAATTGGATTGCGTCAACCATGTGGTTATCTCCTCAACAGTAAAGAACAACTCAAGCGGCCGTGTGTGCGCAGGCGGCCGACTTCATGCTCGTCGTTGTCGGCTGGTGGCGTTATATGGTGTGTTGACCAATATCTATCATTAGAGACCAGGCGTGGCCGGGACCCTCAAGGGGGGGCGGTTTGCCGCTACGTCAGGGCGTTTCTGTTTGTGCCTTGCCTGTGCTAAAAAAAGATCCTGTCGGCGTATGCCATCCCTGATCCGTTGAAGGACTCGCACTAGCGAAGGAGCCTGCATGAGCAAGGCCCTGCGATTTTCCGAAGAGTGGTTCCGCCGCGCGCTGTGGCTGATCGCCGTCATCTTCGCCGGCTTTCTGATCGGGCTCGGCGGTCTGGTGGTGGGTGATCTGCCGCGCGTTGAGGCTACGCTGACGCTCGAACAATTCATGGATCAGCCAGCGGCGGCGCGCGAGCGGGCTTTTATCAAGCAGTCACAGACGGGTCTGCAGGGCAGCAATGACGCCATCGAGCGCCAGCGCCTGATCCTGGAGGCGAGCCAGAGTCGTGCCGCGAGTGCCCGCGAAACCTTCAGCAACTGGTTGCAGACGCGTCAGGCGACAGCGCGTCCCGAGCAGGATGACGAGCTGCTGCGCCGCACCCGCGAGCTGGATGCGCTCAAGGCTCAGGAGCGCACCGCGCAGGAAACGCTGGAGCGGCTGGAGCAGTCCAGCCTGGGCGCACGGCAGGCCTTGCAGCAGAGCGAGCAGCGCCTGCAGACACTGGAGCAACAGGCGCATCTCGGGCTCGCCAGTGCTGAGCGTCAGGTCGAGCTCCGGGTCTTTCTCTATCGCCTGCTGCTGACGCTGCCGCTGCTCTTGCTGGCCGGCTGGCTGTTCGTGCGCAAGCGCCAGAGTCCGCAATGGCCTTTCGTCTGGGGCTTCATCCTGTTTGCCCTGTTCGCCTTCTTCGTCGAGCTGGTGCCGTATCTGCCCAGCTATGGCGGCTATGTCCGCTTCATCGTCGGTATCGTGGTCACCTGGCTGGTTGGCCACTACGCCATCCGCGGCATGCGGCGCTATCTGGCCGAGCAGAAGGCGATAGAGGAGATGCCGGATGCCCAGCGCCGTCAGGGCCTGGCCTACGATGTCGCGCACACGCGCCTGAGCAAGGGTATCTGCCCGGGTTGCGAGCGCCCGGTCGACCTCCAGGACAGCAGCCGCAACTTCTGCATGCATTGCGGCATCTGCCTGTTCAATGACTGCGCGCAGTGTCATGCCCGCAAGAACTCGTTTGCGCGCTATTGCCACGGCTGTGGCGCCGCCGATGCGAAAGCCGGTGAGGTGGTGTCGTGAAGGAGCGCAACGCGATCGTGTTCGCTGCGGTCTGCCAGATACCCTCGGGGCGGGTCGCGACCTATGGACAGGTCGCCCGCATCTGCGGTCTCGGACGCATGGCACGCCAGGTCGGCTATGCCCTCAATGCCTTGCCGGCGGACAGCGAGGTGCCCTGGCATCGCGTCATCAATGCCCGTGGCGAGATCAGCATGCGCAGTGTTTCCGGTTCGGAGTCGGTGCAGCGTCTGCGCCTGGAGCAGGAGGGCGTGCGCTTCAATGACGGCGGACGTGTCTCGCTGAGCGAATTCGGCTGGGATGTCTGAGCGCGCTCGTTCCGGCCAGCCGGTAGAATGATGAGGGTAATCACGAGGTGCAGCGAGGCGGGCGTGGTGGATATCAAGCTGGAAGAAATCGAGTTCGTGGCCATCCGCGCGCAGGGTGCCGGCGGCCAGAACGTCAACAAAGTGTCGAATGCGATCCATCTGCGCTTTGATATCCGCGCCTCGTCGCTCGCCGGTGAGGTCAAGGACCGCCTGTGCGCTTATCAGGATCAGCGCATCAGCGCCGATGGCGTGGTGGTGATCAAGGCCCAGCGTTTCCGCAGTCTGGAGAAGAACCGCGAGGATGCCGTCGAGCGTCTGCGCGAGCTGCTGGCATTGGCCAGTCGCGTACTGCCGCCACGCACACCGACGCGCCCGACACGCAGCTCGCAGCGCAAGCGCGTCGAGGGCAAGGTTCAGCGCGGGCAGGTCAAGGCGCTGCGCGGCCGGGTCAGTGACTGACCCGGCCGCAGCGGCTCAGCGGTAGGTCAGTGGCTGTGCCTTGCCCCAGAAAACGCGGTAGGAGTATGCCGTGTAAGCCAGGATGACCGGCAGCACGACCATGGCACCGATCAAGACAACGCGCAGTGACTCCGGTGCCGCAGCGGCATCCCAGAAGGTCATGCGGTCGATCAGCAGGTAGGGGAAGAGGCTGTAGGCGAGCCCGCCGGAGGCCAGCACGAAGAGCAGCACGGTGCCGGCGAACGGAATCCAGCTCCAGCGCGGGTTGTCCTCACCCTGCATCCCGGCCAGCACGCGGTCGAGCAGCAGCACCAGCGCGGTGGTGAACACCGGCACCGGCAGCAGGAAGTAAAGGTTGGGCAGGCTGAACCAGCGTTCAGCCATGCGCTCGGACACGAGCGGCGTGGCCAGCGAAATGGCCGCGATGCCGGCGGCGGTGAGCCAGAGCGCGCCGCGGGCCCAGCGCACGGCACGCTGCTGCAGGAAGCCTTCGGTTTTCATGATCAGCCAGCCGGCGCCGAGCAGGGCATAGCCGGCGACGAAGCAGAGACCGATGAAGCCGGCGAAGAGATGCGCGGTCCAGGTCGGCGCGAAGTCGGTCAGATAGAAGCCGAGCATATAGCCCTGGGCGAGACTGGCGAGCAGCGAGCCGAGGTAGAAAATCGCATTCCACACCGGCTTGTGATCGGCCTTGGCCTTGACGCGGAAGTCGAAGGCGACGCCGCGCAGGATAAGACCGGCCAGCAGCACGGCCACCGGGACATAGAGTGCGCCGAGGATGATGCCGTGGGCAGCGGGAAAAGCCACCAGCAGCAGACCGATACCCAGCACCAGCCAGGTTTCGTTTGCATCCCAGAACGGACCGATGGAGGCGATCATCATGTCCTTGTCATCGCTGTCGGCGCGGCGCATGAGCACGCCGACGCCGAGGTCGAGGCCGTCGAGCAGGCCGTAGAGCAGCAGCGCCAGGCCCATGAGACCGGCGAAGATCAGCGGCAGGGCGGCATCAGGAATCCAGGGCAGTATCATCACAGGTCTCCCGCGCCGGGCAGGCGGTCTTCGTCATGGTGGGTGCTGTGCGGTGCCTTCTGGGCGAGGTAGAACACGACCGAGACATAGGACAGCAGCAAAGCCGCATAGAGCAGCAGGTACATGGTGAGCGAGCCGAAGATGGCGGTCGCCGGCACGCTTGACGCGGCATCCCGGGTCAGCAGTACCCCGGTGACCAGCCAGGGCTGGCGGCCGATTTCGGTGACATACCAGCCGGCCACGGTCGCAACCCAGCCGGAGAAAGTCATGGCGATCAGGCCGCGCAGCAGCGGACGGGGCAGACTGCCCGAGCGCAGCAGCAAAAAGCCGGACAGCCAGGACACGGCGAGCATCAGGAAGCCCATGCCGACCATGACGCGGAACGACCAGAACACGGGCGCCACCGGGGCATGGCCTGCAGCGAACTCATCGAGGCCGGCGAGTTCGCCGTCCAGTGAGTGCGTCAGGATGAGGCTCGCCATTTTCGGGATGCCGATGGCATAGTCATTGGACCGGGTTTCCTCGTTCGGCAGGGCGAACAGGAGCAGGGGAGCGCCCGCTTCGCGCTTCCAGACGCCTTCGATGGCGCTGATTTTGGCCGGCTGGTGATGCAGGGTATTGATGCCGTGCATGTCGCCCACCAGGATCTGCACGGGAATCAGCGCGGCCGCCAGGAAAATGCCGGTGCGCAGCGCCACGCTGACATCCTGCGTGCGATCCAGGCGCAGCCAGCGGTAGGCCGACACCCCGGCGATCAGGAAGGCGACCGTCAGCCCCGAGGCCAGCAGCATGTGGGACAGCCGGTAGGCCAGCGGGGCGTTCCAGAGGATGGCCGGCCAATCGGTGACGTGGGCCTTGCCATCAATCATTTCGAAGCCGGTAGGCACCTGCATCCAGGTATTGAGCGCAAGAATCCAGTAGGCCGACATCGTGGTGCCGAAGGCGACCAGGAACACGGAAGTCGTGTGCATGCCTTCCGATACGCGGCCACGGCCGAACAGCATGATGCCGAGGAAGGTGGCTTCCAGGAAGAAGGCGGTCATGACCTCGTAGGCCAGCAGTGGTCCGGCGACATTGCCGACGGTGTTCATGTAGCCCGGCCAGTTGGTGCCGAACTGGAACGACATGGTGATGCCGGAGACCACGCCAAGCGCGAAGGTGAGCGCGAAGATCTTGAGCCAGAAACGGTAGGCGCGCAGCCAGTGTTCGGCCCCGGTCAGGTGATGGCGTATCTTGAAGAAGAACAGCACCCAGCCGAGCGCGATGCTGATGGTCGGGAACAGGATGTGAAAGGTGATGTTGGCGGCGAACTGCACGCGCGCCAGCATGAGGGCGTCAAGAACAGCGGCGTCAGCCATGATGCTCGTCCTCTTCCAGCAGGAGGGTTTCGGGGTCCGGAATCAGTTCGTCGTCGCCTTCGCCACGCGGTCGCAGATCCAGGATTTTGAGCAGGCGCGAGCCGAAGCGCATGAGCCGCTCCAGCGATCGCGGGTCCATGCCCTGCAAATCACTCATCCATTTTGTAACCAGTTCGATCAGGTCATGCATGGCCTGCATGCGGATTTGAGCGTGCTGATCGGCATCGTTGGTGGCCTTTTCCAGCAGGGCGTCACGCAAAACCGACAGCGTCGGCTCGATTTCACGCTTGCGCCGCTCCTCGGCCAGGGTCTTGAAAATGTCCCAGACGTCGTCCGGCGCAGTGAAGTAGTCGCGGCGGTCATCGGGCAGGTGTTTGAGGCGGATCAGGCGCCAGGAAGCCAGCTCCTTGAGACCCATGCTGACATTGGAACGCGAGAAGCCCAGCACATCGGCGATATCTCCGGCATGCAGCGGCGCAGGCGAGAGATAGAGCAGGGCATAGATCTGGCCGACGGTGCGATTGATGCCCCAGCGGCTGCCCATCTCGCCAAAGTGGAGAACAAAAGTCTGCACCAGTGGTGTCAGTTTCATGCTTGTCTGCCATTTCAGGAATTACTGAAATTATAGATCAAACCGAATATCTGCCGACAAGTGGTCATCCCGATAATTTGTATCTGCATTGTTAATTAGCGCGTCAATCGGGTTTTTCCCCTTACAAGTCCAAACAGTGTCATACGCACTGACCGTGTAAGTTCACAACCTCTAACGTTCCTGTGCTTGTCCGGCCTGTCTCTCGACGCGCTCGGATGAGCCTGTTTTTCGCGCGCCTGGCGGCGAACGGCATGTCCGATGACATTCGCGGCCATATACCAAGGAGGTTCACCTTATGCGCATTTCCATCAGCGCCAGTTGGCTGCACGCCATCATGGCGGCATTTCTGGCGGTCATGCTGACGGCCTGCGGCGCCAGCGGCGGCAATGGCTCCAGCGCCAGTGCCAACAGCGGCGACAATGACGGCGACGGCATTTCCAATTCGCTCGACAACTGCCCGCAGACGGCCAACTCGTCACAGCGGGATACCGATCAGGATGGCCAGGGCGATGCCTGTGATAACGACGATGACGGCGATGGCCGTCTCGATACCGTGGACAACTGCCCTCTGATCGCCAATGCCAACCAGCTTGACAGTGATCTCGACCAGGTGGGCAATGCCTGTGACAGCGACGATGACGGCGATACCGTCGGCGACACGCGTGACAACTGCCCGCTGATCGCCAACAGCACCCAGACCGACAGCGATGGTGACGGCATCGGTGACGCCTGCGATTCCGGCGGCCTGCTGGATGGCGACGGTGATGGTGTCGGCAATGCCACGGACAACTGTCCGCTGGTGGCGAATCCGACCCAGACCGACAGTGACAGTGATGGCAGCGGTGATGCCTGCGACAATGATGCCGACGGCGACAATGTCCCCAACAGCACGGATAACTGCCGTCTGGTGGCCAACCCGGGTCAGGAAGACAGCGATGGTGACGGCATAGGCAACGCCTGTGAAATCGACAGTGATGGCGACAATGTCCCCAACGGCAGCGACAATTGCCCGCTGATCGCCAACCCGCTGCAGACTGATACCGACAGTGATGGCAAGGGCGATGCCTGTGACGACAGTGACGGCGATCTCGTCTCTGACGCCAACGACAATTGCCGTCTGGTGATCAATCCGCTGCAGACCAATAGCGATGGCGATGCCTTCGGCGATGCCTGCGACAGCGACGATGATGGCGATGGCGTGGCTGACGGCAGCGACAACTGCCCGCTGGTGGTCAACGCCGACCAGCGTGATACCAACAGCAATGGGGTGGGTGATGCCTGCGATGGTGACAGTGACGGCGATTCCATCCTGAATGCCGTCGACAACTGTCCGCTGGTGGCCAACGCCACGCAGTCCGACAAGGACGGTGATGGCAAGGGCGATGCCTGTGACAGCGATGCCGATGGTGATGGCAAAGACAACGGCGCCGACAATTGCCCGCTGGTGTCCAATGCCAGTCAGCTCGACTCGGATGGTGACGGCATCGGCGATGCCTGCGACAGCTCCCCGCTGACCCAGTGCTCGGTGCCCGGCATGACGGATTTCCGCCCGCTGCGTGCCCCGCAGGCAACGGTCAGTACGAGCATCGATGGCAGCATTCCGTTCCTGTTCTGTCTTGGCTGTTCCGTGCAGAACCCGGGCAATGCCATTGATGCCGACAACAACAGCTTCGCCCGGGCACAGGTGCCGATCGGCCTGCTCGATGGCGGTGTCTCGCTGCAGATCACCACGCCGACGGTGCATCCGGCCGGCACGCAGTTCGGCTTCGTGGTCTCCAAGCCCGATCACCTGCTGCAGATCAGTCTGCTCAGCAACGTCAAGGTATCCAGCTATCTGGGCAATACCTTGCAGGAGTCGACGGACAGCGGCAGCCTGATTGACCTGGACCTGCTCGGACTGATCAATGACAGCAACAAGAAACTGCTGAAGTTCACCAGCCGCAAGTCCTTCGACAGCATGCGCATCACGGTGCAGGGCATTGCCAACCTGAGCAGCGTGCTCGACATCCACGCCGGCTGCACCAAGGCGCCATGATGTTCAGCAGGTTTCCGGACTGAGTCTCAGGCCGGAAACCTGTTCCTGCTTCAGGCCTGGCGCTGCTGCCACCATTCGGTAGCCAGCGCCAGTGCCGCTTCCTGGGAGTCGGCCCGGCGCAATACGCGCAGGGCCAGCGCCAGCGTGCCGATCACGGCCATCTCCCCATATTCGTGCCGGGCCTCTCCGCGCCAGACCGCAAGCAGGCATCCGAGGTCAAACGCTGCTTCGGGCTCGTGACGCAAGGGAAACAGCGCCGGCCATTCCTCCTCGGCCAGCTCCCCCTCAATAATCTGCTTGGCCAGGCAAAGACCATCGGGGTTACGCTCGATTTCGCCGCCTTCACCTTTGATGACGCAGCTGTTGGCATAGCCGAGCAGCGCGGCCGCCTGCTGGTGCGATCCGCGATAGGCGGGATGAAAAATGGCCTGCAGCACGTATTGCGCATCCAGCGGATTGAGCAGGCGCGCCAGTGTGTGCACGGGTGAGCGCAGTCCGAGCACGTTGCGCAGCTGGATGATGTCGCCCAGCGCCGGGCAGAGGCCGTCCAGACTGAGGTAGGCGAAACTGTGCTGGTCCAGCGCAGCGGCCACCTGCGGCCAGTCGGCACAGACCGGCAGATTCAGCTCGGGCAATACGGCCTCGGTATAAAGGCGGTTGAGGGTGTGGCCGCTGGCGCCGTGCATGAACACGCGCACGCCTCGGGCGGCGAGGATTTTCACGGCGAGCAGGAACCAAGGGTAGTGCTTGCGCTTGCCGGCATAGGACGACCAGTCGAGGTCGGCCGCGATCACCGTGTCGCCGCCCATCGCCTGTTCGCGGCGCTGGCGGATGGCCGCGCGCGCGGCCATGACGAAGCCGGCCAGCTCCTCCGGGCTTTCCTCTTTCACGCGCAGCAGCATGAGGAAGGCGCCCAGCTGCACGTCTTCGACCTCGCCGGCCAGGATCATGGCCATGGCCGTGCGCGCCTCATCCAGCGTCAGCGAGCGACTGGAGGTCTTGCCCTTGCCGAGTATGCGCACGAAGGGCGCGAACGGATGCTCGGCTGTCTTGTATATGTTTTTCATGACCATTGACGGTGACTCTGGAACGGCGGAGTGGCGGCTACAGCATGCGCCAGGCAAGGCCGCGCTTCAAAAGCAGTTGGGTGGTTTCGGCAGGCCGGCGCAGAGCGCCACCAGCCGCATCGGGGTGTCGGGAAAAAGCCGCAGGAGGGCGGTGCTGCCGGTGTGATCCGGCCCCAGGGTCTCGCCGAGATACTTCACGAAGACACGCGTGGTCGGCATGCGCTGGTAGCGCGCCTGAAAATCGCGGCAGGCATCCAGCACCTGCCGGTGCGCGGGGGTCAGGCTCAGGTCCAGGCAGCGCGCGATCTCGTCGGCCAGTGCCGGTGTCCATCGCGCGGGATCGCGCAGGAAACCCTCGGCATCGAACAGGGCCGGGTCGAAGCGGCTGCCATCGAGACGGGACATGTCCCAGAACACAGGCGTCCCGCTCATGACCAGCTCAGGCTCTTGTCGTGACGGGCGACCAGCGCCACCCATCCGGCTGCGCTCAGCAGGGCGACTTCGTCTTCCGGCCAGCGCGTTGTCAGACCACGCGCCTGCACGGCATCGGCCAGTGCGAAGCAGGGCCGCGGCAGGGCGATGGCGGGCTGCAGGGCAAGGGTCACGCTGGCGCCGGCGAGCAGCAGCGCATCGCCGTCTGACCACAGGCGCAGCAAGGCCGGTGGCAATTCGGCGGTGTAGAGGATGTGCAGTGTGCTCATAGCCGGATGACCTGATCATGGCTGGCCAGCAGCGCGGCCAGATCGGGGCCGTGGAGCGTCTGCACCGGCAGCAGCAGGTCATCGCCGGAAAGACCGCGCTCCGCCAAGGACTGGCCATCGGCATAGCGCTGCTCGATCTCGAACAGCGGCAGGGCATCGAGCTGGGCGCCCAGGCTCTTGCGGCCCAGCGTCTGGCCATCCTGACCGGGCAGCAATTGCCAGACGCCGTCGTCCTGGAACAGCACGCTGACGTCGGCGCCGAAACTGGCGGTCACCAGCAGCGCATCCAGCAGTTCCTGGGCATGGTCGTCGAGGTAGGGGGCGCTGGCGGCGATATAGAGGATGCGCATGCGGTCAGCCCGGAAAGGTGATGAGGCGGTCGGCCAGCAGCTGGGCTTCGGCCAGCTGACCGAGTCCGCTGATGACGAAACCGCTGGCCAGATTGGCCTGTGACTGCTCCCAGCGGCGGGCATTGTCGTCATCGAGTACACCGCGCTTGAGGGCCGCTGCGACACAGATCACGAGATCCAGCGAGTGACGGGCCTGCAGCTCCTGCCAGCGCCGGGTCAGGCCGGTTTCATCGCGGCCCGGGGTATTCAGGCGATTGCCGTGCGCCACGGCCGCGCCAGCGAAGAAGACACGCAGCAGGGTATGACCTTCGGTCACGGCGGCTTCGGCAAAGCGCCAGGCCTGGAAGGCGGCTTCCTGGTCGGGGGCGGCAGTGATGAAAAGGGCGAAACGCATGGGTAGACCAGGAGCCTGTGGGGACAGGCTCCTAGAATATCCGATATTCAGCGTGGGTGAGGGGCTGCTCAGTCTTCGCGGGAGAGGATGCGGTAGCTGACGCCGGCGAGGATGGCGCCGACCACCGGAGCGACCCAGAACAGCCAGAGCTGCTGCAGGGCCCAGCCGCCGACCAGCAGGGCCGGACCGGTGCTGCGTGCCGGGTTCACCGAGGTGTTGGTGACCGGAATGCTGATGAGATGGATCAGGGTCAGGCCGAGGCCGATGGCAATCGGCGCGAAGCCGGCCGGCGCGCGCTTGTCGGTGGCGCCGAGGATGATCATCAGGAACATGAAGGTCATGACGATTTCGATGATCAGGCCGGAGCTGGCGCTGAAGTGACCGGGCGAGTGTTCGCCATAGCCATTGGCGGCCAGGGTGGTGGATTCGAAGCCGGCCTGGCCACTGGCGATGGCCAGCAGCAGGATCGAAGCGGCAACGGCACCCAGTACCTGGGCGCTGATGTAGGGCAGCACATCACGGCCGCTGAAACGGCCACCGACATAAAGACCGATCGAAACGGCCGGGTTGAGATGGCAGCCGGAAATGTGACCGATGGCATAAGCCATGGTCAGCACGGTCAGGCCGAAAGCCAGCGAAACGCCCGCGAGACCGATGCCGAGATCGGGGAAGGCCGCGGCCAGGACAGCGCTGCCGCAGCCGCCCAGCACCAGCCAGAAAGTGCCGATGAATTCGGCAAATGCGCGATTAGCCAGAGGCATGAAAAAACTCTTTGCGTGAAATACAGCAGATTAAGAACCCTCTAGATAAGATTTTGTACAACGTTTGTCTAGTAGAGTTGTGTTTTGACAAGTCCCGCCCGCTACCGCTAAATCAGTGGCTGGCCAGCCGCCATCCATTCGTGTCGCCATGCAAGGAGCCCCCATGAGCACAAACCAGGTTCTGATCGGTCAGGGCGATGTCGCCTGTTTTCTCGAAGGCCGCTATGCCAATCGCCACGGCCTTGTCGCCGGCGCTACCGGGACCGGCAAGACCATCACCCTGCAGATCCTGGCGGAAGGTTTCGCTGATCTCGGCGTACCGGTGTTTCTGGCAGACATCAAGGGAGATGCCGCCGGTCTCTCGCAGGCGGGCGATGCTGCCAACCCCAAGCTGGCCGAGCGCGCGGCCAAGACTGGCATGAGCGATTTCCGCACCCAGGCCTATCCCGTGGTGTTCTGGGATGTCTTCGGCACCCAGGGCCATCCGGTGCGCGCGACCATCTCCGATCTCGGCCCGCTGCTGCTGACCCGCATGCTGGATCTCAACGATACCCAGGAGGGCGTGCTCAATCTGATGTTCAAGTACGCCGATGACAACGGCCTGCTGCTGCTCGACCTCAAGGACCTGCGCGCGCTGCTGAGTTTCGCCGCCGACAACCCGGCCGCCTTCGGCAGCGATTACGGCACGCTCAGCAAGCAGAGTATCGGCGTCATCCAGCGTTCGCTGCTGACCCTGGAGCAGCAGGGTGCCGAGGCCTTCTTCGGCGAGCCGGCGCTGAAGCTGGAAGACTTCATGCAGACCACGCTGGATGGCCGTGGTGTCATCAACGTGCTGGCCGCCGACAAGCTCTACCAGCAGCCGCGCCTGTACGCGACCTTCCTGCTCTGGCTGCTCTCCGAACTGTTCGAGAACCTGCCGGAACGGGGCGATGCCGATCTGCCGAAACTGGTGTTCTTCTTCGACGAAGCCCATCTGCTCTTCAATGATGCCCCCAAGGCCCTGATCGACAAGGTCGAGCAGGTGGTTCGCCTGATCCGCTCCAAGGGGGTCGGTGTCTACTTCATCACCCAGAACCCGCTGGATGTGCCCGATACCATCCTGGGTCAGCTTGGCAACCGCGTGCAGCATGCCCTGCGCGCTTTCACGCCGCGTGACCAGAAGGCGGTGGCTGCCGCCGCCGAAACTTTCCGCGCCAAGCCGGGCCTGGATGTCGCCACGGCCATCCTCGAGCTGGGTGTCGGTGAGGCGCTGGTGTCGAGCCTGGCTGAGGGTGGTGTGCCGACGCCGGTCGAGCGCGCCAAGGTCCGTCCGCCGCGTTCGCGCATGGGCGCCATCACCCCGGAGGAGCGCCTCACGGTGATGGGCCGTTCGCCGTTCAAGGGCCGTTATGACGCCGTGCTGGATCGTGAATCGGCTTACGAGAAGCTGCAGGCCAAGGCCCAGGAGGCGGCCACGGCCGCGTCGGCGGCGGCTGAGCAGAAAGCCGCCGAGAAGGTGGCCGCGCAGCAGGCCAGGACGGCGGCGAAGCAGCCGGCGCGTGAGCCGGACAGCCTCTGGGAGACCGCCGCCAAGAGTGCGGCGCGTGCCGCCAGTTCGGAAGTGGGGCGCAAGATCGGCCGCGAACTGCTGCGCGGTCTGCTGGGTTCGCTGACGCGCCGCTGAGTCATGTTCCCGGCTCAGCAGCCCGGATCATCGACCCGATAGGCCTCGATCTCGAAATGATTGCCGCGATAGGGCGGGCGCCCCTGCAGCCAGGCGATCAGGCTGGCCAGGGCATAGGCCAGCGGAAACAGCACGCCCCAGCGCGTGTATTGCGCGACGTGCACGCGCTCATGCCGGCGCGTGCGTTCAAGCATCTCGGGGCAGCTGGCCAGCACGACATGGCCCAGCGTGATAGCGGCAATGGGAAAACCCGGCAGCAGACTCCGCAGCAGCGCCCCGGTCCAGCCGCCGGCGCCTTCCAGCACCCCCTCGCGGACCTGACAGATGCCGCCGCTGCGGCCGGCCAGCCACGCCAGCAGCACGGCCGGCAGCGTGACCGGCGCCGCCCAGAGGTAGCCTCCCAGACTCAGTGGCCTGACCCAGCGGCTTTTCATCGCGTCATGTCTCCCGGCCGGATCACTGGCTTTGGATGCGCCCGAAAGAATGCCCAGATGAGGTCATTGGCCTCGATATCCTGGCTGGCTGGCCCCAGCAGCCCCTGTTGCGCCGTTCGGCCCGGCCAGGTGTGGCCACCGCCCTCGATACGATAGAGCGTGACGGCGCCGGGGTCGCGGGCGCTGGCATAGCGGTAGCGGGTGACCGTCATGCCGTCATCGCGGATGTCAGGCTGCGGCGTGGCCTGGGCGCGGGTCATGGCGCCATTGACCTGCAGCCAGGGCGCCAGGGTCGCGGCCACTGACGTATGGGCGACGCCGGAAAGCGTGTCTTTGCCCAGGCCGCCGTCATAGGGCACATAGCTGTCGGCTGTGCCATGAATATGCAGGATGGCCACCGGTCCGCGCACCGCTTCCGGTGCGATGGCCAGGCCGCCGGCCACCGCGGCAACCGCCGCGATGCGCTCGGGATGCTCGGCGGCCAGGCGATAGGCCATCATCGCGCCATTCGACATGCCGGTGAGGTAGACGCGACGGGCATCAATGGCGTAACGGGCGCTGAGCTCATCAATGAGCTGGCGCAGGAAAGCGACATCGTCAATCTGCTGCTTCTGCGCATAGCCGCAGCAGCGGCCGGCATTCCAGGTCAGCAGGCGTCCGAAGCGCGCGCTGCCCTCGGGATAGGCCAGCAGGAAGCCGGCTTGGGCGGCCTGCTCGCTGAGCCCGGAATAGCGCTCCAGACCACGGGCATTGGAGCCGCCACCATGGAGGGCGATGACCAGCGTGCGCGGCATGCCCTCAGCCCAGTGATCAGGCACCCGCAAGCGATAGTGGCGCGTGCTGTCTGCCACCTTGATGCGCCCGTCCTGGCTATCCGCCGGCATCGGGGCGGAAGACAGCACAGGCGTGACAACCATCAGTGCGGCTGCCAGCAGCGCAGGGCGGAAATGCGGTGTCATGAATGCGCTGCTCCTCGCTGTCTGGTGTCCGGATTTTGCCCCGGCCGTCATGGTATCTTCGCGACCATTCCCCTGCTGTTGTACTGCATAACGATCATAGGTGTTGCATGGATTATTCTGCCCTGCTCGCGGGCCTCGCTTTCGGCGCCGCGCTCTCGGCCATTCTGTTGTATGGCCGCCTGCGGCGGGCCGAGACTGCGCTGGCCACGGCCGATATCCGGATTCGTGCCGAATCCCAGGCTGAGCTTGTCCGTCTCCAGGAGCGTCTGCGCGCGCTGGGTGATGAGGCCGCCCGCTGGCAGCAATCGGCCCAGACTGCCGAAAACGAGCTGCGCACCCTGCGCGACAGCCTGGCGCAAGCGCGCGAACGGCTGGCCACGCTCGACAGTGAGCTGCAGTCGGAGCGCCAGCAGGGCGGCGAAAAACTGGCGCTGCTGAGCGAGGCCAAGGCGCAGCTGACGCATCAGTTCCAGGCCCTCGCCAACGAGATCCTGGAAGAGAAGTCCAAACGCTTCACGGAACAGAACAAGACCAGTCTGGGGACGCTGCTGGAGCCGCTGAAGATGCGTCTGCAGGAGTTCCAGGGCAAGGTCGAGACCGCCTATGTCAGCGAGAGCAAGGACCGTTCCGCGCTGGCCGAGCAAGTGCGCCAGCTCATGGGCCTCAATCAGCAGCTCAGCCAGCGCGCCAGCGATCTGACGCGCGCGCTGACCAGCCAGAACAAGGCCCAGGGCAATTGGGGCGAGCTGGTGCTGGAGCGTGTACTGGAGGCCTCGGGGCTGCGCAAGGGCCAGGAGTACGAAGTCCAGGAAAGCCACACGCGCGATGACGGTACCCGTGCCCAGCCAGACGTGGTGATTCACCTGCCGGAAGGCAAACACCTCATCATTGACGCCAAGGTCTCGCTCAACGCCTACCTCGAATACGCCAACGGCGAGGATGATGTCGTCCGCGATGCCGCGGTGAAGCGTCATCTCGACTCGGTACGGACGCACATCAAGGGCCTGTCGGAAAAGAACTACCAGGATCTCTACGGGCTCAAGTCGCTGGACTTCGTGCTCATGTTCATCCCGGTCGAGCCCGCCTTCATGCTCGCCACCAGCCAGGATGCCGAGCTCTGGCAGGATGCCTGGAAGCGCAATGTGCTTTTGGTCAGCCCGAGCACGTTGTTGTTCGTGGTGCGCACGGTGGCGCATCTCTGGCGTCAGGAGCAGCAGACGCGCAACGCCCAGGATATCGCCCGTCGCGGCGCCGAGCTGTACGACAAGTTCGTCGGCTTCGTCGAGGGCGTGGAGCTGGTCGGCACGCGTCTGCAGCAGGCCCAGAAAGCCTATGACGATACCCACAAGAAGCTGGTCAGCGGTCGCGGCAGTCTGGTGCGACAGGCCGAGATGCTGCGCGACCTGGGTGTCAAGCCGAGCAAGCAGCTCAGTGACAGCCAGCTCGACCGGGCTTTCGACCCGGTATCCGATCATGCCGATGGCCTGCCCGGCACCGGCGCCAGTCAGGACGCCTGATGAGCACGCTTCAAAGAACCCCATTGCTGGTTTTTCTGCTCGGCAGTCTCACGGCATTCGCGCCCATGTCGATCGACATGTATCTGCCGGCGCTGCCGGCCTTGCAGCAAGCGCTGCATACCGATGCCGCGCGCCTGCAGCTGACGCTGGCCTCGTTCTTCGCGGCGTTCGCCTTCGGCCAGCTCTTCTATGGCCCGCTGGCGGATCGCTACGGACGCAAGCCGCCGTTGTATGCCAGCCTCGGCCTCTTCATCGCTGCCTCGCTGGGCTGCGCGCTGGCGACCTCGGTCGAGGCGCTCATCGTGTTGCGTTTCCTGCAGGCCTTCGGGGCCTGCGCCGGCGTCGTGATCGCACGTGCCATCGTGCGGGACAGCTTTGATACGGCCGAAGCCGCCCGCATGTATGCCGCCATGATGCTGGTCATGGGTGTGGCACCGATGGTGGCGCCGCTGATCGGCGGCCAGTTGCTCAATGTCTTCGGATGGCACTCAATTTTCCTGGCGTTGGTGCTTTACGGCGCGCTGGTCCTGTTCGCGCTGCACCGGCATCTGCCGGAAACGCTGCCGCCCCAGCGCCGTCATCCGCTGATCCTGTCGCGGGTCCTGCGCGCCTATGGCAGCCTGATCATGCAGCATCGCTTTCGCGGCTTTGCGCTCACCAGCAGCATCAGCATGGCCGGGCTGTATGCCTTCATCGCGGCCTCGCCATTCGTGTTCATTGATTACTTCAGGATTCCGGCCGAACACTTCGGCTGGATTTTCGGTGCCAATGCCTTCTGGCTGATTCTGGCGTCACAGCTCAACGGCCGCATGGTGCGCCGCTACAAACCGCTGCCCCTGCTCAAGCGCAGTCTGCTGGTGCAGTCGCTGGCGGCGCTGGTGTTGGCGGGCGTGGCCTGGACAGGGCTTGGCGGCATGTGGGGGCTGTTGCCGCCGCTCTTCCTCTATACCGGCTGTCTCGGCTTCGTGCTGCCCAATGCCACCATTCTGGCGATGGAGCCGTACAAGGAGCAGGCCGGCACGGCATCGGCGCTCTACGGCACCATCGGCAGCCTGTCGGGTGCGATTGCGGCCGGTACCGTCAGTCTGCTGCAGGGCACGGATGCCCGGACGCTGTGTACGGTGATGGCCGTCTGCGGTTGTCTGGCCTGCCTGCGCAGCCGCTTCCTCAAGGGCTGATCAGAGCGGCTGCAGGGCGTCGGCGATGCGGCCGCTGGCCAGCAGCTCGGCAAACTCCCCGGCGATCTCGCGACTGACCTCCACCCCGGCCTGCCAGGCCCGCAGTCGCTCGTCATCACGCTGGTGATAGTGTTTGAAGTCCTTGCGGCAGGGAATCTTGCGGCCCGGCAGGCGCGCCACGCGCGCGGGCGAAGGTGACAGCACCAGCATGCGGTCGGTGTGCAGCGGCAGGCGCCGCTTCAAGCCTTTGTCGAACCAGCCCGGCACCACGCGCTGCTCATAATGCGGGATGAACAGGATGCCCGGCGTCGCGGCATCGCGCAGTGGCAGGTCCATGTGGTAGTCGATCATGCCGCCGTCGATATGCGCTCCGGCCGGCGCGGCCGGAATGTTGCGCACGGTATCCATCATGAGCGGGATGGTGCCACTGGCCAGCGTGACGGCCGCGAGGTTCTCGGGTGTGAGCGCGGCATGGTGGGTGCGGAATGCATCCGGTTGCAGCACCTGCTCGGGTGCCGTTGCATTGTGGAAAATACAGCGTTCGAAACGGCTGGCGAGGCGGTCGCGGTGCTGCAGGTTGCTGATGAACGCCATGCCGAAGCCCAGTGCCTGCAATCCCGGATGTCGGCTGGCGGCCAGACCTTGGCAGCGTGTCGTGATCAGATTCAGCCGCAGCCAGGGATGGTTCAGAATGTGGTCGGTATCGTCCGCCGCCAGCATCGTGTGCAGGATGTTGTCGACCTGGCGGGTGATTTCGCGGGCATCCGGCTTGCTGTCGTAGCGTTGCGCGCAATAGGCAGTGACCAGGCGATCGAAGGCGGCTGCCGGATCACGATGCGCGGCGGCGACCAGACGAAAGGCACCGATCGATGAGCCGAAGGCCGGCAGCGGCTGCCGGCGCGCCGGCAGCCAGTCACGAAAGAGAAAGCGGTCGAGATGGGTCAGAATGAGGAACTTGGGGCCGCCGGCCGGCGCGCCAAAAGCGGCGAGACTGTCCGGCGTCAGGCCATCCTGCTCAATGAGTCTGCGCGCCAGCGGGCCGGCGCGCAGAACGAAGCTGCGTGGCATGCTTCCGGTGCTCATGGCGCTCAGGCGAGGGCGGCCAGGGCAGCGTCGTAATTCGGTTCGCTGCCGATCTCGGCGACCAGTTCGCTGTGCAGCACCCGATTGTTGCCATCAAGCACCACCACGGCACGGGCGGCGAGGCCGGCCAATGGGCCTTCAGCGATGGCGACGCCATAATGCGACAGGAAGTCGCGGCCGCGCAGGGTGGAGAGATTGATGACCTTGTCGAGTCCTTCGGCGCCGCAGAAACGGGCCTGGGCGAAAGGCAGGTCGGCGGAAATGCAAAGTACGACCGTATGGTCGAGACCCGAGGCCTGGGCGTTGAACTGGCGCACGGACATGGCGCAGGTCGGAGTATCCACGCTCGGGAAAATGTTCAGGATCTTGCGCTGGCTGCCGAAGCTGGCCAGGGTGACATCGGCGAGCTGACCACTGACCAGGGTGAAGTCCGGTGCGGTGCTGCCGGCTGCGGGAAATTGTCCATCGACACGAACCGGGTTGCCGTGCAGGGTGACGGTGCTCATGGGGTGACTCCTGGAACAGAGGGATAAGGAGTCGGAGTAAAGCAGATGCCTGTACTGCCGGGCAACGGCAGTACAGGCGAATGTTGGAAGGACAGTTTTCAGCGCGTCATTGCATCAGCCATCGGCCGAGTCTGCGACCGATCAGTTGTCCGTATTTTCCCTCGCTACCACGGACGGGTTTTTCACCAGTGCCCACAAGCTGTGGCTCACGATTAGTGCGGCAATCAACGATGTCATGATGATCTCCCGGGGGCGGCGCCGGTTGCCAACAAGGGCCGGCATCGGCGCCATGAGCACAACATGTCACGACTGACGCTCACCGATCCAGTAACGATTTGCTCTATGGGCCGGATGGCTTTTTGACAGCCAAGCCATGGTGGTGACTGGTGTGAGGACATCCGGACGAATGGCGTTCAGGCCTCAGTCTTAGAATGCTTTGCTCTTTGGCTCGGTATCACTTGCGACACGGCCCGTATGACGTTTCTCAAGCTCCCGCCGCAGGTCATTGTTGTCAAAGGCGCTTTCCCGGAGGCACGCTTTTGGGGCAGCCGGTGCCTGTCGCTCAGGCCGGGTCGGCCGATAAGTCGGTACTGCCGTCCGGGATGACGCGCGGCCAGCGCTCCTGAACATGCCGGAAGGCGGCGGGGCTTTCCGTGGTCACGACATAGACCCGCTGCTCCCCGGCCTGGGTTGCCAGCACGCCCTGCAGATACTGTCCGGGTCTGACCTTGACCCAGTAGGGGCGGCCCCTGGCATCGCGCTCCATGTAGCGCGTCAGCGGAATTTTCACCGGACGTGGTGAGAAGCGCTGCCATTTGCCGGCACGCAGCGACTCGAGGCGCGCGCATGGGCCCTGGAAAAAACGCGTTTCGATACCATGCCGGCCGCCCCAGGGCAGCCACTGCACGCTGCCGTCACGGCGCAGCACAGGCAGTTGCACGGCCGGGTCCTGCCAGAGGTGGAGCTGATCGTCGAATTCAATGCCTGAGCACATGGCTGCTTCGGTGTATGGTTGGTGCAGGGAGCCGGCCCGGGTGGCCGGTCACGATATGGCGTGAACAGGAGGCCTGATGATGACGGTTTTTGCAAAGATTATCGCGGGGGAGCTGCCGGCGCATTTTGTCCACATGGACGAGATCTGCGTCGCGTTCATGGACATCAATCCCATGTCGCCGGGACACGTCCTGGTGGTGCCGCGCCAGGTCGTGACGACACTGGCCGAGCTCGATGCGGCCACCCGCGCCCATGTCATGGAGGTCGCTGTCTGTGTCGGACAGGCCCAGCAGCGTGCCCTTGGCAGCCAGGCTCAGCATCTGCTGGTCAATGACGGCAAGGGCGCCAGCCAGACCGTGCCGCATGTGCATCTGCACGTCATTCCGCGTTATCCGCGCGATGCCATCAAGACCATGGCGCACATCGTCTGGCATGTCACCACGCTGGCGATTCCGCGCCGCGCGTCAGTACAGAAAATGCTGGCGCTGGGCGAGCAGGCGGCAGTCATCCGGCAGGCCATGACAAAGGCTGCATGAGGCTGGCATAGGCAGGGCATTGCAGACTGCGGGTGATACCCGCAGTGGTAGGAGGTTGGCGGAAGCGGTGAGATTCGAACTCACGAACGGTTACCCGTCGCCGGTTTTCAAGTCTGTATGAATATCACGATAGGACAAAAGGTTAAGTCAATTTCATCTCCGTAACGGACCGTTGGCGATAGGGCTTCAAACCCAGTCGCCATGCGGGTTCTAAAAACCGATGCGGAGATGATTTTGGCCCTTTCAAGCTGTGCGGGATCTAGCGTCTGGACGCGGTTTCCTGTGCATGCACAGAGATGGTCGATCTGATCCATCAAAGTGTGGTGCGCAGGAGATGACGATGTTGATCGACACAGTGATTTTGTTGTTAAAGGCTTGGGTAGGCTTCTACCTCAAGGGTTATCAAGTCTGGGGGCTGATCTGCGGCACTAGCTTGATGGCCATCTGGCTGCTCAGAAATACACGGTTGTGGGGCATCTTTGCCTGGCCTGCGATACTTTCGGCGGGCATGGCGCTGCCCTTGATCATGGCACTACCCAGCATGACTGAGGCGCTGGTTGGGAATCGAATCGAAGTCCCTGTCGAACATACCTACTGGTTTGTTGGTGGTTTGCTGGCGCCAGCATTGGCGCTTGTGCTGCTGAGCCGCTATGGCGGACAGTTCTGGTCATGGATTTCCAGCTTGCTAACCAAGCGCTTCGGTCGTCAGCGTGCTGGCCGTACGGACATACGGTCGGTCTCTGCCGTGCTCCCTGGCGCGCTCCAAGAGGCTTACGACCCTGAACAGTACTTCCGCCCCAAGAAGGGCATGTTCCTTGGGCTTAATGAGCTCAGAAAGCCCATCTACCTGCCGACGTCTGACTGGCGTAGCAGTCATTGTCAAATTGTCGGAACAACGGGATCTGGCAAAGGTGTAGCAGCCGGTGTGTTGCTGACACAGGCAGTGGAGCAAGGTGAAGCAGTTGTAGTCATCGACCCTAAAAACGACGAATTCTTACCGATGGTCATGGCTCGCGCCGCCATGAAGGCAAGCGTTCAGTTCGTTTATCTGGATCTGACGGGCAGCAAAGCGCAGTGGAATCCATTCTGGGGTAAGAGCGAACAGGAAACGGAGGAGTTGCTGACAGCTGGCCTTGGCATGGGTGATAGTGGCTCTGATGCGGACTTCTACAGGGTTGAGGATCGTCGAGTTGCGCGACGGTTTGCCGCATTTTGTAGTCAGCAAACAGATGCTGTTCACCGGCAATTCGCAGGATTTTATGCAGCTAACCCTGACCTCATCGATGCAGCAAAAAAGTTGTATGCCGATCTCGAGGAACTGGTTTTTACGCCATGCGTGCAATCTACAACAGGGATTTCCCTGTCTTCACTATTGCAGGCGGGGGCGGTGATCTACGTTCGTGGCTCGACTCGAAATCCACGCATTCTCAAGTTGCAAAAGATTTTCCTGCTGGCCTGTATGCAAGCGATAGAAGTGCGCGACCGAGAAACGGCGAGACACGTTGTGTTGTTTCTCGACGAGTTCAAATATGTGTTGTCCCGGCCTGCAATCGAAGCGCTGGGCGCGATCCGAGATAAGCGAGCTCATGTGATCGTCGCGCACCAGACCTTGGGTGATCTGGAGGACTGCGGCAGAGATTTAACCCCTCAGGCAGTCATCGGGGCTGTGGTCGAAAACTGCGCCATCAAGCTGGCCTATAAGGCTCGCGACCCTGATACGGCTTTATGGCTCTCCAAGTTGTCCGGCACTATTTTGGTTGATGACGAGACACGCATCATTGCCCGCAATATTGGCCTAACCGAAACTCAGACTGCCGAACGCACTTTGCGTCAAGCAGAGCGTCCACTGGTTGATACCAATCAAATGTTGATGCTGCCCAAACGAACTGCAGTTTTGTTTGGAGTAGGGCATGCCCAATTCATCTATACCTCGCCGGTGCGTGTCGAGAAGGATGCTTACCGGTTTGAGGCGCAGGGGGAGGATGTTCAGCCGTTCAAGGGCGATGAGCAGTCACTGGCAGGGAGCCTGCTCGATGTTGATTAAATCCTACGATGAGCGGTTGAAGCGCCAAGCTATTAGGCATGGCTTGGTTTTGAGGTTTTTGCGTGACGAAACGTGGACATCATCTCCGGTCCTGGCTGTATTGCTTGGGTCGTCGCCTGCCTTAGTTTCCAAAACCATGTACCAATTAGAGCGAAAAGGCCATGTCATCAGGCATGTTGCGGATCCTATTCGCTGTACGCTTTGGGGCATCACATCGCATGGTTTGGCGCATGCTTGGGAAGAGCATGAGCAGATGCAAGTTAGAGGCTACTTCGAGCCATCGAAACTGTCGATGTTGGCCGTTCCCCATCATCTGGATATTCAGCGTGCCAGATTGGGCGCACTGCGAGCCGGCTGGTCGGATTGGATGCCAGAGTCTTTGCTGCCCACCGGTATATCAAAGAGGCCTGATGCAGTTGCATCAACGCCGGATGGCCAGAGAGTAGCGGTTGAGGTCGAGCGGCATGTGAAAACACTTAAGCGCTACGAGGCAATTTTTGCGGCATATCTTCAGGCTATTAAGCGAGGGGAGTATGACGCGGTGCACTACGTTGTCCCGGACCGCAAGTTTGCCAAGCGTTTGGAACGAGTGTTCGGTCTCGTTCTTTCTGTGCCGGTCTTGGGTGAGCGCGTCCCGATCACTGATAGGCATAGGGCGCGGTTCATTGTTAGTGCTTTGGCGGATTGGCCGGCACACGTTGTGTTACGCGGCTAGGTGGTGTGCTTGGGTGGGATGTTAAAAGGCTACGACGCAGCTTCATGGGAGCGGTAGCCTCATAAGCCTATGAGGCTACCGCTCCCATGAAGCTATGTCAATGGCGAAATCTCTTAAGATCTTAGCATATTTTCTTTGAGTGAGGAAATTTCCATGAGCCTATAGTAGGATGAATTCTAAGTTAAAGAGTGCTAAAGTGTCCTTTAAGTTACTTAATGGATGCTTTGGAAATGCTTAAAAATAAGTTTTTCCCCATAGAATGTGAAGAAGTATCTGAATTTATTGCTATTTCTATAAAAGAGAGGCGAGCAGAGCTTCGGTTGCGCCAAGCTGACTTGGCTGAGCGGGTTGGGATATCTCTTGCGACACTACGCAAAATTGAGAGTGGCGATACGGTTGTAGCGTTGGGCTCAGTGCTGCATGTACTTTGGCACTTAGGCTTGCTGTCCTCCCTTGTCCCGATTGATAGAGGCAAACTGGTAGATCGCGATGCCATGACGACGCAGCGTGTGCGGTTACCGTCTTTCTCCAAGGATGACTTCTGATGCTTCGTGCCTACATTTACATGCAGCCACCTGGGCAAGCTGACTTGATGACCTTGGGTCGTCTAGAGGTTGGTCGGGGGGGCGTGGGTGAGTTTATCTACAGTCCGGCATATGTTGAACAGAAGGGTTGGGTGCCAGATCCCATTCACTATCCATTACGCTCAGAGCCGTTTGCCAACATCAAGACAAACGATGGCATTCCGGGCTTCATTCGTGATGCCGCACCTGATGGTTGGGGTGAGCGCGTGATTGCCTATAGCTCAGGATTGTCGTCGCTCAGTGGCATTGAGTACTTGCTGAAGTCATCGAATGTTGATCGCGCAGGTTCCCTCTTGGTTGGGACAACACGGAGGCCGACTGATAGCCACAAGCGGCCTGACAAGCTTGATAAGCTGGATGAATTCATTGCTTTTGCGGATGGACTGCAATCTGGCGATGAACTTTCTTTCAACGCGCTCCGTGCAGCTAGGCAGCGAACGTCACTTGGCGGGGCGCGCCCAAAAGTCACGCTTTTGGATGGTAGTCGCGTTGTGCTTGCAAAGCCGAAGGATAAGCATGACATCCCTGACATCCCCGTGTTTGAGCATGCCTGTATGGAGTTTGCTGCAGCTAAGGGTATGCGAGTAGCAACCACGCGCCTGCATCGTGGGGCCACCAGCGTTCTCTTGGTTGATCGATTCGACCGAGTGGTTACAGTCGATGGCGTGATTCAGCGCTTACCTATGTTGAGTGCTCTCTCACTGATCGACGGTGATTGGCGGGCGACTGCAGGGAGAGAACGTTGGCGCTATGCGGTAGTTGCAGATGAAATGCGCCGTCGTGGTGTTCCTGAGACAGATCTTCAGGAGCTGTTTTTGCGCATGTGCTTCAATGCGTTTGTGGGTAACGATGATGATCATCCGAAGAACCATGCAATTATTTATCAAGCAGGGCAGTGGCGTTTGTCACCTTTGTATGACGTTGTTCCAAGCCTTGAAGGGGCGCCACCGGCGACGTTATCCATGGAGCCTGGCAAGCTGGGCAAAATGATCAGCAGACAAAACTTGCTCAGCCATGCGCCGCACTTCGGGCACACGCCGAGCTCTGCTGCTGCTGTGATTGATGAGGTCGCATCGTGGTCGAATGAGCTGGCCAGGCACTATGCTGATTACATGACGACCGCTCAGGCTGATCTGGCTATGCGATCTGTAGATGCGAGACGCTTACTGGCCTCCACTTGAGGGTATGCAAGCTTTGCGATGGTGGGCGCAAATGGAAAGCTCGATGGGAATTACGATTTCTCCATTGCCTTTTCCCATCTCACTTCACCATCAAAAGCCTGACTCGGCTGCGGCTGCAGCCTCCTCTGAGGAGCCGTCCTCTCAATGGTTGCGGGTCTGGACAACCCGAAACCATTGATTCACCTCGCGCGGCCAGTCTGGACGCCTGACTCGCTTGGAGGGCAAGCCCTCTTGTGACCTCCGGTCGCTGGACGCTCCCTCTGTCCTCAATTCACCCTGCCGGCGTCGGCGCTGGCGCGCGACTCCCGGCTTCTCCGACTGCGCTGCGGCCCTTGTTGGGCACTGCAGCTTGGTCGCACTTACGCACGACGCGTCAAGACGCTCGCGTCTCGACCTGTCCTCTACGGGACAGGCCTCGCCTTGAGCTTTTCCGCCCGGGAAGACGGGAGTCGCGCGCCTGCTAGTGCAGGCACTCGACGCCGGCAGGCCGGACACGAGAATCGGCCGCTGGGGCGGCCGCTCCTCTTGACGCGTCTGGGGACGCGGCATTCCGTCCTTGGTTGCCCGTCTGGACGACGGACAATCCCGTGATCGCTCTCGCATCACGGGACGCTAGCGATTGCGGCTGGCGTGGGCGCCAGCCTTCATCTGTCTGGCCGTGGGCGGCCAGACTCGCGCCGAGCTTCGCGCGTAGGCGCGCTGCGCAGCCCTTTGGCGTTGAACACGCTGTGCAGGGCTTTGCTACAAATGCCAGCGGCGCATAACCGGCATCTCAACACTGTCTAGAACTGTGCTGATTCATGGCGCTTCTTAGTCGCCGCCTCGGCTGCCGTTTTGGCTCTGAACTTCTGCATCAAGTCATCGCGCAGGTAATTCACATCCATCTCAAAGCTGAGATGTGGCGCATCTACTTCGATGATTGCGTCCTGGGTCTTGAAGCGTGCGTATTGGTTGCCCACGAATGGACGCTGTTGAGCAGCGACCTTGTACTTGCCGGCGAGCATCTGAAAGATCGCATCGAAACGATTCTTGTCCATGTTCATCACGATTCCGGCCAGTTTCTTCTGCGGGTCGAAGATGTAGAGCACCGAGTTCAGGCCCCGGATGTCATATCCGCCGCCATCTGTCTTGAGCATCGGGCCAGCAGAGTAGCTGTTCTCTCCGGCATCCATAACCTGGGTCTGCTTCGCCATTGCTGAGCGCACCTGCTCGACGGTGGAAACACCTATCTCAAAGCCAAGCGCCTTGGTGCCCGCATGGGCTGCTCCGGTGGTCAGCAGGGTGACTGCCAACAGCAGCTGTGTTCTTCTTTTCATGAGCTTTCCTTTGCTATGTACAAATCACTGATTGCGGCCGGCTAGATCAGTCGGCCGTCAATGAACACTATAGTTTGTAGTCCCATAGTGTTCAACATGACTTCATCGTTCTCTTTAAGGGGACGATCAGATGGACCTCAAGCAAGCCTTTGGCATGGCCCTAAAAGAGATGCGCATGGAGAAGGGGCTGACACAAGAGGACTTCTCCATAGTCAGCAGCCGGACCTACATGAGCATGCTGGAGCGCGGGCTGAAGTCACCGACGCTGGAGAAGATTGAAGAAATTTGTTCAGTGCTCGAAGAGCACCCGATCACACTGCTGCAGAAGTGCTATGCGCACTATGGGCGCTCCCCTGAACGACTCTCTTTGGCTCCAACCGTCTGCACAGGGACGCCGCCTGCCGAGTGAATCAGCCTCAGAAACAGTAATGCCGACCCAAATCAATTTCTTGAATAACCGATTTTAGTTTCCAGTGAAGTAGCGCTGGCTGATACCCGTGCCAGCGCAAATCTTGGCGCTGCCAGAACAGCCTCCAGAGGCCGATTTGTGCGTGGTGATGGTGGCGCTGAACAAGCCTGCGTCACTTTGGGAAGAGCCAAGGCAGAAGCCTGCTTCGTTCATAGTCAGTTGTAGGGAAGAGTTGGGTTAGCGTTCTTGCTTCGACTCACCGTACCACATTGTTCTCGACCTCAAGGGCTACGCGCTGATCGCGCTTGCGGCGTAGCCGTTTGCACCCTGTGACATCTGCGCTGCGATGTGGGTCGTCGGTCTCGGGCACTTCCGCCCAATGATCGGAGATCACATCATGTCGAAACTCGCCAATCTTTCAGTAGAAAATCTGCTGGTTGCAGATGCATCTGGCAGCTATCAGCCTGCCAATGCAGAGCAGGTAATGGCTGCAGCACGCAGCATCCTGGAGCAGCTCGTTTGCAAGGGCAGCAAGATGACTTCGCCGGAGGTCGTGAAGGACTTCCTGATAGTCCAGTTAGCCAAGCTCGAGCACGAAGTGTTTGCCGTCATGATGCTGGACAACCAGCATCGGCTGATCGAGTTCACGGAGATGTTTCGGGGCTCCATCGATAGCGCATCCGTTCACCCTCGTGAGGTTGTGAAAGCCGCTTTGAAATGCAATGCCGCCGCGATGATCCTTGCTCACAATCATCCCTCGGGACACCCGGAGCCGAGCAGCTCGGATCGGCAGATCACGAACAAGCTGAAAGAGGCTCTGGAATTGGTGGAGGTGCGAGTGTTGGATCATCTGGTTGTGGCGGGCGGCAAGGCGGTGTCGTTTGCGGAGCGGGGGCTCTTATGAGCCCCTGTACTGTGAGCGCATCCCTGATCCTGAGTCTTGGTTTCGATCTTGCCTCAACCTCTAAAGGCTATGCGTATTGGTGTATGTTATACATGTATGACACGAACCTGCGAGGACAGTATGCTGGCCGTCAGACTACCTCCTGAAGTTGAGCAAAGGCTCGCACAACTGGCAGAGCGAACAGGAAGGACCAAGTCGTTCTATGCACGCGAAGCCATCCTACGACACCTAGCTGATCTTGAGGCTCGTTACAGCCAGGATCAAGTTTTTGAAGTCATTGCGTCTGCAAAGCTTCATCACAACTAACAAGGAAGTGCCCGTGCCAGAACTGACTTTGCCTAAGAAATTGCTTACGCCTCACCAATCTATGTACTACGCCTGGCTGCTGACACGTCGTGCAGCCAGTGATTCGGTGGACTCATTGGCATCCACGCTCGTGGACTCTCAGGTTGACCTAAATCCGCATCAGGTTGAGGCCGCTTTGTTCGCCTGCCAGAATCCGTTGTCTAGAGGCGTCATTCTGGCAGATGAGGTAGGTCTGGGAAAAACGATTGAGGCGGGGCTGGTAATTTCTCAGCGTTGGGCAGAGCGTCGCCGAAAGATTCTTATCATTGCTCCGGCAAATTTGCGGAAGCAATGGCATCAAGAGATGCAGGATAAATTTAACCTGCAAGGAATGATCCTAGAGGCGAAGAGCTATAACGCATTACGGAAAAGCGGTGTTAAAAACCCCTTCCAAGAGACTGGCCCCGTCATTTGTTCTTACCAGTTCGTCAAATCCAAAGCGGATGATATCAAGCAGATTGATTGGGATCTTGTTGTAATGGACGAAGCGCACCGCCTGCGTAATGTCTACAAGCCCGGCAATGTCATCGCCAAAACTATTCGTGATGCGTTGGAAAAAGTGCCACACAAGGTTCTGTTGACGGCAACCCCCATGCAAAATTCTTTGTTGGAGTTGTATGGGTTGGTCAGCATGATTGACGACCGTGTCTTTGGGGATGTCGATAGTTTTCGGTCTCAGTTCAGTCAGGTGAGCCGCGACCAAGGCTTTGCAGCCTTGCGTAGTCGCCTAGCACCGATTTGTAAGCGCACCTTACGTCGGCAAGTGCAGCAATATGTTCCATACACCGCCCGTAGGGCCATCATCCAAGAGTTCACGCCGTCGAGTGAAGAGCAGCTGCTCTCGTCGCTGGTGGCAGATTATTTGCGCCGTCCCAACCTCAAAGCTCTGCCAGATGGGCAGCGTCAGCTGATCTCACTGGTGTTGTGGAAGTTACTGGCCTCATCCACGCACGCCATCGCTGGCGCTCTGGAAACCATGGCCAAGCGCTTGCAGAAGCTACTAGACGAGCAGGGCGATGTACCGAATCTGGCGGAAGCGCTTGATGAAGACTTTGAAACACTGGATGAAACAGCGGATGAATGGGATGAGGATGATACCCAGCGTGAGTCATCTTCAAAAGATCCCCGCGAAGCCATCCACCAGGAAATTGAAGAGCTTCGCCACTTCAAGGATCTGGCCACCAATATCCGCGACAACACCAAGGGCAAGGCTCTGCTGCTGGCACTTGATAAAGCGTTTATTGAGCTGGAGCGGCTGGGTGCACCGAAGAAAGCTATTATTTTTACCGAATCACGACGCACACAGGATTACCTGCTGACCTTGCTGGAGAACACCTCCTATGGCGAAGGCATCGTCCTTTTTAACGGCAGCAACAGTGATGCACGCGCCCAGAAAGTCTATAAGGACTGGCTGAAAAAGCACGAAGGCAGTGACCGCATTACCGGCTCAAAAACGGCTGACACCCGTGCGGCACTGGTTGAGCACTTCAAGGAAAGTGGCACGGTCATGATTGCGACCGAGGCTGGTGCCGAAGGCATCAATCTCCAGTTCTGCTCACTCGTCATCAATTACGATCTGCCTTGGAATCCGCAACGCATTGAGCAGCGAATTGGTCGCTGCCATCGTTATGGTCAAAAATTTGATGTGGTTGTAGTCAACTTTGTCGATCTGAGTAATGCCGCCGATGCGCGCGTGTATCAATTGCTGGCAGAGAAGTTTCAGCTATTTGAAGGCGTGTTTGGGGCCAGCGACGAAGTGCTTGGCGCCATCGGTTCGGGCGTTGATTTCGAGCGCCGAATTGCTGATATCTACCAAAACTGCCGCGAACCAAAGGCCATCTATGCGAGCTTTGAGCAATTACAGATGGATCTAGCTGGTGAGATCAACGAGGCCATGGTCAAAACCCGGCAGCTCCTGCTGGAAAACTTCGATGAAGAAGTACAGGAGAAACTGCGCATGCGTGCGGAAGATAGCCGCTCCGCATTGAATCTTTATGAGCGCATGTTGATGGATGTAACCCGTGCCGAATTGGCTAACTATGCCGTGTTCGATGATGAGGGTTTTGATCTAAAAGTGCTGCCCAGTAAGGATATTGAAGGTGTAGTGCTGGGGCGTTATGAGCTTCCACGTCGCAGTGGCGATGCACATTTATACCGCACAGGGCATCCACTGGCTGAATGGATTACTGAGAAAGCTAAAAGTCGCCCGCTCACAGTCATGCGTCTTCGCTTTGATTATGAAGCCTACGGCAATACCGTCAGTGCACTGAAGCCTTATCGAGGGCAGGGCGGCACCCTTATGGTTGGCCTGTTGTCTGTAGAGGCACTTGGGCAACAGGAGCAGCATTTGATTGTGTCTGCCGTGACGACGGATGGGGTTGTATTGGTCGATGATATTCCTGAAAAGCTCATACGCTTTCCTGCCGACGAGTTATCGGTTGGTCTTTTTGAAAATCAGGGTAATGAGAGTGGTGCAGCGGTAACGGCTGATAGTGAGGCTCGCAAAACCGAACTCTTGCGCCAGATTAACCAACGCAACCTGGGCTACTTCGAGCAGGAAGTGCAAAAGCTGGATGCTTGGGCGGATGACTTGAAGCTAGGGCTTGAACAAGAAATCAAGGAAATCGACCGCCAGATCAAGGAAGTGCGCAACACGGCTGCTACCGCACCAACACTGGAAGAGAAGCTCTCCTGGCAAAAAAAGCAGCGCGAACTGGAAGCCAAGCGCAGTAAGCTGCGCCGCGATCTTTTTGCACGTCAGGATGAAGTCGAAGCGCAACACAACAAGCTGATTGGGGAGCTTGAAGGCCAGCTTCAGCAACAGGTTGAAGAGTTCACCCTGTTTACCGTTGAGTGGGAGTTAACGTAATGGCAAAGAGAGAGCTTGCGCGTGGATCGCTTTGGAATCAGTGGGATTTGCATGTGCATACGCCTGCGTCATTCCACTGGTCTGGAAAAAGATTCGAGGGTGATCTGACATCTGAAGAAAACCGGCAGCTGATCGATGAAATGATCGACGCCATGAATAAGGCGCAGCCCGCTGTGTTCGCCATCATGGACTATTGGACATTTGACGGATGGTTTGCGCTTAAGCATCGTCTTACAGAAACAGGTGCTCCGAAGCTTACAAAGAAGGTGTTCCCCGGAATCGAGTTGCGCCTTTCCGCTCCTACGGAAAAAAGGCTGAATGCGCATGTGATTTTTTCAGATGAAATTCCGGATCAACATCTCAAGGATTTCTTATCAGATCTGATCATGGAGCGAACCGGCCGATCTGTTTCCAGAGATTCTCTTGTTGAGTTAGCCAGAGCAACTGCCCCAGATATGCTCGGAAAAAAGGGGCATAAAAAGGAAGTCGTGGATAAGGACGATAGAGATGCACTTCTGGCCGGATACAAGTTGGCAGAATTGAAGGCGGAAAGTTATAGAAATGCCATTTCAAATGTTCCAAATGGTTTGGCGATCGGGTTCATGCCATATGACACAAGCGATGGCCTAGATGAAGTGAAGTGGGAGGACCATTACTCCTACTTCCTTGGCTTACTTGAGTCGTCGCCAATATTTGAGTCCAGGAATTTAGTTTTGCGATCTGCCTTTCTCTGTGAAGTGACGGAGGAAAACAAAAACTGGGTTGACAACTTCAAACATGGATTGAAGGGAATTCCACGGCTTGTTGTTTCCGGAAGTGATGCGCACTGCTTCGTCGGCACTCCAGGTGATAACAACAAGCGAGGATACGGGGATTTCCCGTCTGGAAAGAAGACCTGGATAAAGGCAGATACATCATTTCGCGGCCTTAAGCAGGCCATTCTTGAGCCTGTGAAACGCTCTTTCATCGGCGACAGGCCACCCAAGTTGCAGGAAGTCGAATCCAACAAAACGTATTACATCGAGTCGATAGAGGTCGCTAAAACGGGTGCTAAGGCCGATATAGGGCAATGGCTCGCCGGTTGCGACATTCCGTTGAATCCAGATCTTGTCGCCATCATTGGCAATAAGGGAAGCGGCAAGAGTGCATTGGCGGATGTTATCGCAACGCTAGGTAATTCGAAGCAGTCGAAGCACTTCAGTTTCCTCAGGAGAGAGCGTTTCTTGGGGAAAACCGGCGAGCCGGCACGCCACTTTACTGGGACGCTAACTTGGCGAGACGAAAGTACCGAGGCGCGAACGCTAAACGTGCTTCCTTCTGAAGAGAAGGCGGAGCTGGTGCGTTATATCCCGCAGGGCTATTTCGAAGAGCTTTGTAATGAGCATGTGTCCGGCAAGTCGAACGCATTCGAGAATGAACTTCGGTCAGTGATCTTCTCGCACACGAGTGAAGACATGAGGCTGGGTGCGCTCGACTTCGATCAGTTGACGGAGCAGCAGGAACAGTCGCTCAGAAACAGATTGAGCGAATATCGCAAGGAGTTGGCATCTACCAACGCTTCAATCGTGCGCATTGAAGAGCAGCTTCAACCTATCGAGTTGGAGAAACTGACGGATCTGCTCTTGGTGAAGACCAGGCAAATCGAAGAGCATGAAAAGTTGAAGCCGGCAGAAGTTGCTCCGCCAACAGAAGCATTAGACCCGGAGCAAAAACAGGCTGCAGAAGGCTTGGCTACTACCAGTCAGCAGATAGATTCCGTTAACAAGCGAACTCATGAAATTGCTACTGAAAGCACCGAGATTGCTAAGCAGCAGAAAGCCATAGCGAATATTCGTGAGCAGTTGAGGCTTCTTCATCGTGCATTCGAACAGGCGCAGCAGAATGTTTCCGATGATCTCAAGCAGCTTGGGCTCACATGGCCTGATCTAGCAGTCGTTGACATCAAGACAAGTTTACTTGACGTGAAGTCTGCGGAAATCATGAAAAAGCAGGGCGATATTAGGGGCGAATCTGAGAGGCTTGCTAAAGACTTACAGAGTTACGCAGAAACGCAGCAGGGGTTCACCGCAAAGTTGAATGCACCTCAACAGCAGTTTGAGGCGTACCAGCGTCAGCTCGCGGAATTGAACAGGAAGCTGGATGAATTGACCGGCTCACCTACCGAACCTGAGACCAAGATTGGCTTGGAAACACGCATAGAGCAGATCAAGGAGCTACCTGAGCAGCTCAAGGAGCTTGAAGCAAAGCGATTAAGGTTGTCTGGTGAGATTTTCGACACTCTCGATTCACAGCGGAAGGCACGTGAAGAGCTATTCAAACCAGTGCAAGATTTGACCCAAAAGAACAGCTTGATACGCGAGGATTACAGGTTGCAGTTCCAAGCGACTCTTGCGGCATCGGCGGAAGCGGTCGCAGATCAATTGTTTGCCTTAATTAAGCAGACTTGGGGAGAGTTTCGCGGGCAGGACGAGGCGCTATCAACAATCAGGAAGCTATTCGATAACCACGATCTGAACTCCAGAGACGGCGTATTGGCGTTCGTCGCGGCCTTGCAGGAAAAGGTTTTGCACGCGGCAAATTCTTCAGGATCGGCTGTCGGTATCTTTAACCTGGTGAAGAAGGGGCAGTCAGCAGCGTCGGTATATGACCTGGTCTTTGGGTTGAACTTCCTTGAGCCGAGGTATTCTCTGCTGTTCCAGGATGCGCAGATCGAGCAGCTATCACCGGGTCAGCGTGGTGCATTGCTGTTGATTTTCTACCTGCTGGTGGACAAGGGGAAGATTCCAATCATCTTGGATCAGCCAGAGGAAAACCTAGACAACGAAACTGTTTTTCGCCTACTTGTTCCAGTTCTTTCCGAGGCCAAGAAGCAACGGCAGATCATCATGGTTACGCACAATCCAAACTTGGCGGTTGTGTGTGATGCAGAGCAAATTATTTACGCGAAGTTTGATCGTGCTGCAAATTCTAAGGTCAGCTACGAATCTGGTGCAATCGAGAATTCAGAACTGAATGGCATTGTTGTTACCGTTCTTGAGGGAACGAAGCCTGCGTTCGAAAATCGCTCTGGGAAATATCACTAAATGGCAAAGAACCAAAAACTCGAACTCACCTGGATCGGAAAGGACAAGCGGCCGAAGCTGGAGCCGCGTATTCTGCTGGAAGATCCGGAGTGGTCTTATCACGCCAAGCATAGAGTGTCGGATGGCGACATCTTTGATAATCGGCTTATTTTTGGCGATAACTTGTTGGCGCTGAGAGCCCTAGAGCAGGAGTTTTCCGGGAAAATAAAGTGCGTTTACATTGATCCACCGTTCAATACTCAGCAGGCTTTCGAGCACTACGATGATGGTTATGAGCATTCCATCTGGCTCGGCCTGATTCGAGATCGTGCTGAAGTGCTTCGACGACTTATGTCTGATGATGGCACGTTATTTGTTCATATTGATGATAATGAGCTTGGATATCTGGTGGTTCTTCTCGATGAGGTTTTTGGGCGCTCGAATAGAGTGTCAGTTGTGTCGTTCAAGCAAGGATCGGCGACCGGGCACAAGTCAATAAATCCCGGTGTCGTGAGTACTACCAACTTTATTCTTATCTATGCAAAGAACAAATCTGCTTGGAAGCCGAATCGAATCTACACTGCTCGTGCTGATCGAGATAAACGATATGGTCAGTTCATTGAGAATTATGATGAGTTTTTTGAAGGATGGCGGTTTACGACACTCGCCAGCGCATTCGCTAGAAGTCTTGGGTTGCCAGAGCGTGGCCTCAAAAAAGCCATGGGAGATGAGTACGAAGAAAAAATAGCAGGCTTTGTTTTGCAGAATGCTGGACGGGTTATCCAGCTTGCTAGACCTGATTACTCGGCAGTAAGCAGCGCTGCTCGCGAGATGATTGATGCCTCAAGAGCTGACCCTGAGGTCGTCATGAAACTTGGGCGGGACGGTTATTCCGATATGTATTTTATCGGCGGTCAGCGCATCCTCTTCTATTCCGATAAGCTCAAGTTGATTGATGGCGAGTATGTGGCTGGCGAGCCCCTAACCAGTCTGTGGGACGATATTCTGTCTAATAACTTGCACAACGAAGGCGGAGTCGAGTTTCCAAAAGGAAAGAAGCCGGAAGCGCTGATCAAGCGATGCTTCGACCTTGCAACGGTGCCCGGTGACATTGTCCTGGACTCCTTTGCGGGATCTGGCACTACGGGCGCTGTCGCCCACAAAATGGGGCGTCGTTGGATCATGGTAGAGCTGGGTGAGCATTGCCACACTCACGTTATTCCCCGGCTCAAAGCGATTATAAATTCTGAAGATCAGGCCGGGGTGTCAAAGGCGGTTGGTTGGCAAGGTGGGGGCGGTTTCCGCTACTACAAGCTCGCCCCCAGTCTGATCATTAATGATCGCTGGGGTAATCCGGTGATCAATCCAGAGTACAACGCGACGCAGTTATCAGAGGCCTTGTGCAAATTGGAAGGCTTTAACTATGCCCCATCTGAAATCCAGTGGTGGCAGCAAGGCTATTCCAGTGAGCGTGATTTCATTTATGTCACCACGCAAAATCTTTCGGCGGATCAGCTGCAGGCGCTTTCGGAGGAGGTGGGTTTCGAGCGCAGTCTGCTGGTGTGTTGTGCTGCGTATCATGGCGTGACGCCTGCCAAGGCCACTGAGCGCTGGCTGAATCTTACTTTGAAGAAAATTCCCAAGATGGTGCTGTCGCGCTGTGAGTGGAGCCACGACGACTACAGCCTGAATGTCGCCAATCTGCCTATGGCTCAGGAGGAACCACCTGAAGCCGATGCCGCGTCAAAGAAGCGCACCGTAAAAAACAAGAAGACAACGAATATGGATGACATGTTTGGGGGAGAGCCCTCATGAGTGCGCGCATTTTACACGCTGTCACGGGCCGTCTTTCCCTTCGTGCGCCGCAGGCGGAGTCTCTGCAAAAGCTGGCACAGGCAATTGAGTCAGCGCCTGACATGCTCAGCTCGGAGCGGGATCTTTTCAGCTTGCTCAGTACACTTAAGGCAGAGTTCCCGAAGCTGGAGGATTTTGAACGTGATTTCCCTTCACTGTGTTTTGCACTGGCAACTGGGGTGGGTAAAACCCGCTTGATGGGTGCGTTTATTTCCTATTTGCATCAGGCTCATGGCATCAATAATTTTTTTGTGCTCGCGCCCAACCTGACGATCTACGACAAGCTCATTGCGGACTTTACGGAAAACACGCCTAAGTACGTGTTCAAGGGCATAGCCGAGTTTGCAACGAATCCGCCTCAGATCATTACCGGTGATACCTATGAGAATCAGGGTGCAGCTTTGGCGGATATCTGGTCTACGGTAAAGATAAATATTTTCAATATCGCCAAGATTTCTTCCGAAATGCGCGGTGGTAAGGAGCCGCGCATCAAGCGTATGCGTGAGGTTCTGGGGGATAGCTATTTTAACTATCTCGCCGAGCTGCCGGATCTTGTGCTGCTGATGGATGAGTCTCATCGCTATCGTGCCAGCGCAGGTGTACGTGCCATCAATGACCTCAAGCCTTTGCTGGGTCTGGAGCTGACGGCCACTCCCTTTGTAGAGGCGGGCAGCGGCAAGACGGTGCCGTTCAAGAATGTGGTGATGGATTATCCGCTAGCTCGTGCAATGGAAGATGGCTTTGTGAAAGAGCCTGCTGTTGTGACCCAGCGTGGCTTTGATGCGAAAGTCCATACGCCGGAAGAGGTAGAAAGAACCAAGTTGCAAGATGGTGTGCGTTTGCACGAAGCAACCAAGGTTGAGCTGTTGACCTATGCTCGTGAAAACGGTGTGAAAGTGGTTAAGCCTTTTATGCTGGTTATTGCGCGTGATACCGCGCATGCCGCGCAGCTCAAAGACTATATTGAGTCTGGTGTCTTCTATGAGGGCCGGTATAGTGAAAAAGTGATTCAGGTTGATAGTAGTCGGAGCGGTGCGGAAGAAGAGGAAATGATCCGCCGATTACTGGCAGTTGAAAGCGTGAATGAACCGACTGAGATCGTCATTCATGTCAACATGCTGAAAGAAGGCTGGGATGTCACCAATCTCTACACCATAGTGCCTCTGCGAGCTGCTAACGCTCGCACCTTGATTGAGCAGTCGATTGGTCGTGGTCTGCGGCTGCCCTATGGCAAGCGCACGGGTGTTGCGGCTGTTGATCGCCTCAATATTGTTGCGCATGACCGTTTTCAGGAAATCATTGACGACGCGAACCGTGCTGACTCTCCCGTCCGTTTAAAGCAGATCATTCTTGATGCGCCCGCGAAAGATGAGCGCAAAGTCAGTGTGCAGGTAGAGTCGGGTCTTGGCGCTTTGTTAGGTATTTCAGGTGTGGTAACTGCCACTACTACTGGGCTTACTCCGAGTGGTGACTACACCCCAACGCAAGCTCAGACCCCTCTTTTTGTATCAGAGCCAGAGCGCCGTGCAGCACAGGCCGTGGTCGATGTTGTTAGAACATTGGAGTTACGTCGGGACTTAGTGCCGACGAGTCAATCATTACTGACTCCAGCAGTGCAGAGTGAGATTCTGGCAGCTTTGAAGGAGCGGCTGAGGCCCTCACAGGGTGTACTGGCTATTGATGAAGAGCCGCTGGATCTGGCGGCAATTGTGGCTAAGACGACTGAGGTCGTGGTGCAGCAGACCATCGATATTCCGCGTATTGCCGTCGTCCCTACTGGAGATGTCACCACGGGTTTTCATCCGTTCAAGCTAGATGTTAGTCAGCTCAACCTGCAGCCTGGCAATCGCGAAATCGTAGGGCAGATGCTGCGCACACATGAGCAGTTCACCATGGCCTCAGAGGTGGGCGTTCGTGAGAGGCGCCTTGAGGACTATATCGTTCATGCCTTAGTAGATTTCGATGATATTGATTACTTCAAACATGCTGATTTGCTCTATGGCTTGGCAGGCCAGATGGTGGCTCATCTGCAAAGCAAGGGCTACTCCGAGGATGAGATGATCAATGTGCTCGACACTTACCGGAAAGTCATTGCACAAGAGATTCGCTCGCAGATGATGGCTCATTTCTGGGAAGAGGCGACTGATTATGAGGTGCAGGTCAGTAGAGGCTTCACGGCCCTTAAGCCTTGCAATTACACCGTGGCTGCCGGGCAGGTGGCACACCATTTTCGCGAGACAGTCGCTGAGACCAGTAAAATCAAGCAGATGCTTTTTGATGGCTTTGCTCGCAGCTTGTATCCGTTGCAGCGCTTCGATTCGGACACTGAGCGGCGTTTCTCAGTGATTCTGGAGCGGGATAGTCTGAAATGGTTTAAGCCTGCAAAAGGTCAATTCCAGATTTTTTATAAGCTGGGAACCGAGCAGCCAGAGTACGTGCCTGACTTCGTGGCTGAAACCGAGAAGGCGGTCTTCATGGTGGAAACCAAAGCAAGAGGAGAGATGGGCTCTGCCGAAGTTCTAGCGAAGGCGCAGGCAGCCGGTCGTTGGTGTCTCCATGCCAGCACTCACGCTAAAGAAGTTGGATCTAAGCCGTGGGTATATCTTTTGGTTCCGCATGACGAGATCAAGGAAAGTGTCCAGTTGGTGGATTTTTTGCGGTTTCAGATCGTTTTGTCTTGATGGGTTTAGTGGCACTTACTCTGCTACAGCACGAGGTTGTGTTGTAGCAGAGTAAGTGCCATGTTGACGCCTAATATATATCCGTATATTTTTGTAGCATGAAAACACCTTCATTCTTCAAGCTCAACACGTCAGCTGTCACTCGGTTGGAAGCTGCGCAAGCTTACTCGGAGCGTCTTGGTCAAAAAATGACCAAGACGGATCTCGTGGAACGTGCCATCCAAATGTTGGCAACAAGTGATGATGAGGTCCGCGGGAAGACAGTTTCTCGTGAGCAGCCGGTCCCTCCTCTTTTGCAGGCGTATCGGTCTTGGAAGGCTGGAGAGATCCTCACTCGTGGTCAGTATTTGCAACTGGCACAGTCTGTACATACAGGCTACAAGCGTCATGCCGGCCTGATTAATACCAGGTACTTGATTGACATGCTCAAAGCTACTCAGGCAATCGTCGCCCTTCGTAGGCCCCAAAATATTGCTTACGATCTTGAGCAGCTTGATAGTCACTATTGCAGTTGCCTGTATGAGAAGCGTGCAACCCTTTCGGACTCATTCAGCGCGACTATTGAAAGAGTGCAGCAGATCGATTTTGGTGCGATCCCGGAGATTCCTGTAAGGGCGTTGGTAAGTGCCTTGCGAGATGAGCCTCCAGTTGATGATCGGTTACTTGATGAGGCGTTGAGGCCGTATCAGGAGTCGCTTTTCAGACTGGCAATACGCGGCTATTGGATTGAGACTGGTAAGCAATTTTTGGATCCTGACGTAGCAGAGCCTTCTCCATCCAGGTACTGGGCAGATTGCTATGTCTCCAAGGATTTTGCTCATCAAGATTTTCGACTTGAGTGGGGGGCGGATCACAACACTTCGGGCCTCATGGTAAGGGCGGATCTCCAGGAGTCCTCTGCAGTCTATGAGTTTCGTAGTTTCGTAGACGTGACCGACTTCCTCTGTCTTTCTAACAACCTGATTCTGGGTGGCTCTGGGGGGGAGCGAGGGGGGCTGTTTTTCGCGAAGGTTTTGGATATGCCGGCTGAGAACTGCGTTGAGTTCAAGGTAAGCAATGGTGGTAGCCGTATGGGTTTCAGGTTGAGTGATCGTGCGCTTAAAGGACTCTTGACCTGTGTTACTGCCCTGGAGTCAGATGATGTCTTTGCTGAGCGCTACAAGTTGCTTGCTGAGATCTATGGTGATGTCTGAATTTCGTTTTAAGCACATGTATATACGTATATACAATATTATATATTTGGATGTCTGTAATGGCTAAGTATCGTCCAGTGTCACCAGATGCGGCGTGGCGTGATCCGCAGGTGGCGGTGTTGGACATCCATAGCCGTTATCTGGAGATCTACCTCCTGACATCGACCTTTGCGAACGTTATTGGCTGTTATCGGTTGGTGGCGACAATCGCAGCTGCTGAGACCGGCATGAACTTTGAGGAGTTTCAGATTGCAGTAACTCAGCTAGAGGTAAATCGGATCATTGAGCGCCATGCGGATTTCTACCTGGTGCGGCGGTGGTTCCGACATCACCTGTGGGAAAGTGTCCTCAAGGGGAACGTCGCCAAGCGAGCAGCACAAGAGCTCGCGCTTCTTCCTTCTTGCCTGCAAGAAAAATGGGTTGAATCGTGTCTTGAGGCGGGCGCGCCAAGAGAGTTTGCGGAGGCTATTTGTCAGCCGACATCTGGCCAGTTAGGAGGGGCTTCAGAGGGGCTTGCGCACTTCAACTACAACACGACAAAACCTCAAGAAATACAACCGAACTCGACCACGACACTTTGCGTTGCAAAGACCCATCGGCTGACTTTGTCATCAAAGGTGGAGCCATTTCGAACATTTGTGGAGCAGTCAACTGCGAGGCTTGATCCAGTCCTGGCGCAACAAATTGCGGATGAACTCTCGGGAATTTTGGATGCGGCAGAGGCAGGAAGAAGACCTCCAATTGGTAGTCTTCAGCGGTGGTTGCCTGCGGTAATTGAGAGTGCCCAGTCTGGTCAGTTCGTGCCGCAATGGGGGCTTCCAGCTGCGCGTCAGCGTGAGTTGCATGTCGAGGCGGAGGCTAAGAAAAAGGCTGAGACAGTAAATGCCGAAGAGCAAAAGAAGTCATTCGATGCAGAAGTCAAAAGGGCAGAACAAAGTCTCCATGACATGAGTGCAGATGGACTGGAGGTGCTTACGACTCGGGTGTCGTCGGCTCTTCAGCTCATGTCTGCTAGGGCGCGAGTCGTGGATGTACTCAAGCAGCGGAAAGTACCTCGTGGGCCTGGTTGTATCGAGGTTCTCGCGGCCATTAAAGAGCTGTCAGTGGGGAGCCGATAATGGCTGCATTATTTGAGATGTCGCTTGAGTCAGAGACCCTCACCAAGCTTGAGCTTGCTGAAATAACTGGGTCGGCGCGCCGACTTGACCAGATAGCATGGCTCGATGCTCAGGCATGGCAGTACGTGAAAACAAAGGCTGGAGAGCCCATTGTTGGGCGGCTGTATGCAAGATTAAAGTTGGCAGGGATCAATGCCTCCGTCATGAGTTCGATGGATGTCCGAGGGCCAGACATGAGCAAGGTCAAATAGGAGAGGCATCGTGCGCCCGAAGACGACAGGAAGAGACTTGCCTCCGCGAATGTTGCGGCGTACCAAGAAAATGAAAAGTGGCAAGGTTTGGATCGGCTACTACTACAATGGCATCGACGAGGATGGTTCACGTCGAGAAATTCCTCTAGGTATAGATCTTTCGGAGGCGAAAAGGAGGTGGGCCGAGTTCGAGTGTGAGCCCGCGCCCAAAAACTCGAAATTGCTGCGCCATATTTTCGATCGTTACCAGAAAGAGATCATTCCAGCCAAAGCGCCAAGGACGCAAAAAGACAACCTCGATTGTTTGTCACGCCTGCGTCCGGTGTTTGGGGAGGTAGCTATCGATGACATCACCCCTCAGCACATTGCCATGTACCGAGATCGACGATCGGCTAAGGTGCGCGCAAACCGTGAAATCACACTACTTAGCCATGTGTTCAATCTTGCTCGGGAGTGGGGGTACACCTCGCGAGACAATCCGGCGCGTGGAGTTCGCAAGAACCCGGAAAGCCCCAGAGATTTCTATGTCGATGATGAGGTTTGGCGAGCTGTTTACGAGTGTGCAAGCGAAGTGCTGCAAGACGCCTTGGACTTGGCCTATCTGACAGGCCAGCGCCCTGCGGATGTACTCAAGATGAGTGAGCGTGACATTCAGGATGGTGGTTTGTTTGTTCTGCAGGGTAAGACCAAGAGAAAGCTTCGGATCTTGCTAAAGCACCCTGATGGAACATCAACGCAACTTGCACAGGTTTTGGATAGGATCCGTAAGCGACCACGAAAGGTCAGAAGTTTGAGCCTTATTGCCACCCCAGCAGGAGCGCCGTTGAACAAGGGCACGCTTCGTACTCGATTCGATGCGGCAAGAGCTGCAGCGGCCGCAAAAGCGGAAGTGGCTGGTACGGAAGAGATGATGCTGTTGGCTGGGCGGATCAAGCAGTTCCAATTTCGTGACATCCGACCGAAGGCCGCGAGTGACATGGGGGACTTGTCAGCAGCTAGCAAGCTCCTTGGTCATACCGAGCAGGAGATCACCAAAAAAGTTTACATCCGGGTAGGGGAGGAGGTAAGACCAACAAGATAAGGGGAGATTGGCGGAGGCGGTGAGATTCGAACTCACGGACGGTCACCCGTCGCTGGTTTTCAAGACCAGTCCATTAAACCACTCTGGCACGCCTCCGTTGCGGAGATGGTACAACGAATTGCGGAGATGAAGTAGCTTAACCTGTTGTAAAAGCTAAACTATTAAGAGTCATGCAGCAGTTTTCAAGACCGGTGCATTCAACCACTCTGCCACGCTTCCGACGGTGGGCAGGATACCGGAGCAACCGCAGGCGTCAAGAGCATTACGCTTATTCGCCGCTCTCATCCGGTCGTTGATGCGGTTTGTCCTTGAGGTAGTGGCGATAACGCCGCCAGGCAATGCGCAGCAGGTTGAGGCTGAACCAGGCGCTGAACAGGGCCAGTGGCCAGGCGACCCAGGTCGGCTGCCAGACGGCGATGCCGGCCAGCAGCAGGCCGCTGCCGCCGAGCAGGCCGAGCAGGCTGGCATCCGTGGGGCTGAGTCGGCGTGATTCGCGCACGGCCAGCGCCACGGCCCGGGAGACACGCAGTGTGGTGGCTGAGCTGCGCTGGCGCAGCTGACTGCGTCGGCCACGCTTGCGGGGCTGGAGCAGGCGAACCTTGTCACCGGCTTGCAGCACGATCTCGGTGGCGTTGTCGAGGTCGTTGCGGTACTGCGTCTCCATCACGGCGCCGAAGGCCTCATCCTCAATGACCAGGTCCAGCTCGTAGTTGCCCAGCCAGGAGGCTGGATTGAGGTTGCTGGAGCCGATCCGGACCCAGCGGCCATCCACCACGGCAGTCTTGGCATGCAGCATGCTGCCGTTCCATTCGAACACGCGCACGCCGGCTTCGAGCAGGGTGCGATAGCTGGAGCGCGACAGCATCCCCAGCATGGGTAGATCCGAACTGCCCGGCACCAGCAGGCGTACGTCCACTCCGGCCCGCGCGGCGCGACGGAGATTGTCGAGATAAGCCGGTGTGCCGACCGGATAGGCATCAGTCAGCCAGACGCTTTGCTGCGCCATGCTGATCACCAGCTGATCGAGCTGGAACAGCGGACTGCGTTGCGGGCGGCCCACGACCAGGCGGACGCGGGCCTGCTCGACGGTCAGGGTCATGTCCGACAGCGGACACATCGAGACGGGGGCGGCAGCGATCAGCGGCTTGCCACCGGCCAGCGTCCAGGTCTGGGCAAAGGCGGCCTCGGCCTCTTGGACCACGGGTCCGGCCACCCGCACGCCGGTATCTCGCCAGGGGGCTTCGCCGTTCTGTCCGCGCCATTGCGCGCTCAGGCACCAGCCCGTGATCAGCGCCTCACAGCCATCGATGCTGACCAGCTTGCGGTGGTTGCGCACGACCCAGCCCAGTGGCTCGCCGAGTCCGGGCGCATTGAAGATCAGCAGTTCGGCCCCGGCGGCTCGCAGCAGTTTGGGCAGCCGGTATCCGAGCTGACCCCAGCATCCCAGCCAGTCGCCGAGAACGCAGACGCGCACGCCCTCGCGAGACCGCCGGCAGAGCGCGGCCACCAGCTCGCGGCCCCAGTCATCATCGGCCAGGCGATAGTTCTCGATCAGGATGTGATGTCTGGCCTGGGCGATCAGCGCCAGCGTGGCCTGTTCATGCTCGCTGCTGTCACGCAGCAGCTGCAGGCGATGCCCTGGCAGGGCGTCCGACCCGGTGGTGCGCGCAAACAGCGCCTCCCGGGCCGGATCGGACAGGATAGGGCTGACAGGCCGCAGACTCATCGTCATTGGCCCATGCGGTCAGCGCTCAGCGGTCGGGCGTCGCGCCGACGTGGCAGCGGCCGGTCGCTTGGCCGCCTGGGGAGCTGACAGGGTGTCGAGCAGGACATCACCAGCCTCCTGCAGGAGCGCCTGTTCTTCCGGGCGCTCATAGTTGGGGTCATGGTCCGGATTCTGTTTCTCGAACATCTCTTCGACATCTTCCCAGGTCTTGAGCGCCGGCAGCCCTTTGGCCAGGCGACGACGGTTCTCGATGCCCAGGCGTTTGTCATCGAGCGCCTGTTTTTCGCTGCGGCGCACTTTCTCGTTCAGTGAAGTGGCCTTCTGCTCCTTGATGGCAGCCAGCAGCTTTTGCTGATCGGTCAGGTAACGGATGTCGGGGCTGCGTGCCTGACGCGCCTTCGATGCCTGCTCGAGTGCCTTGAGCTTGCCGTCCCACTGGCTCAGCTGCTGGTATCGCGAAGGGCGGATGGTGTCCCAGGGCATGGCGCGCTCAAGGGCCGACTCGCCGATCTCCTTGGGGTCGAAAAGCTCCGGGAAATGCACGTCCGGTTCCACGCCCTTGTTCTGCGTGCTGGCACCGGAGATGCGATAGAACTTGGCTTCGGTGATCTTGAGCTGGCCGTGGCCAAGGTCGCGCAGCGACTGCACGGTGCCTTTGCCGAAGCTGGTGCTGCCGACCACGAGGCCGCGGCCGTAGTCCTGGATGGCGCCGGCGAAGATTTCCGCGGCCGAGGCCGAGAGGCGGTTGATCACCACCACCAGCGGACCCGAATAGCTGACTTCCGGATTGCCGTCGCCCAGCGTTTCGGTGCGGCCGCGGGCATCACGCACCTGAACGGTCGGGCCGGTGGAAATGAATTCGCCGATGAGGTCATTGACCTCCGGCAGCGAGCCGCCGCCATTGTTGCGCAGGTCCAGGATGATGCCCTGGATGCGCTCCTGCTTGAGCTCGTTGATCAGGCGGCGGACATCGCGGGTGGTGCTGCGGTATTCCGGATCGCCCGACTGCATGCCCTTGAAGTCGGCATAGAAGGTCGGCAGCTTGATCACGCCGATGCGGCGGGTCACGCCGTTGCGCTTGTATTCCAGCACCTTCTTGCTGGCCGCCTGGTCCTCAAGCTCGATGGTGTTGCGCACCAGACTGATTTCCTTGAGCGCGCCATCACCGTCGGCGGGCTGGATCTGCAGACGTACCGTCGTGCCCTTGGCGCCGCGAATGAGCTCGACGACTTCATCAATGCGCCAGCCGAGAATGTCCACAAAGTCATCCGTGCCCTGGGCCACCGCCACGATGCGGTCACCCGCCTTGAGCTGTCGCGACTTGTCCGCCGGGCTGCCGGGCATGATGCGCATGACCTTGGTGTATTCGTCGTCCGTCTGCAACACGGCGCCGATGCCTTCGAGCTGCAGGCTCATGTTGATGTTGAAGTTTTCGCTGTTGCGCGGCGACATGTACTGCGTGTGCGGATCGTAGGTTTCCGTGAACGCGTTCATGAAGGTCTGGAAGGCATCTTCGGCCTTGGTCTGCCCGAGCATGGTCAGCTGCGACTTGTAGCGTCGCTTGAGTGTGGACAGGATCTCGTCATTGCTCTTGCCCGAGAGCTTGAGCGTGAGTGCCGCCGCCTTCAGACGCAGGCGCCAGAGCTGATCCAGCTCGGCCTTGTTGCGCGGCCAGGGTGCATTCTTGCGGTCGTTCTCGACGCTTTCCTGTCCGGTGAAGTCGAGCAGCGCCTTGCTGTTGCCTTCCAGTTCGGCGGCAGCAAACTCCAGGCGCTCGCGCAAACGCTGCTGATAGCGGTTGAACATGGTAAAGGCGGGCACCAGCTGCCCGGCCTTGAGCTGGTCGTCGAGTTTCAGGCGCCAGGGCTCGAAGCTCTGGATGTCGGTGGCCAGCAGATAGACCCGCTGATTGTCCATGTCGCCGAGATAGCGCTTCCAGATTTCGCCGGAGAGGTCGTCGTTGAGCAGGGTGCGGTTGTAGTGCTGCACACTGAGCTGACGGGTCACGATGCGGGCGACCCGGCTCTGGTCATCACTGGGTTGCAGGGCCAGGGCAGGATCGGCAAAGACCGGCGCTGCCGTCAACAGGCAGGCGGCCAGCAAGGTGACAGAGAACAGGCCGGAAACCGGCAGGGCGGAGCGGTGCGACTTCACGGCAGACTGACTGAGCATGGGGCGGGCGACTGACAATGCGGCACCAACGGGCGGGTGCCGGTTGTCCCGATCATAGCACTCCGGTCGCGCAAGGTCAGTCAGGCAGACTTTGACTTTTACAGGGAGTGACGGCTTACTTGTGCGCTTTCCGGGCGGCATTGCCAAGCCCGTGTTCGAGCCTGGAGTTGAGTACATGTCGCACCCGTCGCAGAAAGCCCTGTCCCCGACGCCACTGGCCCGTGGCCCGCTGATGGTTGATGTCGGCGGCCTCAGCCTGACCGCGGAAGATCGCGAAGTACTTGCGCATCCGCTGGTCGGGAGTGCGATCCTGTTCAGCCGCAATGTCGATACGCCTGAGCAGATCGCCGCGCTGACGGCCGAAATGCGTGCGGTTCGCCCCGAGCTCTGGATCGCGGTTGATCAGGAAGGCGGGCGTGTGCAGCGTTTCCGTGAAGGCTTTACGCGCCTGCCCCCGATGCGCAGCTTCGGTCATCAGTACGATCAGGATCCGGCCGCTGCCATTGCCGCGGCGCGCCATTGCGGCGAGCTGATGGCGCGCGAAGTGCGCGGTGTCGGTGTCGATTTCAGTTTCGCCCCGGTTCTGGACCTCGACATGGGCGTCAGTGGCGTCATCGGCGATCGTGCTTTCCACACCCGGCCCGAGCCGGCCATCGCGCTCGTGCGCGCTTTTATGCAGGGCATGAAAGCGGCCGGCATGATGACCATCGGCAAGCATTTCCCGGGGCATGGTTCGGTGGCCGCCGACTCGCATCTGGCGCTCCCGGTCGATGACCGCAGCTGGGCCGACATCGAGGCCTATGATCTGCGTCCTTTCGCTGCGCTGGCCGGCGAGCTCGACGGCATCATGCCGGCGCATGTGGTCTATCCGCAGGTCGACCCGCTGCCGGCCGGATTCTCCGAGTTCTGGCTGAAAACCGTGCTGCGCGAGCAACTGGGCTTCAAGGGCCTGATCTTCTCGGATGACCTCTGCATGGAGGGTGCCGTCGGTGTCGGCCCGATGCAGGAGCGCGTCGATGTCGCGCTGGCGGCCGGCTGCGATGTCGTGCTGGTCTGCAACAACCGGCCCGAGGTGCTGGGCTTGCTGGGGTGAAAACAAAAAGGAACTGAAATGCCACAAACGGACTGGCGGCGATGGATACACTCATCATGGCTAACGTAGCGGCTGTGTTTAATTTGAGGGTTCCATGTCCAGATTGTCGGCTGCAGGCAAGTCGCGTCAATTGCTCCTGACGGGTTTGATCTTTGCGATATCGGGTATTGCTGCCCTGACGTATCAGATTGTCTGGCAGCGGCAGCTCTTTCTGATCTTCGGCATTGATATGACATCAGTGACCCTGATCGTTTCCATCTTCATGTTCGGACTGGGTATCGGCGGCATTCTGGGCGGACAGCTGGCGGACCGTTACCGTGCGCGCTGTATTCCGCTGTTTTGCCTGTTTGAGGCCCTGATCGGCGTATTCGGGTTGTGCAGTCCGCTCATGCTCGGCCTGCTGGGCGGCGCCGACAGCATGCTGATGGTGGCCGTCAAGACCTCGGTTCTGCTGCTGTTCCCCACCATCCTGATGGGAGCCACCTTGCCACTGCTGTCAGTCGCCATGGTCGAATCAGGCCAGGATGTCGGTGAGTCCGTGGGCACGCTCTACTACTTCAATACCCTCGGCGCGGCCGTCGCCTGCCTGTTGCTGGGCTTCTGGTTCTTCGGCGTCTTCGGTTTGCATCATGCCCTGATCATGGCCGCCGGCATGAATTTCACATCCGCAGCTGCCGGCTACGCATTGAGCCAGTCGTCATGATGCGTCCCTGGATCTTCGTGGGTGTCTCTTTCCTGGTGGGGTTGTTGAGTCTGTCCGAGGAAATTGTCTGGGTTCGCCTGGTCTCCCTCCTGCTGCACTCCATTCCGCAGGCATTTTCCTATGTGCTGCTGTGCTTTATAGCCGGCATCGCCCTGGGCTCCTTGCTGGCGGCCAAGCGTGCGGCGACACGCCACGACCCCGAACGTGTCCTGGTCATCCTGCTGACGATTTCCGGCTTGAGCGTCATCAGCATGCCCTGGATCCTGCTGGCACTCAGGGCGCATTTGAATCTGGGGGTTCTGGGGCTGCTGATTCTAGTGACCGCCGCCTTCAAGGGCGCGATCTTTCCGCTGGTGCATCACTATTTCAGCCAGCCCGGCAAAAATCTCGGCCGCACACTCTCTTTTGTCTATGTCGCCAATGTCATGGGCTCGACACTGGGCCCGCTGCTGACCGGTTTCATCCTGCTGGATCATTTGTCGGCTTATACCGTGCTGTTTGTGCTGGGCATGGCCGAGCTTTTTCTGGCGCTCGCGATCTGGCGTGCTGGACGGCTGCGCTGGCGGCTGGTCTTGCTGGCCGGTCTCTGCCTGATGGGCGCCTGCGGCCTGGGCAGCAGCCGCGAAGTGATGCCCCGGATCATCGCGGCACAATATTCACCGGATATGAAACTGACGCATTTGATTGAGAACCGCCATGGCGTCATCCATACCCTGTATGCGCCGGATAAGGGGGCGGAGCTGGTTTTTGGCGGCAATGTCTATGACGGCGCGGTGAATATCGATGTGCGCAATCCGGTCAATGGCCTGGAGCGCCTCTATCTGCTGGCGGCCTTGCAGCCGAACCCGAAACGCATCGCTGTCATCGGGCTTTCGGTCGGCTCATGGCTTCATATCCTGCGTGCCTTTCCGGGTGTCGAGCGGATTGACGTCGTCGAGATCAATCCCGGTTATGTTGAGCTGAGCAAGCATTACCCGGGCTATGCCGACTACCTCTCGGACCCCCGCGTGCATCTGCATTTCATGGATGGTCGTCAGTGGCTGCGTGGGGCCGATGTCCGGGACCGCCAGTTTGACCTGATTGTCATGAACACGACATGGCACTGGCGCATCTATGCCAGCAACCTATTGTCCCGGGAGTTTCTCGGGGTCATCAGCAAGCATCTCGCGCCGGGTGGTGTGGCGACATTCAATGCCACCGGATCTCTGGATGCCTTCTACACCGCCAGTCAGGTTTTTGCGCACACCTGGCACTATGGCAACTTCATTTATGGCAGCCCGGTCGATGCGCGGGCACGGCTAGGGGACGGGATGGCATCCGTGTGCCGCATGGATTTCACGCGTCTGAAATTACCGGATTGCAGCGATGCCAGCATGAGGCAGACACTGCAGGGCATGCTCGATCGCCACATGCGCACCTGGCCGGAGTATGTGGCACAGGAGCGCCTTCCCTATGCGCCGGAGGCCATTACGGATGACAATATGCTGACGGAGTACCGTCGCGGCAGGGCGCTGGGGCACTAGGAGGGCGCATGCAGGAGCACATGTCCGTCAGGGGAAATGCGCTGGCAGGGCGGTCTTGGACCGGGCCGCAGCGTCTGGTGGTGACTGCGCTGGCCGGTCTGATGGCCCTGCTGGTGTTGTCGCACGGGTTCGGGGTCATTGATCTGACCGCGTATCCGCTGGCAGGGGCGCTCTGGCGCAACATGTCGGCCTACTGGCCGGCCTTCCTGGTGGGTTTCGCGGCACAGGTGCTCTATCCGGCGGTGCGGCGTCCGGCCAAGGTGCTGACCTACGAAATGTGGGTTGATGTCATGCACGTGCTGTTCAATTTCATCTTTTACCTCACCATTTTTGGTGCTGGTGCGCTGGCGCTACGATCCTGGATGATCGCCTCCTCGCCGGCCTTCATGGCCTGGGCGAACGAGCTGCCCTACGCCGCTCAGGTGCTCATCGCCTTGTGGATGTTTGATTTCATGGTGTACTGGCGGCACCGTCTGAGCCATGAGTGGTCGCCGCTCTGGCCTGTCCATGCCGTGCATCATGTCAGTCATCAGGTGGACGTGCTGACAACCCACAGACTGCATTTCCTCGAAGTCATGGCGGGCGGCGTCTTGGTCGGCTGGGCGGCGGCTTGCTGCGGACTGGATCCTGGTGCGGTGGCGCTGGGCTTCATGATTTATCTGCAGTACAACCATTTCATCCATACCCATGTCCGCATCCGGTTTCCCGGTCTCTTGAAGTATGTGCTGGTCAGCCCGTTCATGCATCGCTGGCATCACGCCATGGAAAAAGAGGCGCATAACCGCAACTACGCCGTGGTCTTCGCTTTCCATGACTGGTTCTTCGGTACTGCGGTGCATCCCGGACATGAGCCGCAGCACTATGGTGTCGACTTCGCGCCGGCTGAACATGTCGGCGAGTCCTATCTTCAGCAGCAGCTCTATCCTTTCCGGATATGGGCCATGAGGCTCCGGAATCGTTTGCGCCGCTGAGGCGACGGCTTGCCGGCCGGCCGGCCGGCGATCGGTCAGTCGTGGCTTGCGGCGTTGCGCAGAGCCCCGAATGCCTTCAGGGACAGGGCCATCATCCCCGCCCAGAATGCCCACCAGGGCAATGGAGAAAACAGAAGGCTGTAGCCCGGGAGCAGCGCGACGGCGACAGAGAGCAGGGTGCTCAGCGCGCAGAGGATGATGATGTTGCGGCGTTTCCGGCGTGCACTGATCGGAACCCGGGTGAAAAGCGCCTGGATCAATACCGAAAAGGGCAGGGCAATGATGAGGTCGATGACATAGTGCTCACCCAGTGCCAGGGTGGCGCAGAACGTCAGCACCAGGGTCACGCCGGCCCACAGCCGGGCCGCGCCGCCGAGATAGACAGACATGAACGCCAGTGACAGGGCCCAGGACATATGCAGCGACGGAATCCCGTTGCGCGGATAGTCCGGCCAGGCCAGTGGCAGGTGCGGGTTGCTCAGTGTCTGCGCCAGCGAGGGCGGATTGAGCGGAAAGTTTTCCCCGAGAAGATAAAGCGGGCCGCACACCGGGGCGATGAAATAGAGGCTGTAGCCGAGCGCGGCAGTGCCCAGGAATGCCCCGGTGATGTTGACCGGCACCTGGCGCCCTTCGCCCATGAATTTCATGACAATCATGAGCATGGGCAGAAAAAGGTAAGTCAGTTTGAGCACGGTCAGCGAGCCCGGCAGGCTGGCGGCCAGCAAACTGGCTTGGATGCTCGGCTGGCCGCCGAACAGCAGTGCATCCCAGACCAGCATTTGGGTATCAAAAGTGTCTGGCCGCAAGACGATGGTCAGCTTGAGGTAGAACGACGAGGCCAGAATGAACAGCACGATCGCCGAAACCTCCATGAAGTAGCACTTCATGGCAGGGTGGGTGCCGGTATTGCGATGGCCCAGGAGGTAGCATGATACGCCGGCAAAGCTGGCGCTCCCGAGACCGGCCATCAGACAGTTCAACTGGGTGATCGGACCCTGCGCCCCCTGGCTGGACAGCAGCAAACCAAGCACGGTGCCGCAAACCATGATGCCCAGACGCAAGGTTCGGGCGATGGGCAGCTGCCAGGTCAGAATGGTATAGCCGGCGGCGGCGGCGGACATGAAACCGAATTGTCCGGAGAAAAAGCTTCTGAGGGCCGTCAGCCAGGCGTCATGTGCCGCCGGCATGACCCCGGTCCAGGAAATGACTTCCGCTGCTGCCAGCGCCAGCACCACCAGCAGGAGGCTGTGTCTTGCGGTGTCATGCTGCTGACGGGCCACCATCACCGGACTCATCTTGCGGTCATGTCAGTCGTGCGGCCATCCGGCGCGTTCAGCTTTTTCATGACCAGCATGAGAATGATGAGTTCTGGGATGATGACGAGATTGATTTTCAGGATCTGATTGATGCCGAGCAGCGACATCAGCATGTCGAGAAAGGGGAACAGCCAGACAAAGGCCAGCAGCTCTCTTTCTCGCGGCAGCCAGCCTTGCTCAAGACCGCGCAGTGTCAGCAGCAGTACCGGAATGGCCAGCCATGACAGCTCATAATCAAAAAGGTAGGGGCTGATATTGAGCGTGGCAATGACAAACACGGAACCGCACAGCAGCATATCGCGCGAGGTATGCCAGACCCGGATGAACGCGGTGAGGAAGAAAATCGCGCAGCAGGCCTGGATGCCATACGCCACGGTCGAGCTGACGCCCAGAATCCGCATGCCGATGTAAGGGCTGATCATCTGTGGCCAGGCCACTTTGCCCTGTTCCAGCCAGGTCCTGGCTTCTTGCAGATTAGCGAGGAAAGCCAGCCAGGTATCGGCACCCAGCAGCAGCACGGACGCCAGGATGAAGACCAGGGTGGTCACGCTGGCGGAGACAAATGCCGTCCAGCGCCGGCCCAGCACGAGTGCCAGCGGGAACAGGATGGCCAGGTGCGGCTTGATGGCCAGCAGGCCGATAAATACGCCGGCCAGAATGGGCCGTTTGTCCAGGTGGTAAAGGGCCAGCAGTGCCAGGGCAGCGGTCAGCAGTCCATTCTGTCCGAAAATGAGGTTGATCATGACCGCTGGAAAAGCCAGCGTCGGCAGGATAATCGCCGGACGGGGCAGGGCGCTGCCGGCGGCCAACAGAAAAAGGGCAATGGTGAGGCCGGTAAAAACGGTGAACGCGGTGAGGTAATCCATCCATGCCAGAGGATAGGAAACCAGCAGGAATGTCGGCGGATAAAACCAGGGAAAGACCTGCAGCTTTGGCCACGCGGCTTTTTCGGCGGCTTCGATTTTTTTCAGGTTATAGGCATCTGCCGGTCTGTCATCCAGTGCCAGCGAGGAGGCGGCATAAAAGGTGACAAAATCACGGGCGACCGCTTCGTGCTTCGCATTGGGCGCGAACAGTACGGTTTTGAAGAAATGACCGCTGAGGAGAGCGAAGAAAACCAGGAATGCCCACGACAGCTTTTGAATGCGTTGCTTGCTGAGCCAGTGGGGCGCGGGACTTTCATTCATGCTGCAGGCTCTGCAGTGATTATTATTGCGCCGCAGGGGTGTTCAGTTAAAAAAGCGGGCTCCGGAGAGCCCGTTTCATGGCATGGACATCAGGCCGGGTTCGGCGCGCCTGCCAGCGACGAGGAGATCGTGTTCAGCGTGTCATTGACTTGCGTGCCCAGGGCACGGAAACCGACGATGGCGACAACAGCGATCAGGGCCGCAATGAGAGCGTACTCAATAACGGTGGCGCCTTTTTCATCGCGACGCAGCTTAGCCAGCAGTGCTTGGATCTTCTTCATTTTGTACCCCCAAAGTATGACGTGTCCGGTTTGGTCCCCGGATAACTTGGAGTCTACGCACTTTTTGTGGATTGGCTAGCCCCGTTTTGGGGGCTCTTGTGTGAACTTTGTTAATGCGTGTTTGATTTTATTGAAATGCCGTCCGGTGCTTGAAAAAGCTTGTTAGGATCAGCGAATACAGACTCTGAAGGGTTTGTCTCAACAGGGAAGCGTCAGCCATGAACAGTCGCGTCATGATCCTGCTTGCCGTGCTCCTCATTGTGGGCGCGTCAGTGGCAGGCTACCTCGGTTACAAGACCACGCAGGAGGCCAAGCAGGTCGCCCTCGAAGCCGAGCAAAAAGCCGTTGCGGCCAGAAAAGTGGCCGAGATCGGTGTGCCGGGCAAGGTTCCCGTCGTGGTGGTCAAGCACGATATTCCTGCCTACCAGAAGCTCAGTGCCGAAGACCTGACACTGGATTATCTCAAGATTGCTCCGCCGAGATCGTACCGTACGATCGAGGAAGTGCTGGGTCAGCAGTTGCAGATCGATCTGGGCGCGGGTTCGCTGCTGGAAACAGGGCATCTGCAGCCGGGTGGCGAAGTCGCGCGTCTGCTCAAGCCGGGTGAGCGTGCTGTCGCCATTCCAATCGATGAAGTGGTTGGCGGGGGCGGTTTCGTGCAGCCGGGTGATCTGGTCGATGTGCTCTTGTTCCTGCGGGGCGAGAACGGCGCCAAGGATTCAGCCCAGGTTGTCATGCAGTCTCTGCGTGTGGTCGGCTTTGGTGCTGAAATCATCAATCCGGCCGGTGGTACCGAAACTCCCGAGCAGAAGGTCGGGCGCAAGGGCGAGCGCGCCAGGGCGCGTACCGCCGTGCTGGCGGTTTCCGAGAAGGATGTCACCCGCATCATGCTTGCCAGCAGTCTCGGGACGCTGCGCATGGCCATCCGCCCGCCGGTGGGCGATATGGCGGACGTGGCTGCCGTACCGGCCGGCACCCCCGGTGAGCCGACGCCTGTGACGGCTGCCGTCGCCAGGCCGGTCTCTGCCGTGCCGACCCCGACCCAGCGCCAGATCCTGACGTCGAGCGCCTTGCAGCCGGGCAGCAGTGCGCCCCGGCCGGCGGCAAAACCCAAACCCAAGGCCGAAGCGCCCAGTATCCTGATCTATCGTGGCTTGGAAGCCCAGAAGGTATCGCCATGACCCGTACGCTGAGCTCTTTTCGTTTTCCTGAATCAAACGGGATGTCCAGGTTCGCGCGTTTGGCGATTGCCGGCGCCGTCGGGGCCTCTTTGCTGGGTGCCGGAACGGTGCAGGCGGCCGAGTGCGACAACCCGGATCATGTCTGGCCGGCAGCGCTCACCATCAAGGCCGGTCTGCAGGACCTGATGACGTTGCCGGGGGCGGCGACCCGTGTCTCCGTCGGTGACCCGGCAACAGCGGATGTCACCCTCATGGACTCGCGCAATCTGCTCGTCCAGGCCCGCAAGGCGGGTGAAACCAGCCTGATGGTGTGGACCAAGTGCAGCAAGGAACCGGCGCGCGTGATCATCAACGTGCCGGCTGCCATGAACGCTGCCCAGCAGGTGGCCCAGGCGGCAGCGCCCGAATCGCTGGCGGTGCTGCCCTCGCAGGTGCAGGTCGATATCCGGTTCGTCGAGCTGAGCCGCAACCGCCTGCGTGAAATGGGTGTGCGCCTGGCCCGCAATGGCAGCAATTTCCTGTTCGGCTCCAACAACGTCAACTTCATCGATGCCGATCAGATTTTCCGCATTCCGGTCAGCGCCAATCCGTTCAATATCCTTTGGGGTTCGTCAGGCAGCAAGCTGGCGGTCGCCATCGACATGCTGGAGCAGAAGGGTTATGCCTATACGCTCTCGCGTCCGTCCCTGGTGGCCATGAGCGGCCAGTCGGCGACCTTCCTGGCGGGCGGTGAAGTGCCCATCCTGGTGCCGCAGAGCGGTGGCAACTCCGGCTCGATCACGGTCGAGTACAAGGAGTTTGGTGTCCGCCTTTCGGTGTCCCCCACCATTCTCAGCAACAACCAGATCACCCTCAAGGTCGCGCCCGAAGTCAGCGAGCTGGATTTCGTCAATGCCGTCACGCTGCAGGGGTCGACCATCCCTGCGCTGCGCGTGCGCCGCACCGACACCACCCTCTCCATGGCCGATGGCGAGAGCTTCGTGATCAGCGGTCTGGTGTCGCGCACCATGCGCGACAATGTCGACAAATTGCCGGGCTTGGGTGATATCCCGGTGCTGGGCGCATTCTTCCGCTCCACGTCATTCAGCAGCGACGACAGCGAACTGCTGATGATTGTCACGCCGCGACTGGTGCGGCCGCTGGCTGCGGGCGCGAGCCTGCCATCCCTGCCTGGAGCCGGCTGGCAGAACTATGAGCCGAGTACCGGCAAGCTTTTCTGGCAGGGCGCCGAGTCGCCCTATCGTGACTCACCCGTCGGCTTTTCCCGGTAATCCATCATGGCTAATGCACTCCCGTCGGTAGTTATCATCACGCAGCAGCGCGACCAGTTCGACTGGCTGCAGTCCGGCCTTGAAGGCACGGCTGAGGTCGTGATGTCGCAGCAGCGTGACCTCAACGATGTCATGCAGCTCATCAACATGGCCACGGCCTCCATTGTCTTCGTGCCGGTACGCCGCGACGCCTGGGTGGAGGATGTCCAGTTTATCGAAGGTCTGGTGGCCGCGAGCCCGACGCTGGCCTGTGTGGCTGTCTCGGATACCCTCGATCAGGATCGCCTGCTGGGTGCCATGCGCGCCGGTGCCAAGGATTTTGTCACTTTCGTCACCCGTCCCAGCGAGCTGGCGGGGCTGGTGCGCCGATTGGGCGAGCGTGTGCCGGAAGTGATCGAAAGCCCGATGCGTCAGGGCACCATGGTTGTCCTGGCCAGTGAGCGACCGGTCATGCAGTCGGCGTTTCATGCCTTGCATCTGGCGGCGGCGTTGCAGAAGCAGAGCCCGGAGGCCCGCATTCTGATGGTGGATCTCGGCCAGCCGTTCGCCGAAGCCCAGCAGTTGTTCGGTCTGGAAGGGCAGTTCAACTTCATGGATACGCTGCGCAACCTGCGCCGGCTGGACCAGACCCTGGTCGACACCGCGTTCCCGCGTCACAAGACCGGGGTGCGCGTGTTGTCGGCTCCACCGGAGGGGATTGATCTGCTGGAGGTCACCACCTCCGAAATGTTCCTGCTGGTCGGTACCTTGCGCAGTCTTTTCAGTCATGTCGTGGTCAATATCTGTGGCCTGCCGACGGTAGACATGACCGAACTCCTGATCGGCAACGGCAACCATGTGATTTTCACGGTCGACCAGTCGATCACCAGTTGCCGTGCCGGCCTTGATTTTGTTTCCCGTCTCAAGCAGATCGGTGTGCCGATTAATGATCCGATCGTGCTGATCGACCATTACCAGCCCAAGATCTCTCCGGACAGCAAGGCGATTTCGCGTTCGTTTGCCATCGACCGTTATGTCGAGCTGCCGGCTGTGGCTGATCTGCGCCTGCGCGCCATGAATATCGGCCAGCTCATGTTCGAGTTGTCACCACAGGATGTCCTGTCCAGAAAATATCGCGAACTGGCGGCCCTGATACAGGCGCCGGTGCCGAAGGCCGGCACCACGGCCAGGGCAGCCAAGCCAGCGGGTTTCATGGACAAGCTGAAGAGCAGTCTGACAGGAGCCTGACATGGCCGGCTACATCCCGGGGGGACGTCTGTCGCCCAAGAAAGTGGATCAGGACATTGCCCAGATCAAGTTCCGCTTTCATCGCTATCTGATCGAGCGCGTCGACGACGACCACTTCAATATCCTGGAGAGCACGCGTCAGGCGATCATGGACTATGTCCAGATCAAGCTGACCGCCTATGTCAATGACAACTCCCTGCCGCTGTCGCGCTATGAGGCCGACCGCCTGGCCGAGGAGCTGGTCGATGAGCTGGTGGGGTTCGGGCCGCTGGAGTCTTTGCTGCGTGATGCGTCTGTCACGGAAATCATGGTCAACGGCGCCAACCGTATCTTCTACGAACGCGATGGCGTGATTCAGCGCAGCGAGCTGCGCTTCGTCGATGACAACCACGTCTCGCGAGTGATCCAGCGCATCCTGGCCCCGATCGGCCGGCGTCTCGACGAGTCCAGCCCGATGGTCGATGCACGCATGCCGGATGGCAGTCGTGTCAACGCCATCATTCCGCCGATTGCGCTCGATGGTCCCAGCATCTCGATCCGAAAGTTCCGTCGTGATCTGTTGCGGGCCAATGACCTCGTGACCTATCGCTCGGTCAGCGAGGACATGCTGCAGTTTCTCAAGAAGGCGGTGGCGCAGCGCGCCAATATTCTGGTCAGTGGCGGTACCGGTACCGGCAAGACCACTTTCCTGAATATTCTGTCGGGCTTCATCAATCATCACGAGCGTATTGTCACGATTGAGGATACGGCTGAGCTGCAGCTCGGCAATGACCATGTTGTGCGTCTGGAAACCCGTCCGCCCAATTCCGAAGGCTTCGGCGAGGTCAGCGCCCGTGACCTGATTCGAAACGCGTTGCGTATGCGTCCTGACCGTATCATCGTCGGCGAAGTCCGCAGCTATGAAGTCATGGACATGTTGCAGGCCATGAACACCGGCCACGAAGGCTCGATGTCCACGCTGCATGCCAACAGTGCGCCCGACGCCCTGTTGCGCATGGAGACCCTGGTGGGTCTGTCGGGACAGAAAATCTCCGAAGCCACCCTGCGCGCGATCATTGTGTCAGCCGTGGATATTGTGGTGCAGCTGACCCGTTTGCCGAATGGCCGCCGTTGCGTTTCCGAAATCACCGAAGTCGTGGACCTGCGTGACGAGCAGTACGTCACCAACACCTTGTTCAAACTCGATCGCATATCCGGGCAGCACAGCAAGACCGCCAGCGGGCCGGCCAAGCTGCGCGTGATTGAACTCATGAAGCAGGCAGAGGCACAGCGCTGACATGGCTTTTTTCATCTACATCCTGGTCGCCCTCGCCATGGGGCTGGGTGCCCTTTACCTGATCTGGCTGGGGCACAAGCAGGCTCAGGAAGAGGCGGTGTCCAAGCGTCTGGCGCTGGCCGGGGTGCAGGCCCTGGAGTTTCCGACCAAGGACTGGCTGACCCTGCATCTGGAGCGCGCCGGCATTTCCCTGCAGCCGACACACCGTCGCATCATCGGTCTGGCCCTGTCATTGCTGCTGCTGTTGTCGGCGCTGGAGTTCGGTCTGGCATTCACGCTGCTGCTGGCGCTCGGTCTGCTGGCATTTGCCTACACGGCGATTGGCAGCATTTATCAGCGCCGCATGAACCAGATCGTTTCACAGCTGCCGCGTCTGCTGGATCAGGTTGTGCGCCTCATGCGCACCGGCAAGACGCTGGCGGACAGCTTCTTTATCGCCACCCGCGATGCCGACGAGCCGCTCAAGACCGTCATGCTCAAGCTGCAGCGCAATATCCAGCTGGGCATGACCATTCCCGAGGCATTCACCGACCTCAGTGAAGTCTATGCCCTCAAGGAATTGCAGATTCTGGCGTTGGGCGTGAATGTGAATTCGCGCTTTGGCGGCAGCCTGATTGATCTGCTCAACAACATCATCACCCTGATCCAGCAGCGCGAACAGCTGACACGCCAGTTGCGGGCGCTCACCGGCGAGACGCGCACCAGTGCCGTGGTGCTGTCGGCACTGCCGGTGCTGGTCGGCACGTTCATGATCATCAGCAACCCGGAATACATCTATCAGATGATTGATGACCCGACCGGGAAGTGGGTGCTGATGGGGGCTGCCGCCATGCAGATTTCGGGCATGGTCGTTATCTGGAAGATGCTCAGGAGCATATGACCGTGCAGACCCTTTACGGAATCGCCATTTTCCTCCTGATCGTGCTCGGGCTGGTGGCGGCTGGCTGGCTGGTGACGCGGGTGGCTGCCGAGCGCCGTCTGGTCGAACGTCGCATGAGCGTGCGCGGCAACGCCCATGAAGATGCCAAGTTGCTCAGCATGCGCTTTGCCGATCTCTTCGATGACCAGGAGCGCATCCGTCGACATATCGAAAAGGACAGCGAGTTGTCGCTGGCGATGTGGCGGGCCGGTTATCGTGCAGCATCCCAGCGCGCCATGCTCTATGGCGTGCAGGTGATTCTGCCGCTGGTGGCGACACTGCTGACCGGCCTCTGGATCATGATCCACGGGTATTCGCAGAACTCGCTGCTGGTGGGTATTTCCGTGGTGATCATCTGTGTGCTGATCCCCAAACGGGTCATCAACAGCAAGGCCGATGCCCGTCTCAGACGCATTGACGACGAGCTGTCGATGTTCGTGCAAATGCTGCGCATTCTCTTCGATGCCGGCCTCGCCGTAGAGCAGGCGCTGCGCGTCATGGCCAATGAGGCCGGCCATGTCCTGCCCGAGCTGGTGCAGGAAATGCAGCCGATCCTGCGTCGTGCCGAACAGGGCCTGGATCTGGAGAACGAGCTGGGCGCCTCGGCTGCGGCCCTGAATCATGCCGGTTATACCGATGTCACCGTGATCATCCGCCAGATGCTCAAGCAGGGTGGCAGTGCCCGCGCCTCCCTGACCAAGCTGATCGAGGTCATGGAGGCCCGCCGCCTGACTGACATGCAGGAAAAAGTCAGCAAGCTGTCGGCCAAGATGACGGTTGTCATGGTGATTTTCTTCTTCCCGGCCTTGCTGATCCTGCTCGCCGGACCTGGTTTCATTTCCATTGGCGATGCCATGGGGGATATGTGATGCGTCAGGTTTGGCGGCTCGGCTCGGGCGCTGTGCTGATGGCCTGTCTGCTGTCGGCCTGCATGTCTCAGCCTCGTGCCTTTGTGCGTCCCATCGGTAGCGGAGCGACTGCACCGGTGACGGCCGACGCGTCGGCGCCGGAACCCAAGGCCACGGTCGTCCGTGAAACCTTGACCGGCAGCGTGTCGGTGCCGCGCATCGACTGCAGCACCGTGCTGAGCAAGGAAGATGATCTGAGCCGCTCCCTGATCGAGGAGCGGATGCGTGAGGGCAGCAATTACGCCGCCTTGGCGCAGATCCAGACCTTGCCGGCCAAGGTGGCTTCCGTCGCCATCCTGCGTGCCGACATCCTGCGTCGTCTCAATGCCCCGGAAGCCGAGGCCTGGTATCTGGCCATGCGCGGCACCTGTGTCGGCGGCCAGGCTGAGCATGGTCTCGGCTTGATGGCGGCCTCGCGTCAGGATTATGTCCTGGCGCGCAAGCACCTGATGGCGGCCGTCGAGCAGCAGCCGGCCAAGTCGGCACTGCGCAATGACCTTGGCTATATCTATCTCTTTCTCGGGCAGGACCCGCAGGCTGAGTTCGAGTTGCGCACGGCCAGCGAACTGGCGCCGGAAGAGCGGCAGCCGGCACTCAACCTGGCCTTGCTGGCTTTGCTGCGCGGAGATACCGCCGGCTGGTGGCGCTGGCGCGAACGCTTGAAGCCGACGGACAGCGAGCGCATGGCCCTGGAGCGCTCATGCCGCGAGCTGGTTCAGCGGCGTGCAGAGCGCAGCGGCAAGACGGCAGGCACTGCCGCCGCGTGTCCGCTGAATCCCGGTCTGTGACGCCCTATGTAACGGTTCCCTGTATTTTTGTTGATTTTTTGCACAGCAATGGGTTCTGAACCCGACTCTGGTCGTATGCTGGGCCATAAGGAGAAAGCCATGTTCAAGCCAAATTACCGTGTCATTTTCGCGGCGGCACTGGTCGCTGTGTCGTGCCCGGCGTTGTCGGATGAAGTGATGGAGCCGGTGCGTACCAGTGCCGTGTATATCAGTCCGTTGCAGGTCGAGCCGGCGGATCCCGCCGACAGTGCCGTGACGGAGCCGGAGGTCGCAGAACAGGCGCGTTCGGTGGCGGCTGACGAGCAGGGTATGCTGACGGAGCTGTGGGCCATCATGAGCGGTTCTCCCGAAAAGAGCACGGTGAATCCCGGGGCTCATACGGATGGCTGGCTGACCCTGCAGCGTACCGGTGCGGCCGCATCTGCCAATCCCCAGGCGGCTTCGGCGGTGCAGCGCGAGAAGGCAGCCGAGCGTTTCCTGAAGACCTATGACTATGCCATCAAGGAAAGCTATTACGGCGATACGTTCAAGTCAGGAAGTAAATGAACCGCGATCACGCGGTCAGGGCCGGCATCATGAAAAGTAGTCAGTCAGCACGCAGGCGATCCGGCGAACGTGGTGTCGCCGTGATCATGACGGCCGGCTTCATGCTGCTGGGCATCCTGGCGCTGGCGCTGGTGGTGGATACCGGTCGTCTGTACATGGAAAAACGCAGCCTGCAACGTGTTGCCGATCTCGCGGCGCTGGAGGCGGCATCGCTCAATGGTTGTGTCCTGAATGCCGAGGGCGACCTGCCGGTTCAGCAATTCGCCGCGGCCAGTGCCCGGCGCAATGGTTTCAGCGGGAACGGCACGCGTCTGTTGGCGCAGTGCGGTGACCTTGCGCCGACCGGTGGCGAGTACAACCCCGCGAATTTTGTCGCTGGCGATGGCCGTATCGCGCAGGTCGAAGTCTGGCGCACGGTTCCCGCCAGCCTGGTCGCCGGTGGCATGTTCAGCGAGCCCATCGAGCTATATGCACGCGCAGCGGCCCGCCGTGGCGGCTTGCCTGAAGCGGCACTCACCATCCGCAGCACACTGGCAACAGTCGACAGCACCCAGGGCGCTTTGCTCAATGCGGTCGTTGGCGGCTTGCTGGGCGGGGCGGTCAATTTGTCGGTCGGCAGCTGGAATGGCCTGCTCGGCACCGATATCAAGCTGCTCAGCTACCTCGATCTGCTGGCGGTGGACCTTGGCCTGGATGTCGGCGACTATGATGCCGTGCTCGGTACCGAGGTTTCTGTCGGCCGTCTGCTGGATGTCGCTGTTGATGCACTGTCACAGGGTGCGGGCAGCGGCAGCACGGCGGATATCAATGCGGCGATACTCGGGTTGAACGGCCTCGGCCTGTCGATCCCCGGCGCTACCCCGCTGGTCAAGCTGGGTGACCTGCTCAATGTTCAGACCGGTACCGATGCTGCCGGCCTGGGTGCCGACGTGAACCTGCTGCAGCTGGTGCAGGGCAGTATCCAGCTTGCCAATGGCGAAAGTGCCGTCGTGGGCAATCTTCCCATCACCATTCCGGGTGTCGCGGGTGTCGGCATCAAGTTCAAGGTGATGGAACCGGCCCAGGCTTCGGCGGTGGGTGACCCGCAGCGTGCCAAGGACAACCCGCTCGGCGAGGGTGACCGGATTTTCGTGCGCACGGCCCAGGTGCGTACGCTGGTGTCAGTGGATTTGCCGATTGTCGGCGGTGTGCTCACTGCTCTGGAGGGCCTGCTCAACAGCTCGCTGATTTCGGGCGTCACGACGGCGGTCAATGATCTGCTCAGCCTGAATCTGCTCGGACTCTTGTCCTCGCTGAGCTGCACGATTTACTGCGACATCCAGCGCGATGTTGTCAATTTGAAGGTGTTGCCGTCGCCGCGGCTGGATCTGAATATCGATGCCGGTGGTGGCCAGGCCTATGTCAATGATTTCGAGTGCGATGCCGGCACCAAGTCGCTGTCGGTTCCCACGCAGACCTCCACGGCGGCCATTCGCATCGGCCAGATGGGCGCCACGGCTGCCGCGGCCGCCGCGCAGGTTTTCGCCTCGGACAATGTGCCGACTGTTTCCCCCATCCCGCTGATTGATATCGGCAGCAAGCGCATCCGCTATGAGTGCACGCTGCTGGTGGTCTGTACGACTACCTGGAAGAAAGGCGCGGGCTGGACCAGCAATGAAGCGCTGGCTGATCGTGTCGCCTTCGCCGGCGGCGGTATCGGCCTGAAGATCAACTCATCGGCAGAGAACAATACGGCGCTGGCGGGCAGCAACAGTACCCTGGCTTACACCAATCCGCCCGAGACCTTGCCGGATGTCAACTATCGGGACCCGGTCACAGGTGATCTGGCGCCGCAGTGGAAGAAGGTGACATCGACCAATCTGGTGGGTTCGCTGGCCAGCACCCTGGCGGCGCCGACGCTGGAGATCTACAGACCGACCGGCGGCGGGCTGGGTGCCGGTCTGGGCAATGTCATTTCGCTGGTAGGCAGCGTGGTCAATACCCTGGTGTCCAGCCTGCAGTCCATCATTAAGGGGGTGTTGTCGCCGATTCTGGACCCCTTGCTGAATTCATTGCTGAAGAGCCTGGGCGTCAACCTGAATGAGGTCGAGGTCGGTGCAAACCTGACCTGCGGTGCCAACGAGGGTGTCCAGCTGCTGTACTGATCGTCTTGGGCTGAGTGAAAACGGTGCGGGGATCCGCCCGTTTTCATTCAGCCGGTTGCCCGGTTGCCGGCCGGGCATGTCGACAGACTAGAGGGCAAGCCGGGCGCTGGCCACCAGATTGGTCGGCAGACGCGGTATCTGCCCCAGAACCGGCAGCGACATGATCGGGATGATCGGGTTGTTGATGTAACCCGGGTACCGGAGGGTGACTTGCAGCACACAGGCAGGCTCTACGGTGCAGGCCTCATCCGCGATGAAGCTGACCGCTGGCGCCTCCAGACGGTTGACCCAGGCGGCGGGCAGCCAGCCGCGCCTCATCTGGGCATCCACTTCCTCCCTTGCCAGTGTGATGGCGAGCGCCTGATACCCATCGACGCGGGTATTGACCCCCGCACCTACGCGCGCGCCTTCCGCAACGGCACGGTTCATCGCCTGCAGCATGATCAATGGAAAGGTGTAGCTGACCAGTGCCCAGAAGATGCCGAAGACCAGGGTGAAAACCAGTGAGAACTCCAGGGCGGCAACGCCACGTTGCTTGTTCATAGCTCGGAAAGCCTCATGCGTGATTCGGCAATCAGACTGCCGGGAATATTCGGAATCGAGCCCACGCCGGGAAATCGCAGAACGGGGATGATGGGGTTGGAGCCGTAGTTCACGTAGGCCAGTCGCACGATCAGATAACGCCCGCCCGTGGTCAGGTCGGTGGCGATCACGGCATTCTGTGCATACGGTTCAAAAGGGTTGCGAAAACTGGGCGGGAGCCATTCCAGCTGACGGGCGAGCTCTTCCCCTGCCAGTTCGACGACCTTGGCCTCATAGGCGGCCTGCTCGACAGCAAATCCGGATTCGGCACGGATCGCAAATCGCGCCGATTCTGCGCTGGCCCTGTTCATGACCTGGAGCAGGAAAAAAGGCATGGCATAGCTCAGGATGGCCCAGAACGTCCCGAACAACAGGGCGAACACGATCGAGAATTCGATGGCAGTCGCACCGCGCTGGCGATGTGGCCTTTTCTGGTTCGCGCGCAGATGACGCTTCATGATCCTGTCTCTTTCCTGTTAACAACTGCCACTATAACGCTTGAAAACTGCGCGATATATATGCCCTTCGTTAACGTTGCCCAGTCTTTGCCCGGATGGCCGGCCAGGGCCGGGCCGAAAAGCGCCCGAGCCTGTCGTTTCCCCGACATTGAATCAATATGTGATTTTTCATATATTCGAAATATCATATATGCAAGCTGTCGTGATGACGGCCCGAGCGCCCGCCGGAGCGTTTCCATGCCAGATCAATACCCGCGGCAGCGGAGGTCGCCATGACCGGTCTCTGCACAACCGACCAGGGGGAGCTGAACCCGGTTCAGCTCTTCAAGTGTCTGGCGGACGACACCCGCGCCCGCCTGATGTTCCTGATCACTCAGGAAGGCGAACTGTGTGTTTGCGAGCTGACCTGCGCACTCGATCAGAGCCAGCCGAAAGTCTCCCGCCATCTTGCGCAGTTGCGGGCTTGCGGTCTGCTGGCTGACCGCCGGCAGGGGCAGTGGGTCTACTACCGCCTGCATCCTGACCTGCCAGCCTGGGCTCGTACCGTGCTGGATGCGTCGCTGGCTGCCCATGAGGCGGCGCTGCTGGCCGATGCGGCCCGCCTGCGCCACATGGGTGACCGTCCCGTGCGCACCGCGGCCTGCTGCTGACCCGCCCATTTTCCTTCTGGAGACTCATGACATGACCATCAAGGTAGGCATCAACGGCTTCGGCCGCATTGGAAGACTGGCCCTGCGCGCGGCCTGGGATTGGCCCGAGCTGGACTTCGTGCGCATCAATGATCCGGCCGGCGATGCCGCGACCCATGCCCACCTGCTCAACTTCGATTCGGTGCATGGCCGCTGGCAGCATGAGGCCGGCAGTGAAGGCGATGATGTCGTGATTGCCGGCAAGCGCATCCGGGTGACGCATGAAAAGACCATCGCCGCCAGTGACTGGTCGGACTGTGATCTGGTCATCGAGGCCAGTGGCAAGATGAAGACCGTGGCCGTGCTGCAGGACTATCTGGCGCAGGGTGTGAAGCGGGTGGTGGTCTGCGCGCCGGTCAAGGAGAAGGGCGCCATCAACATCGTCATGGGTGTGAATCAGCATCTTTTCGATCCTGCGCAGCACCGCATCGTGACCGCGGCCTCCTGCACCACCAACTGCCTGGCACCGGTGGTCAAGGTCATTCACGAGAGTCTGGGCATACGCCATGGTTCGATCACCACCATCCACGACCTGACCAATACCCAGAGCATCCTCGACACGCCGCACAAGGATCTGCGCCGGGCCCGCGCCTCCGGGATGAGCCTGATCCCGACCAGCACCGGTTCGGCCACCGCCATCGCCGAGATCTTTCCGGAGCTGAAGGGCCGCCTGAACGGACATGCCGTGCGTGTGCCGCTGGCCAATGCCTCGCTCACCGACTGCGTCTTCGAGGTTGAGCGCGCCACCACCGTGGCCGAGGTCAATGACTTGCTCAAGACCGCCGCCGATGGCCCGCTCAAGGGCATCCTCGGCTATGAGGAGCGCCCGCTGGTTTCCATCGACTACCGTACCGACCCGCGCTCGTCGATCATCGACGCGCTGTCCACCCTGGTCATCAACGGCACCCAGGTCAAACTCTATGCCTGGTATGACAACGAGTGGGGCTATGCCAACCGGGCAGCCGAACTGGCGCGTCTGGTCGGCCTGGCCGATTGAGCAGGGTCAGGCACGGAGTGTCACTGACATGAGCAGCCCCCCCAGTCGCCGTCCCGAAGTCCGTCAGTATCTGCTGGTCACCGGCAACTACTGGGCCTTCACGCTCACCGATGGCGCCTTGCGCATGCTGGTGGTGCTGCATTTCCACAGTCTCGGCTACAGCCCGCTGCAGATTGCCGCACTGTTCCTGTTCTATGAAATCTTTGGTGTCATCACCAACCTTTTTGGCGGGTACCTGGGCGCCCGCATCGGCCTGAACCGGACCATGAATGTGGGCCTCGCCCTGCAGGTCGCGGCGTTGCTGATGCTGACGGTCCCGGCAGCACTGCTCTCCGTGCCCTGGGTCATGGCGGCGCAGGCATTGTCCGGGATTGCCAAAGACCTCAACAAAATGAGCGCCAAAAGCTCGATCAAACTGCTGGTCCCCGACAGCGCGCAGGGCACGCTTTATCGGTGGGTGGCCATCCTCACCGGCTCCAAGAATGCGCTCAAGGGGGTCGGCTTCTTCCTGGGGGGCGCGCTGCTGGCGCTCATGGGCTTCACCGGAGCGGTGCTGGCGATGGCTGCCGTGCTGGCCCTGATCTGGGTCGGCAGCTTGTGTCTGTTGAAGCAGGATCTCGGCAAGGCCAGGGTCAAACCGAAATTCAGGGAACTGCTGTCCAAAAGCCCTGCGATCAATGTGTTGTCAGGTGCCCGGTTGTTTCTGTTCGGTGCCCGCGATGTCTGGTTCGTGGTGGCCTTGCCGGTCTATCTCAGCAGTGTGTTTGGCTGGGACTTCTGGCAGGTTGGCGGCTTTCTCGCGGCCTGGATCATGGGCTACGGCATCGTGCAGTCATTCGCGCCAGTGATCACGGGCAGGTCACAGGGACATGTGCCCGATGGCCGGACAGCATGGCGCTGGGCCTGCTGGCTGGCCGGCCTTCCGGTCGCCATCGCACTGGGTCTGCAGACGTCAATGGATCCGCAGTGGGTGCTGCTGGGCGGACTGATGGTGTTTGGCGCGCTGTTCGCGGTGAACTCCTCGCTGCACAGCTACCTCATCGTGTCCTATGCCAAAGTGGATGGCGTATCGCTGGATGTGGGGTTCTATTACATGTCCAACGCCCTCGGCCGCTTGCTGGGCACGGTGCTGTCCGGCTGGGTTTATCAGGTCCACGGACTGGAGGCCTGCCTGTGGATCAGCACGGTCTTTGTCGCAATGGCGGCGCTGATTTCCACGCGCCTTCCGGAGCATCCGCAGTGATTGCCGGATGGCCAGATCTACATTTCATGTCACTTGCTCACATAAAGCGCTATTGCCACCATTTTCTGCAAAGGAAGTGAACCTTCGCAGTACAGAGGTTCAACTGACTGTGTCATCGCCCTGGGTCATCAATAAGCGATTGACAGGCAGATACCGGGGGCGGCATGCGGGCGATCCGATACCCGGCCGGATGGAGCGGGGCAGGGCTGGGGCAACAGCGTGGCGCAGTCCTGATGCTGACCGCGGGCTTTATGTTGCTGGCGGTGATGAGTCTTGCCCTGGTGATCGATACCGGCAGGCTGTTCATGGGCAAGCGCAGTTTGCAGCGTCTGGCGGATGCCGCGGCGATTGAGGCGGTGTCACGCGGGGGACGCTGCGATGACGGTAGCGCCATACAGTTTGCCACCCAGAGTCTGGCGCGGAATGGCTTTACAGCGGCTGTCGGACAAGATCTTGCGCTGACCTGCGGCGGTGTTACCACCGTGAACGGCTTGCGCGTGCTGGCAGACCTGCCGCCAGGGCAGGTCGATAACGCCATCCGGGTCGAGATCAGCGAGACGCTGCCGGCCAGCCTGGTGGCCGGCGGGATGATGGGGAGGACCATTGCACTTTCCGCCAGCGCGATCGCCACGGATACCGGAACGGCGCTGGCCGCCCTGACACTGCGCAGCACCCTGTTGAATGTGAACATCACGCAGAACAGCCGGGCGCAGTTGCTCAGCAGCATCTTTGGCGGGCTGCTCGGCGGCAGTCTCAATATTTCAGTGGGTGCCTGGAACGGACTGATCCATACCGATATCGATCTGTTTGATTATCTGGACCAGCTCGCCACCCATTTGAACATCGAGGCAGGAAACTATGACGAGGTGTTATCCGCAGATGCAACGACGGGTGATCTGATCCAGGCTGCCATCGATGTGCTTGAGGCGCAGAACGGCACACCACAGTCCACGGTCAAGGCGCTGGATGCGATCGTGGCGCTGGACCAGATTCTGGTGGCGACGCATGTGGCGCCGGTGAACCTGCATATCGGCGACTTGCTGGATTTGCAGACGGGTACGCCTTATGCCGGTGCGTCGGCCCGGCTGCAGCTGTTCCAGCTCGTACAGGGCGTTATCCAGTTGGCCAACAAGGGTAATGCGGTCATGGCGGATGTTCCGATCAGCGTTGGAGGCGCGACGGTCAACGTCAAGCTCAAGGTCATCGAGCCGCCACAGCTCTCAGCCATCGGTGATCCTGAGTTGGCGCGAGCGGAGGCGTATCTGCCGGTCAACGACAGCCCGAATCGGATTTATGTGCGTTCGGCGCAGGTTCGCCTGCTGATCTCTGTCTCTCTGGGGAGCAGCCTGACATCGCTGGCGGGTTCACTGCAATCCACCCTGAACAGCTTGTTGTCGCCGCTGACCAACCTGCTCAACAACATGCTGTCGTTGAATCTCAACGGCATTCTCGGGACGCTGATCTGCACAGGTTGTCAGCAGACGTTTCTCGATACGCTCATCCTGTCGTCACCGTTCCGTTTCGATATCAATATCGATGTGGGCGGCGGCGATGCCCGTGTCACCGACTTCGAGTGCTTCAGTGGCAGCAAGGCGCTGATGACGGCCACCCAGACGGCGGCCGCCACGCTGCGCATCGGCAAAATGGGCAGCAGTGCAGCCGACGCCGCGACCCGTGTCTTTTCCACCACATCGGCGCCGGTAGTGGATCCGGTGGCACTGATCGATATGGGCAAAAAACAATGCACGGTGAGCTGCCTGCTCGGTATCTGTTCGACCAGCAACTGTGTCCGCACGGCTTTCGCCGGCGGTGGTCTCGGCCTTGAGGCCGAGGTGCCGGTGGCCCGAACGACATCGACGCTGACGTATGAGGCGCCACTCGCCACCAGCCTGCCGGAACTCAACGAGGCGCCGGCGTATCAGGCATTGTCATCGCAGCAACTGATCGACAGCCTGGCGGCGACCTTGGCGGGGCCGGCGATTCAGATGTACCGTCCGGCCGGGTCTGGCAATGGCCTGGGGGATTTGCTGGCGGGCGCCGGCACGACCGCTGATGCCGTGGTGCTTTTGTTACAGCAGGCGGTGCGTACCGTGCTTGCGCCGGTATTGGATCCTTTGGTCGAGATGCTGCTGAACAACCTGGGCATTGATCTGGCCAAGACGGAAGTGGGTGCCAACCTGAGTTGTGGTAGCAGTGGTGGTGTACATCTCGTGCAATAACTTCAGAGCATGACGCGCGTGGTGGCGACCAGATTGGCTGGCAGCCTGGGGACCTGGCCCAGTACAGGCAGGTTCAGCGGTTTGAGGCGGGCAACACGGTTGTAGTCGTTGAGGCGCAGCTCGGTCTCGAGTACGCAGGGCGCCTCGCTGGGGCAATTGGCATCATGAATGAAGGTTGCCGTGGAGAGGAGCCCCGGGGTCCAACGGATCAACCAGAGCATCTGGCGATCCATTTCGGCCTCGGCCTGCGAAGTCACGACAGCCGGATAGTCGGTTGTGGCGCTGGGGATGGCCGCACCGACCCGGGCACCCTCACCGACAGCGCGGTTCATCGCCTGCAGCAAGATCAGCGGGATGGTATAGCTCATCAGTGCCCAGAAGACACCGAAAACCAGCGTGAAAACCAGGGTGAACTCGATCATGGCGACGCCGCGCTGTGGCTTTCCGGGCATGATGTGGTGCCTCCTCCGTGTCATCGTCTCAGCTTTCCATGCGCAGGCGCGAGGTGACGCTGAACGCGGCCAGATTGGGTATGCTAATGCCGATCAGGTTCAGTGCCGGTGTCACACAGGCGGTCTGGTGGCTGACGCTGCAGCCCGGATATGTCAGCGTGACCATCAGGGTTCTGAAACCATCGATGGTCTGTACGCTGACGCTGCGGATCAGGGTATCGGTGCGCCTGAAGCGCGGGGGCAGCATGCCGATCTGCTGCTCCAGATTCGTTTTGGCGAGCGCAATGATCAGGGCGTCACTTTGTGCCGGGTCAATGCGCAGGGAAAAGCGGGCGGTCTCGGCCGTGGCATGATTCATGACCTGATAGAGGAGCATGGGCATCGCATAGCTGAGGATGGCCCAGAAAATGGCAAATAGTGCCGAAAATACGATCGAGAACTCGATCGCGGTAGCACCGCGCTCGGCGTGCCGTGAGGTGACGGGTTGTGGATCATCCGGCATGAGCGCATTGCCATGGTGGGGGACAGGTCTACTACTCTAGCGGGTGATCGCCAGCCTATCGGTATTGAATATATATGGACTTCGTTAACCTCTTGATCGTGTGCTGGCTGGCCGCCTGCGCATACAGCGACTGGCGCACGCGTCGCGTGCCCAATACATTCACCTATGGTTTCTGCGTGGCCGCGGCGCTCGCGCTGGTGTTGCAAGGGCAGACGCTGACCGGGACGTCCTGGCAGCAGGGCCTGCTGGGGTTCGCGATGGCGGCGCTGCTGACGCTGCCCGGTTTTGTCTTGAACCGCCTCGGGGGCGGTGATGTCAAACTGCTGCTGGGGCTGGGGCTGGCATCCGGCCCGCAGGAGGTCATCGTGACCTTTGTGGCGGGCACCCTGGTGCTGGTACTGGCTGTCCTGGTCCGGCAGCTGTCACGACCGCTTGCTCCGGCCGGTGAGGCGGCTGCGCCGCTGGAGTGGCCATTTGTGCCCGGATTGCTCGCGGGCTATCTGCTGGTTGCATGGGACGTGCCTGGACTGAGCCCATGAGGTGAGCGCCAGCCAGGCAGCGCCCGGACAGCGGCCGTTCAGGCCGGTCCGCTCAGCGTTTCCAGCATGGCGCGCACGAACTTCAGCCGGGTCTCGGGCACATTCATGGTGTCCATGAAACGTAACCGGTCACTGCCCTCCAGCTTGTATTTCCTGGGTTCTTTCTGGATCAGCTGGATCAGTCGCCGCGGGTCCACCCGCGTGTCGGCGGCAAACTCGATGCGGCCGCCCATCGGCCCGGCATCGATCTTGCGCACACCCATGACATTGGCCCTGACCTTGAGCGCGCTGACCGCGAACAGGTTCTTGACCGGCTCCGGCAGCAGGCCGAAGCGGTCGATCATCTCCACCTGCAATTCCTCCAGCCGCTCATCACTGTCGGCACTGCTGATGCGCTTGTAGAGCATCAGACGGTTGTGAACATCGGGCAGATAGTCTTCCGGGATCAGGGCCGACAGGCGCAGGTTGATGTCGGCGCCGAGGGTGAAGGGCTGATCCATGTTCGGCGTCTTGCCGCTGCGGATGGCTTTCACGGCGCGATCCAGCATTTCCATGTAGAGCGTGAAGCCGACGGTCTGGATGTTGCCGCTCTGGTCTTCGCCGAGCAGCTCGCCGGCGCCGCGGATTTCGAGGTCGTGCGAAGCCAGCGCAAAGCCGGCACCGAGGTCGTCGGCGGCGGCGATGGCTTCCAGGCGTTTCTCGGCGTCGCCGGTCATGGCCTTCTGGTGCGGTGTCAGCAGATAGGCATAGGCCTGGTGGTGCGAGCGTCCGACGCGGCCGCGCAGCTGGTGCATCTGGGCGAGGCCGAGCTTGTCGGCGCGGTCCATGATGATGGTGTTGGCGCTGGGCACGTCGATGCCGGTTTCGATGATGGTCGAGCACACCAGGATGTTGTGCTGCTTGTGATAGAACTGGCTCATCACCTGTTCCAGCTCGCGCTCGCGCATCTGCCCGTGGGCGATGCCGATACGCGCCTCCGGCACCAGCTCGGCGAGCTCACGCGCGCACTTCTCGATGGTGTCGACTTCGTTGTGGAGATAGTAGACCTGACCACCGCGCAGCAGCTCGCGCAGGATGGCCTCCTTGATCACCGCCGGATGCGATTCGCGCACAAAGGTCTTCACCGCCAGACGGCGGGCCGGTGGGGTGGCGATGATGGAGAGGTCGCGCATGCCAGCGAAAGCCATGTTGAGCGTGCGCGGAATCGGTGTCGCGGTCAGCGTCAGCATGTCGACTTCGGCGCGGCGTTGTTTGAGCGCTTCCTTGTGACGGACCCCGAAGCGGTGTTCTTCGTCGACGATGATCAGGCCGAGCTGCTTGAAGTGGACATCATCGCCCAGCAGCTTGTGGGTGCCGATCAGGATGTCGATGCGGCCATCGGCTGCCGCTTCGAGTGCGGCCTTCTGCTCCTTGGCGGTCTTGAAGCGTGACAGCACTTCGATACGCACCGGCCAGTCAGCGAAGCGGTCGCGGAAATTCTCGTAATGCTGCTGGGCGAGCAGGGTGGTCGGCACCAGCACGGCGACCTGCCGGCCATCCTGCACGGCAACAAAGGCGGCGCGCATGGCGACTTCGGTCTTGCCGAAGCCGACATCGCCGCAAACCAGACGATCCATCGGGCGCGGCGAGCGCATGTCGGCCAGCGTGGCGAGGATGGCATTGGCCTGGTCGGCCGTCTCTTCGAAGGGAAAGCCGGCGCTGAACAGCGCGTACTCGACTTCGTCGAAGGGGAAGCCGTAGCCCTTGCGAGCGGCGCGGCGGGCATAGAGGTTGAGGAGTTCGGCGGCGGTGTCGTGGACCTGCTCGGCGGCCTTGCGGCGGGCTTTCTGCCATTGCTCGGTGCCCAGTCGGTGCAGTGGCGCCATGGCATCGTCGGCACCGGCGAAACGCGAGATCAGTTCGAGATTGGCGACCGGTACATAGAGTTTGGCGCTGTCGGCGTATTCGAGCAGCAGGAACTCCTGCACCTGGCCATCCATTTCCAGCGTGGTCAGGCCCTGATAGCGGCCGACGCCATGGTCAAGATGCACCACCGGGGCGCCCGGCTGCAGTTCGCTCAGACTGCGGATGGCGAGTTCATCCTGGCCATCCGCCGAAGTTGCTTTGCGGCGGCGGCGCTGCTGAACGCGCTGGCCGAACAGTTGCGATTCGGCGATCAGCGCCAGGCGATCACCGAGCAGGCCCTGTTCCAGCGGCGCGATGGTGATGGCCAGAGGGTCGCTGCCGGTGCTGAAGGCGGCCCAGTCAGTGACCACCACCGGCTTGAGGTCCCAGCGACTGAACAGATCGATCAGGCTTTCGCGACGACCCGCGCTTTCGGCGCAGATCAGTACACGGCCATCAGTTTGTGTGAAGCGGGCGATGAAGTCGGCCAGTACCTGTATTGGACGTTCGGACTTGGCTTCGATCGGCAGGGCCGGTGCTGCCCGATAGGGCAGGTTGAGCACGCCGGCGCGCGGCTCCAGGGCTTCCGGCTGCAGGACCACGCGCGGAAAGCGGTTGACCTCGGCGAACCAGTCATTTTCACGCAGAAACAGGCGTTCGGGGGGCAGCAGCGGGCGTGCGGCATCCCCGCGATATTGCTCATAGCGCTCCCCGACTTCGCGCCAGAAGCTGCCGAGTTGCGGCGCCGCGGCCGACTCCATCAGCATCAGGGTGCGGGCCGGCAGGTAGTCGAAGAGGGTGCCGGTGTGTTCAAAGAACAGCGGCAGGTAGTACTCGATGCCGTTGCCGGCGAGGCCGCTGGCAATGTCCTTGTAGATGGCACTGCGCTTGGGGTCGCCACTGAACGTGTCAGCCCAGTTGTCGCGAAAGCGGCGAATGCCTGTCTTGTCGAGCGGGAACTCGTGTGCCGGCATCAGCGTGAGGTGATCAATGGCCTCGACCGTGCGCTGGGTCTCGGTATCGAACAGGCGCAGGGTCTCGATCTCGTCATCGAACAACTCGATGCGCACCGGGTGATCGGCACCCATGGGATAGAGATCAATCAGACTGCCGCGCACGGCAAATTCGCCATGTTCGTAGACGGTATCCACGGTGCGGTAGCCGGCGGCTTCGAGCTGGCTGCGGGTGGCATCCAGCGTGAGCTTCTGGCCGCGCTTGAGGCTGACGGCCTGGCCCAGTAGCCATTCGCGCGGTGGCAGACGGTGGGCGCAGGTGCTGACCGGGACCACGAGAATGCCGCGTTGAGCGGCCGGCAGTCGCGACAATACCTGCAGGCGTGTCGAAATGATGTCCTGATGCGGCGAGAACTGGTCGTACGGCAGGGTTTCCCAGTCCGGAAAGTGCCAGATCGGGAAGTCGCCGGCATGTCCGTCATTGGCACCGAGGAAGAAACGCAGCTCTTCCTCCAGGCGTGCGCCGGTCTGGGTGCCTGCGGTGATCATCACCACCAGGCCGTCATGCTGGCGAACCGTCTCGGCCAGCGTCAGCGCCAGCGCCGAGCCACTGAGTCCGCCCCACTGGCGGCGGTCTTCGGCACGTCCCGGCAGATCGAGGGCGGGCAGGGCAAGCGAAGCGGGGGGCGGGGCGGCAGACATCCGAGGCATCCAGAAAGACAACACAGGTTGTTTCAGGCGACCGGCAGCGGCCGCACAAATGGCGACAGGCCGCAGCGGCGACCAGGGTGGAGTGTAGCGCAGCTGTCCGATCTTGGCAGGTGCGACAATATGCCGCAGGGCATGTTGTCAACGAATCCCTACAATTCCGTCAGCTCATTTTTGACGGGATACGCCATGACACCCCAGCATTTCAATCTCAGGCCACTGATCGCTGCACTGGCCCTGGCCAGCGGCATATTGTGGACGCCCGGCGGGTATGCTGCCGTGGTGGCGGTGACTGACCAGACGGCGAAAGATGCCGGGGCGACTGAATTGACCGAGGTTGTGGTCACGGCGTCGCGTATTGCCACCGCCCTGGGTGAAACGCCGGCCCCGATCACCCGTCTGGATGACAAGGTGATTGCCGACAGCAAGCCTCGGCTCGTCAGTGATGTCATCGACCGTGTGCCCGGTGTTCACATGACCGATCTCGGCAACGAACAGCACAGCATGAGCATTCGTCAGCCCATCACCACGAGCGCGGTCTATCAGTACCTTGAAGACAATGTGCCCATTCGCCCTATCGGGGTGTTCAACCACAATGCGCTGAATGAAATCAATCTGTCGGGCATCGAGGACATTGAAGTCATGCGCGGTGCGACCTCATCGCTGTATGGCAGCAATGCGGTTGGCGGTGCGGTCAACTTTCTGACCCGCGCTCCCAGCGCGACACCCGAGGCCCATATCGGCTATCGCCTCAGCAACAAGGGGTATGACCGTGTTGACGTCGGCGCCAGCACCACCCGCGGCAATGTCGGCATCCGTCTCGCCTACTACCGCAGCCAGGTGCGCGATGGCTGGCGTGATTACAGCAATGGCCTCAAGGACTCGCTGAGTGCGCGTCTGGACTATTTTCTGACGGATGCCTCGCTGCTCAAGACCGTGCTCAGCTATACCGACATGTACACCGACATGACCGGTTCACTGGGCGAGACGGACTACCAGAACAATCCGAAGAAGAGCTACAACAATTTCACCACGCGTACGGACAAGGCCCTTCGCCTGTCCAGCAGCCTGGAAACGGAATGGTCTGCCGACAGCCGCAGCCGCGTGACGTTCTATGTCCGTGACAATTCCCACGGTCAGATCCCCAGCTATCAGCTCGGCAGCTGTGCTCCGGTACCGCCGGCAACCACCTGCACCACCAACGGCAGGGTCAATGACAATGCCTACAACTCGGCTGGATTCGACGCGCAGTGGCAACAGGGGCTGCCCTGGCTGTCCGGGCGTCTCATTGGCGGTGTGGCCTATGACTACACCACCAACGACTATGACGAAGACAACACCAGCGTCATTCGTGATGCCAGTCTGAACTATGTGTCCTTCACCAGTACCGGCAAACGCCGCCAATACCAGGCCGGCATCCAGAATCCGTCCATTTATACGCAGCTGGAGCTCAAGCCGCAGTCGCGTACAACGGTGGTCGCCGGGCTGCGCTATGACCAGATCCGCTACGATTTCGACAACTTGCTGACGCCTTCTGCCACGACGGGTGCGCCGGATGAGAAACGCAGCTTCAGCAAGGCCTCACCGCGCCTGGGCATCTCTTACGCTATCGATCGCAGCCAGGAAGTGTTCACCAACTGGAGCCAGGGTTTCGTGCCACCCGAAGTCTCCCAGCTCTATGGTTCCCAGGTCGCCCCCGACCTGACCGAGGCCACATTCCGCAACGTTGATCTGGGCTACCGCAAGCGCTGGAAAGGCAAAGGCCATATCGAGGTCACGCTTTACCGCCTCGATGGCCAGGATGAAATCGTCAGCTACACGGTGACCACCTCGCCGCTGGTGCGCGAGAACCGCAATGCCGGTAACACCCGGCATCAGGGGATCGAGCTCGGGGCATCCTGGCAGGTCGTCCCCAGGGTCTCGGCCTATCTCAGTGCCAGCGCTGCCCAGCACGAATACCAGTCCTATCGTCCCAGCGCGGCGGCTACCGACAACTTTGACGGCAAGACCATTCCCGGCGCACCGCGAACGTTCGGCGTGGCCGGCATGGACTGGAAGCCGACCGAAGGCCTGACCATCACGCCCGAGGTGCAGCGTATCGGCTCGTACTGGATGAACGATGCCAATACGGTCCGCTATCCCGGTCATACCCTGGTCAATCTGCGGGCAAGATGGCAGCTGAAACAGCTGGAGCTGTTCTCGGTGTTGTCCAATGTGACTGACAAACACTATGCTGAAACGGCCAGCAGCAACTACAAGACGGGCTTGTTCAATCCTGACCTGCAGAACAGCTATAGCCCGGGCAACCCCCGGACGCTGACTGTGGGCGTCAACTACGCATTCTGATGGTGACCATGCGCGCGCTATTCCCTGTTTTTCGTCGCTGGCTGCTGGGCCGCCATCGTGGCCTGGCCTTGTGGGTCGCGCTGCCAGCCCTGGCCTGGAGCCTGACCGGCGTGCTGCATCCGGTGATGTCCCGCTGGCAGCCATCGGCTGTCGCCATGCAGCCGCCTGCCGAGATGCTGGCGCCGCCGCCGGGGCTGTCATGGTCGGCGTTGCCGGCACCGGCCCGCCTGTTGCCACAGGATCTGCCCTTGCGTGAGCTGAGGGCAGTGACCTGGCAGGGCACGCCCTACTGGCTGGCGCAGTCACCGGATGGCAGCCTGCGCTACTTTGACGCGCGTGATGGCAGGCCTGCGGATATCGAACGTCAGGTGGTCGAGTCCCTGGCACGTCATTACACCGGCGAGTCATCAGCGGCGGTCTCGCTGAGTCGCGTGCAGGCTTTCAGCCCGGAATACGCGTTCGTCAATCGCTATTTGCCGGTCTGGCGGGTGGCCTTCGACCGTCCCGATGGTCTGGTGGCTTTCATCGAACCCCGGAGTCTGCTGCTGACCGCGCTCACCGACACCTGGAAAACACGTTTCAGCTGGCTTTTCGGCAATCTTCACAGCTGGAAGTGGTGGCCGCATGAGCCCAGCCGCGACCTCGCCATGACGCTGGCGCTGGGGCTGATTGCCCTGATGGCCCTGGCGGGCGTAGCGCGTGCTGCAGCGGCACCCGCCGCCGGGCGTCCCGCATTGAAGCGCTGGCATCGTCGTCTGGGTCTGCTGGTCACATTGGCTGTTTTCGCCTGGTGTGTCAGCGGCATCTTTCATGTTCTGGCGATTGAAAAAGGACGCCCCGGCTTCGCCACGTATCCGCTCAAGCTGCAGTTTCGGGTCGCGGATGTAATGCAGCCCGCACCTGCGGATGTCCCGGCGCGGGCGCGTCTGCAGGTGCTGGCGACGCCATACGGTCCGCTCTGGCACTGGCATTTCCTGCAGCCGCCGGGTCAGGCTGACAAGCTGTCAGGACGCCCGATGACGCATCACGCAGGGCATGCTGCCGCGCCGGCATCAGCATCAGCAGAGCATGTGCACAAAGCGGAGGCCGCGGGTGCGCCGGTGATCCGCGAAGGTTATGCATCGGCCCGTACCGGCGCGACCATCATGCCGATAGATTATGTGCGCGCGCTGACAGCGGGCGTGGCCTCGGGCGCGCGCTGGCTGACCTGCGAGCCGGTAACGCGGTTCAACCCGGAGTATGGTTTCGTGCAGAAGCGCCTGCCGGTCTACAAGGTCAGCTTCGATACCCCGGATCATCTGGCGGTCTATATCGACCCGGTGGATGCCGCCGTGGCGTCGGTTGTCCGTGACCTTGACCGTGCCGAGGGCTTCAGCTTCGCCTATCTGCACAAGGTGCACTGGCTGGATTTCCTGGGTAAGGATGTCCGTGATGCCGTGGCTGGCTTTTTTGCCTTGCTGGTGTTCGGGCTCACTCTGGTCGGCGTTGGCTTCCTGCGCCGACGTTGAGCAGGGTTCAGAAGCGCAGATGCACGCCCAGTCAGCTGCAGGCTTCAGCCTTGGACACCATGTCGGTATCGCTCGCTTCCGTCCGGTAGGTCAGGCTCAGCACCGGCGACACGGCGTAGTGCCCGCTGATGAAGAAGGCGGCCACCTTGGCGAGCCGCAGGCTGCTGCGCATGACGCGGCTTTGCTCGGCGGCGGCCTGCTGGGCGGAGATGCCATGCAGCAGGTAGTTGCTGTCCAGCGATGACTGGGCCGGGTACTTCGGTGTGCTTTCCGACCAGTTGCCGGCCAGGGCGAGGGCGGGCATGACCAGCAGGGGCAGGCAAACGAGACGTGTGATCATGTTGGCATCCTCAAACGGGCAGTGCGTGGTCGGTGGATCCCCGGTGGGGAACGCAAGGCCAGTATAGGGACACATCAAAAATGTCCGGTTGCGGTTGTGCTGGAGTCAGGTAGCGGGAATGTGGCTGATCGTAAAATAACCAATTATTGTCTGTGGGCAGGGTGTTTTCCCTGTCTTCATGTTCTGTAACCGGAAGATAACAAGGAGCTTCAATACAGCCCGCGCCTGACTTGTTAGCGTGTCGATAACAAGGAGTGGTCCCATGTTCCCCACAGTGCTTCTGGTGTTGGTGGCCGTGCTGGCTGGCTGGGTACTGGGTACCCGCTGGCCGGCGCGTCCCCGCGCGCGCGCTGCGGCGGAGGGTGCTGTGCCGCAACCTGTCAGCACGGACTTGCTGCACGCGGTGGTGGACTCCTCGACCGGTGTGGCCATCATCGCCACCCGGCCCGATGGTCTCATCACGCTGTTCAATCCAGGTGCTGAGCAGATGCTGGGCTATGCCAGTGCGGAAATGACGGGGCACCGGACGCCACTCTGCCTGCATCTCGACAGCGAACTCACTGCCCATGGCAGCGAGCTGTCGCAAAGCCTCGGACGCCCGGTGACCGGGTTTGACGTGCTGGTGGCCATGGTGCGCAGTGGCGACAGCCACGAGTGCCGGAGCTGGACCTATGTGCGCAAGGATGGCAGCCAGATCGGTGTCAGCCTGACGGTCTCTGCTATTCATGACAAGGTCGGTGGTGTGGCCGGATTTCTCTGCATCGCCACCGACATATCCCCGCTGCGTGCGCTCGAGGACGAACTCAGCATCAGTCAGTTGCGCTTCCACAATGCCTTCGAGACCGCTTCGCATGGCATGGCACTGGTGTCGCCGGACGGCCGCTGGCTGGAGGTCAACAAGGCGCTCTGCGACATGCTGGGCTACAGCCGCGAGCAGCTGCTGGCGCTGGACTTCCAGACCATCACCCACCAGGATGATCTGGGTCTGGACCTGGCTCTGGTCGAAGCCTTGCTGGTCGGAGCCCTGCCCAGCTACCAGATGGAGAAGCGTTACCGGCATGCCAGTGGCCGCCTCGTGCATATTCTGCTGAGTGTATCGCTGGTGCGTGATCGTCAGGGCAGGCCGCTGTATTTCGTGTCGCAGGTCCAGGACATGACGGCGCGCAAGGAGGCCGAGGATGTTGTGAGGGCAAGTGAGAACTACCTGCGCACGATCATGGACAACGTCGTCGACGCCATCATCACCATTGATGAGCATGGCCTCATCGAGTCTTTCAATCATGCTGCTGAGCGCATGTTCGGCTACAGTGAGGATGTGGTCAAAGGCCGCAACATCTCCTGCCTGATGCCGGAGCCTTATCGCAGCCAGCATGACGGGTATCTCGCCCGCTATCTGCTGACCGGCCAGGCCCGTGTTATCGGCATTGGCCGTGAGGTCGAGGGGCAGCGTGCCGACGGCTCCACCTTCCAGATGGAGTTGCAGGTGTCCGGTCTCAACTTCGTCGGCCAGCGCAAGTTCGTCGGTGTGGTGCGTGACATCACCGTGCGCAAGCGGGTCGAGCGCATGAAGGATGAATTCGTGTCTACGGTCAGCCATGAGCTGCGCACGCCGCTGACCGCCGTGGCCGGCTCGCTGGAGCTGGTGGCGAGCGGTGCGCTCGGGCCACTGGCGCCGACACAGCAGGACGTGCTCGATATTGCCTGCCGCAACAGCCTGCGCCTGACTCACCTCATCAATGACCTGCTCGACATGGACAAGCTGGTGTCGGGCAATCTTGATTTCGACATGCGGCCGCAGGCCCTGATGCCTCTGGTCCGTGACGCGCTGGTACTGAATCAAAGCTATGCCGACCAGTTCTCGGTGCGCTTCGAGCTCACCGCGGTTTTCGAGTGTCAGGTGCTGGTCGACGCCAAGCGTCTGCAGCAGATTCTGGCCAACTACCTCTCCAATGCCGCCAAGTTTGCCCCTGCCAACTCAGTGGTGACTGTCGCTGTCGAGGACAGGGGCACGCGTGTGCGTATCGTGGTGACCGACACCGGCCCCGGTATTCCCGAGGTGCTCCGCGATCGCCTGTTTACAAAGTTCTCGCAGATTGATGCCTCGGACTCGCGACCGCGCAGTGGTACCGGGCTGGGCTTGGCAATAAGCCGCGAGCTGGCTGAGCGCATGCATGGCCAGGTCGGTTGCGACTGCAGCCATGAGGTCGGCACGGCCTTTTATCTGGAGTTGCCCAGGTCATGAGCGATAGCCGTATGTCATATCGCGCCAGCATGCTGCTGACGGCGTTGTTCGGCGTGATTTTTTCCACTGCCATGGCGGCGTTTGTCTGGGACAAGCAGGGCGCGCAATGGCAGCAGCGTTTCGACATCGGGGTGTTGCGTCGTCAGCAGGCCATCGCCAATGCACTGGAAGGCACGTTGCAGTCGCTCGATGATGTAGGTCGCTTTGTCGAGGCTTCGGAGCGTGTCAGTGCCGAGGAGTTCGATTATTACAACGCCTCCCTGCTCGGCCAGTTTCATGGCCTGTCCTGGATCCAGCCAGTCCTTGCCGACGGACGTATACCGGCCGCTGCGAGTCCGGTGGCACAGGCTCTGCCGGAGCGCTGGCACGACATCCGGTCCGGTTGTGTGCCGGTGGATACGGTCTGGCGTTATCCCGTCACCTTGATATCGGCACGGCAATCGTCGCCGCGCTCCCTTGGCCTGGATCTGCGCTGTGACCCGGTGCGCGTGGCGGTCATGCAGCAGGCGCGTGACCAGGGCCGGGTGGTGGCCACGCAGCAGGTCCAGCGCCTGACTCGGGCCGGACAGAGCATGGTCTTGTTCCGGCCAGTCTACCAGCGTCGCTCACTGGCGACCGTGGCGGAGCGGCGTCAGCACCTGCGTGGCTTTATCGCCGCCGGTGTTTCGATGGATGAGCTGTTGTTGCCGCCGCTGCGCACGTTGGAAGATGGCAGCATCTATGCCGTGACGCTGAGCGACGTCAGCCCCGGCAATGCCGGCATGCTGCTCACGCTCAACACCGATGCTGCCGAGACCTCAGCCGGGCGCAGCGTCAACATCAGTTTTGGCGAACGTACCCTGCGCCTGCTGATTCAGCCGGATCAGGATTTCTGGCGCCAGCGCCATGACCAAGCGCCGCTGCTGACCTGGCTGGCCGGCATCTGCTTCACCTTGCTGCTCATGGCCTGGCTGAGTTCCCAGGACAAGCGCCGAGCCCAGGCCGAGATGCTGGCGATTGCCCGCAGCGATGACCTGATTGATCGCGAGGTGCGCCTGGCGGCACTGTTCCAGCATTCGCCGATCGCCATTCTGCGCTGCAATGAGCAGGGTCAGGTCATGGAGGCCAATCCCGCCATAGGCCGCATGCTGGCCTGCAACGAAGCGGCGCTCAAGGGGCGCCATTACATCTCGCTGTTTTCACCCTGGGCCGCGCAGACCTTCAGACAGCGCTGGCAGGAGCCGGTCTGGCTGGAGCTGGAACTGATCAGCGCCGAAGGCGAGGCCATTCCGGTGCTGGCGCGCACGCTGTCCATACGCCAGCCGGATGGCACGCCCTATGCCTGGACCATGCTTGAGGACTTGCGCGCGGTGCGTCACAACGAACGCCTCAAGCGTGAGTTCGTGGCCACCATCTCGCACGAGCTGCGCACGCCGCTGACGGCCATCAAGGGGGCTGTCGAGCTGATCCAGAGTGGCGCCATGGGGGCCTGTCCGCCGGAGGTCGACATGTTGCTGGACATGGCCTCCCAGAACGCAACATCCCTCGGCCAGTTGATCAACGACCTGCTCGACGTCGAGCGTCTGGAACTGGGCAAGCTGTCGTTGCGCAGCAGCGATCACGAGTTGCTGCCGTTGCTGGAGCAGGCGCAGAGGCTGGCCCAGCCCTTGCTGAACGCCAAGCAGCTGGAGTGGGTCGTGCAGGTGCTGGCACCTGATGTGCGGGTAATGGTCGATGCCGACCGGCTGATTCAGGTGTTCAAGAACCTTTTCTCCAATGCCGTCAAGTTCTCACCACGCCATGGCCGCATCGACATTGCCGTGGTCTGCGAGGAGGAGTGGGTGCAGATCCGGGTCAGCGACCATGGCAGCGGCATCCCGGCCGAGTTCATGTCACGTCTGTTCCAGCCTTTTACCCAGGCTGATGGCTCCGATCAGCGCGCGGCCGGTGGGTCCGGTCTCGGGCTGGCGATCAGCCGTGGTCTGGTCGAGCGCATGGGCGGACATATTCATGCCGAGTCCGTGCCCGGACACGGCGCCACCTTCATTGTTGAACTGCCTTTTGTGCCGACCGCGGCCGGTGCGGGCGAGGAGAGCGATCATGCTGCGTAATGTCTTGCTGGTGGATGACGAGCCCGATATCCGGACGCTGGTCAGCCTGATCCTGGAGCGCCTGGGCGGGCTCCATGTGCAGGCCGAGCCCTCGGGCCTGGATGCCCTGGCGACGCTTGAAAGCGGTTACAAGCCAGACCTTATTTTGCTTGATGTCATGATGCCGGGCATGGACGGCATCCAGACGCTGGCCGAGATCCGCCGTCTGCCGGGGCTGCATGCGCTGCCGATCTGTTTTCTCACCGCCAAGGTGCATCCCGCCGAGCTGCAACGCTGGCACGACCTCGGCATCAATGCCGTGCTGACCAAACCGTTCAGCCCGGCCAAGCTGGTTGAGCAGATCAAGGCGTGCTGGGAAAGTGTCAGCCGCGCCGAGGGCTGACCGGGAGTCACGGACATGGCCAACACCATCAGACGCTGGGTAGTTGCGATCGTAGGCAGTCCGCTGGCGGCGTCCCTGATCGTCTTTGTCTTCGGCCTGGTGGTGGCGATCCTGGCGGGCAGTTACCTGGAGTCCAGCCTGCGCAAGGAGCAGATCAGGCGTTTCGATGATCTCGCGCAGCGTGCGGCCGGTCAGCTGCAGGCACGCATGCAGACCTATGTCTACGGCTTGCGCGGTGTCCGCGGCGCCATACTGGGTGCCGGCGTTGATGGCATCAACCGCAGCAATTTCCGCGACTACATGGCATCCCGTGATCTGGCGCGCGAGTTTCCCGGCGCGCGCGGCTATGGCTTCATTCGTCGCGTCCGGCCTGGCCAGGAGGCAGACTTCCTGCGCAAAGCCAGAGCCGAGGACTGGCCGGATTTCCGGATCAAGGCGCTGGCGCCCCATGACGGTGATCGCTGGGTCATCCAGTACATCGAGCCGGTGGCCGGCAATACTCAGGCGGTAGGGCTGGACATCGCCTCCGAGCCGATACGCCGGCGGGCACTGCAGGAGGCCATTGCCAACAATGAGCCGATGCTGACCGAGCCCGTCACGCTGGTTCAGGCCGACGGCAAGATGAATCATGGTTTTCTCATTGTGCTGCCGGTCTTCGCATCAGGCCGCAGCCCGGCCACCCCCGAGGCGAGGGCGCGCGAGGTGGCGGGGCTGGCGTATGTGCCGTTGCTGATCGATGAGGTGCTGGAGACCTTCGACTTCCGTGGTGATGAGTTCGCCATGGCCATCCATGCCGGCACTGCATCTGCCGCGGTGAAGCCCTTCTATGCTTCGCGCGAGGCGGGGAGGCCGGCCGCCATGAACCTGATCAGGCGTGTTCCGGTGGCCATGTACGGTCAGGTCTGGCAGGTCGAGTTCCGTGCCCGTCCGGCTTTTTTGGCGGCACTCAATCAGCCGGATCCGCGACTGCTGACGGCACAGATCATGATCCTGTCGTTCCTGCTGTCGGCATTGCTCCACGCCTACCTCGGCAATCGCCAGCGCCGCGTTCAGGTCTGGATGGACAAGGCGCGTCTGGCGACCATCATTGAAAGCGCCAACGACGCCATCATCGGCAAGGATCTGAGAGGCAGGGTGACCTCCTGGAACCAGGCGGCCGAACGCATATTCGGTTACTCCGAGGCGCAGGCGCTGGGGCGCAGCCTGCAGGAGCTGATCGTGCCGCCCGCGCATCATGCCGAAGAGCTGGAGATTCTGCGCCGGGTCCGTCGCGGTGAGGTGATCCCGCATTTCAATACCGTGCGCCAGCGCGCCGATGGCCAGCTGATCCATGTGTCCATCACGGTATCGCCCATCCGTGACGAGCAGGGTACGGTGGTGGGGGCAGCCAAGGTGGTGCGTGATGTCACCGAACAGCGCCTGGCCGAGGACAGCATCAGGCATCTGAATGCCAGCCTCGAGGAGCAGGTGACGCTGCGCACGGCCGAACTGGAGCTGGCCCGGCGTGACCTGCAGACCATTTTCGATGCCATGCCCTCGATGATTGGCTACTGGGACCGCAACCAGATCAACCGGGTGGCCAACAGGGCCTACCACCGTTGGTTCGGCATAGACGCGGGCAAGCTGCCTGGCATGCACATCAGTGCCTTGCTGGGGCCCGAGATCTACCACAAGAACCTGCCTTACATCGAGGCCGCTCTGCGTGGTGAGGCCCAGGTGTTCGAACGTTCCATCCCGGCCCCTGACGGCTCTGGGTTGCGCCACTCCCTCGCGCATTACCTGCCGGATGTGGTTGCCGGTGAGGTGCGCGGCTTCTATGTCATCGTTCATGACGTCACCGAGATCACTGAGCAGCGACTGCAGCTGACCGCTGCGCTGCGTGAGAACGAGGTGCTGCTGCGCACCATCAACCAGCAGATGCTGTATTCGGTGACCGATGTCGCCGGGCGCATCATCGAGGTCAATGACAATTTCTGCCGCATCAGCGGCTATGCCCGCGAGGAGCTGATCGGACAGACACACCGGCAGATCAATTCCGGCTTTCATGCGGCTGAGTTCTGGCAAAGCATGTGGCTTGACATTTCCTCGGGGAAAGCCTGGCATGGCGAAGTCTGCAACCTGGCCAAGAGCGGCGAGCTGTACTGGGTAGACAGCGTGATCGCGCCCTTCATCGGCGCCAACGGCCGTGTCGAGCGCTATGTCTCGGTGCGTACCGACATCACCAAGCGCAAGCGTGCCGAGGCCGAGCTGAGTCGCGTTGCTGACTTGCTGGGCAATGTGCTGAAGGCGGCTTCCGAGGTGGCCATTATTGCAACCGATGCCGATGGCCTCATCACCCTGTTCAATGCCGGCGCCGAGTGCCTGCTGCAGTATGACGCTGACGAGGTGATCGGCCGTCAGACGCCGGCGCAGTTCCACTGCCCGGAGGAGGTCGCCGCGCGTGCTGCCGAGCTGAGTGCGGAGTATGGCGAGGCCATTGCCGGCTTCCGTGTCTTTGTGCAGAAGCCGGAGCTGGAGGGTGCCGAGGTCCGGGAGTGGACCTATGTACGCAAGAGCGGCGAGCGCATCATGGTCTCGCTGGCAGTGACTACCATGCGTGACCAGGTCGGTGTGGTCACAGGCTACCTCGGGGTGGCGCAGGACATCACCGTACGCCACCGCTACGAGCAGGCCCTGCGCGAGGCCAAGCTGTCGGCGGAGTCGGCCAACCAGGCCAAGAGCGAGTTTCTGGCCAACATGAGTCACGAAATCCGTACGCCCATGAACGGCATTCTCGGGCTCTGCTACCTGCTCGAACGGCAGGAGATGTCGGCGACCTCGCGTGACATGGTCAGCAAGATCCATGGCGCGAGTCGTTCCCTGCTCGGCATCATCAATGACGTGCTGGATTTCTCCAAGATCGAGGCCCGCCATCTGGCGCTGGAGCACATCGCTTTCCAGCTCGATGACGTCCTCGACGGCCTGGCCAGCATCGCGAGTGGTGCGGTCAGCGACAAGCCGGTGAAGCTGATTGTGGGAGCGGCACCAGCAGGGGCCGAATGTCTCAGGGGCGATCCCATGCGCCTCGGGCAGATCCTGACCAATCTGGTCAGCAATGCCATCAAGTTTACCCGTGAGGGCAGCGTGACGGTGGCGGTCAGTCTCGCTGCCCAGTCTCCCGGGGATACTGCGGTACGCTTGCGCTTCAGTGTGCGCGATACCGGGATCGGCATTGCCAGCGACAAGCTGAAGCTGATCTTCAGTGCCTTCAGTCAGGCCGACAACACGATTTCGCGCAGCTTCGGCGGCACCGGACTGGGCCTGACCATCAGCCGCAATCTGGTCGAGCTGATGGGCGGCCATATTGATGTCAGCAGTGTGCCGGGCGAGGGCAGCGAGTTTGTCGTGGAGCTGCCCTTCGAGCTGGCGACACCGACCGAGGCGGGCAAGCCCGATTTCAGTATTCAGCCGGCGGCGGTCGGCTCAGGCCAGGGGCAGCGCCTGGCGGGTGTGCGCGTGCTGGTAGTCGATGACAGCGAGCTCAATCGCGAGGTGGCCGAGTACATCCTCGCGGCGGAGGGCGCCAGCGTGGCATCGGTGCCTGATGGACAGGTGGCGGTGACACGGCTGGCGGCACAACCGCATGCTTTTGACATCGTGCTGATGGATATCCAGATGCCGGTGATGGATGGCTATGCTGCCACCCGGCGCCTGCGCGCGAACCCGGACATGCAGCATCTGCCTATCCTGGCCCTGACCGCCGGCGCCATGAGCACGCAGCGTGACACGGCGCTGGCCGCAGGCATGGATGGCTTCATTGCCAAGCCGTTCGACGTTGAAGCGCTGATTGCCGCCGTGGCCAGCCATGTTGGCGGGGTAAAGCCGGAGGCGGTGATTGTGGCGGATCAGCCGGAGACTGAGCTGTCGGCCTTCATGGCGCAGTTCGCGCAGCGTTTTCGCGAGCAGCGCGGACCGGAACTGTTATCGGTGCTGGACCAGTACCTGCAGTCGGGAGATGAGGACATGAGTCAGATCGACGTGAGGCGTGTGTTGCATGTGCTGGCGGGCGAGGCCGCGCTGGTGGGCAAGGCCGGTATCGGCGATCAGGCGCGCGCCATCGAGCAGCGCCTCGACGGCCAGGGCTTGCCGGGTCAGGTTTTGCGGCAGTCGCTGGGCGAGCTGGTGAGGAATCTGCGCGCCTGGGTGTCGCCATGATGACCGATGACCTCAGTGACGACCCGGAATGGCTGGCCCTGCTGGCCGGCATCAGAGAGAACTTCCTGACGGCACGTGTCCCGGCTTTCGAGCAGGCCTGGCAGCGCAGCCAGAGCTTGCCTTACAGCGACTGGGGCGATGACCTCAAGCGCAGCGTGCATGGTCTGGCCGGGGTGTCGGCCATGATCGGACTACCGGCCATTGGCGATCGTGCCCGCGCCATCGAGGACCGCTGGGATGAACAGGGCGGTGCCGATGCCGTTGTGGCCGAGGCGCTGGCGGAGCTGGCCGGTGCACTGCGGGCGCTGCGCGAGTGAGGGTATTGCGCAGCCAGTTGCGGGGATGAGCGCGGGAATCTGGCGGCGAGCCGTCAGACTTTCGCTCTCGCGCTTTCAGTCATCCAGTTGGTGTTGCGCTTCATGATGCCCCAGCTGGCTTCCTTGTTGACCAGCCAGTGCCAGGTGCCGACCAGGCGCCACCAGGTGTTGAGCTGGCGGTAGCCGAAGTTCTCCAGAATGGCCCACAGGAACAGCGAGAGGTTGTCGCGGTAGCGCGGGTAGACGTGAAAGCTGCGCTCCTCCAGCAACAGAGCCGAGCTCGACAACAGCAGGCCGAAACCGAATGCCACGGCAAGGAACAGCAGCGCGGAGGCGGGGTTGATGTAGCCCAAGCTGTAGAGCACGAAGGTGAAGACCAGACCGAGGAGCTCGAAGATCGGACTCATGGCCTCGATCAGGATCATGAACGGATAGGCAATCCAGCCAACCGCGCCCGAGCCGCGCCGGAAGCACAGCGAGCGGTGCTCTGTGAGCACTTCCAGCAGACCGCGCTGCCAGCGGATGCGCTGCTTGCGCAGGGTGGCGCGGTCTTCCGGTGCATCGGTCCAGCACACTGGATCCGGCACGAAGTTAATGCTGTAGGGTTCGCCGCGCTGGAGGTAGTCACGGTGCAGGCGCACCACCAGTTCCATGTCCTCGCCCAGGCTTTTGGGCTGATAGCCCCCCACCCGGATGACGGCCTCGCGGTTGAAGACGCCGAAGGCGCCACTGATGATCAACAGGGCATCGAGTCGCGACCAGCCGAGGCGTCCGAAGAGAAAGGCGCGCATGTACTCCAGCACCTGCATTCTGGCCAGAATCGAGGCGGGCAGGCCGGTGCGCACGAGGCGCCCGTTGTGCACCTGGCAGCCATTGACGATACGCACGGTGCCGCCGGCGGCGATGGTGTCGGGGTGCTCCAGGAAGATGCGCACCACACGCAGCAGGCTGTCGCGCTCCAGCACCGAATCGGCATCCATGCCGCAATAGAGCGGGTAGCGGGCGATGTTGATGCCGGCATTGTTGGCATCGGCCTTGCCGCCACCATTGATCTTGTCGACCAGCACCAGATTGGGGAATTTGCTCGAACGGTAGACGGCCTTGATACGCTGGCACTTGACCCGGTACTGGAAGGCGAATGGGCTTTCTTCCATCTCGAATTCGCGAATCATCACGCCGAGGGTGTCGTCGTCGCCGCCATCGTGAATCACGATCAGCTCGAACAGCGGATAGTTCAGCTGCAGCAGCGAACGCACCGAGGTCATGATCAGGCTTTCTTCGTTGTAGGCGGTGAGCAGAATGCTGACCCCTGGCAGTGCGGTCTCGTACACACGCGGCATGTAGAGGTCGCGGCCGCCACGGGTGGCGCGTCGCACGATGCTGAGCGCGATCAGGTTCAGCGACAGGTAGCCCGTCGTCATGATCACCTGATAGACCAGGAAGAACAGGAAGATGACCATGACGGCGGTGCCAGCCGCTCCGGTGCCGATAGCGTGAGGTGTCAGCCAGAGTTCATGCATGGACGGGGCGCTCGATGAAGGAGTCGGCCGGCAGCCAGCTCTCGTTATAGAGGGCTTCCTGCCAGTGCAGGATGCTGTCGGGGTTATCCAGGGTGGCGAGAATGGCCTGCGCGCGCGTGGCGGTCATGCCGGGCAGTTGCACCAGAGCCCGTGCCGATGCCTGCTGATGGCGCCAGCCATCATGGCGCAGGTGCTCGACCAGCAGGTCCTGATCGGCCAGGCTGCCGATGCGGCCCAGGGCTTCGATGGCAGCTAAACGGGCTTCGTCGTCGGCGTGCGAGCAGCTGAACTGAACCAGGGGGTGCAGCCCCGGATCATTGTTGAGTCGCAGGATCTGCCGGAGGATGTCGAGGTCGTCCGGGAAGCGCCGCAGCACGCGTTTGGCCGCGTGATCGAATTCGGAGTCCGCCAGCGTGTGGAAGACCAGCAGCAGGTTGGCGATGTGCTTCGAGGACTCGTGGTCAAGGTGCTCGGCAAGGTGCTTGCGCAGGATTTTGGGCGGCGCGATCCGGAGCAGCTGGCTGATGCGTCCCAGCGGCCAGCCGGGGGTTTCCAGGCGATCCATGATCCGTGATGTCGCCATCCAGGGATCAATTTCCATCAGCGCCTTGGCTGCCGCCAGTGACAGCAGGGGATAGGACGAGTCGAGGTATTTTTCTGCCATGGGCAGAGCGGCGCTGTCCTTGAGGAAGCCGAGCACCTGCAGGGCCAGCAGCTGCATGTCGGTACGCCCGGAGTGCAGGGCCGGTCGCATGGCATCGCGCAGGCGCAATCGCTGCGCCAGCCGCAGCAATCCGGCATGGGCGCTGTCGCCGCGAATCCGGTCGATGCAGTCGAGCCAGATTTCGGCGAACAGGGGCGCCTCGGCCTTGCTGATCGGCTGCAGCGGACCGGGCGGCAGGTCATCGACCATGGCCGCGAAGCACATCGGACGCCAGACCGCCTCCAGGGCGGCGCTGTGGCGCTCGCGCCGCAGTCGCAGGAAGCGCAGCAGCAGGGCTGCCAGCACGCAGAGCAGGCTGACCAGGAGCAGTGTCGCGGCGACCTGGGTGGTGGTGTTCAGCGCCGGGTCAGAAATGATAGCGAAGGCCAAAGCGTCCACCTGTCTGCCGATACAGGGAGCCCTGCTCGGTGTCCTGGATCAGATAGAGAATGCTCAGGCGGGGAGCGATCTGGTGCTGCCCGCTCAGGTAGTGGCTGCGTACCGGTGTCGTGATGACGCCGCCGGGCAGGCTTTCCTGGTCATCGCCCCAGGCATGCCCGACGCCAATGTGGTTGCGCTCACCATAGTAGTAGTCGGCCTGCACGCGGTGATTGAGGCTGCTGCTGCCTTCCAGATGCACATCGGCGATACCGTAGAGCAGGCGCCAGTTGCTGAGGTAGCGCTCGACGTTGAGGCTGTAGCGGGCGACACGCAGGTCGCGGTACTGCGTGCTCTGCACGCCGGGCTCCAGGGCCCAGCCGCCAGGCAGAGACTGGTACCAGCCGGCATAGGCAGTGTGCCGCGGCTTGAGTTCGGGGTCGGGAGTGACCGAGGCTTCGACATGCAGCTGGCCGCGCCGGGTCAGCGGTACATAGGCCCCGAGCAGTGCGCTGGTGTCCTGACGCCCGAAGCGGTCCTGATGCGTCAGCTCGCCATAGACCACCCGGTCCCTGACCTTGTAGCTGGCGACCAGACTCTGGATGGTGGCGTCGTCGTTGCCGTTGTCGAAGTGCTGGCGCTCGCTGCCGGCTTCCAGCCAAGCCTCGGCCATGACCGCCGGGCTGCCCAGCAGGGCCAGCAGGGTGAGAATGAACGCACGTTTCATGCCGCGGCTCGCAGCAGACGGTTGAGGCGTGCGGTCAGTTCGGCGGGCTGGAAGGGCTTGATCAGGTAATCATTGGCACCCATTTCCAGCGCCTGCACGATGTCGCTTTCACGCGTCTTGCCAGTCAGCATGAGCACGGGAATATTGGCGGTGGCGATGTTGGCCCGCAGCTCGTAAAGCAGGGAGAAGCCATCCAGATAGGGCAGCAGCACATCGAGAATCAATGCGTCCGGCAACAGCTCGCGTGCTTTTTCCAGCCCGGTCGTGCCATCTTCCGCCCAGTAGAACTCATGGCCCTGACGCTCAACCAGAAAGCGCACCAGATTGGCCGTGATCTCATCATCTTCAATAAGGAGTATTTTGAAGGAAGCCATGTTTCCCTACCTTGTGCTCTTCGTGTGTTGAGAGCAGACAGTGGCAGGGTATGTTGCCAAGCGTCAAAAGTCTGGCGTTGACTGGTTGAAGTCATGTAACGGCATGCAAACGCGGAGCGGTTTTTTTGCGTGGCCGCAGGAAAAATGGTGGGTCGTGCGCGACTCGAACGCGCGACCAATTGGTTAAAAGCCAACTGCTCTACCGACTGAGCTAACGACCCATCAATACGCCAGTCTGAGCTGGCGCGGCGCGTAGTTTACGCAAACGCCGCGCGATGACAAGTTTTTCCATGCCGATCGCGCGAAAAACCTCTGCCGAGGGGCGGGTTTCAGGCTTTCTGATGCGCCGGGATCACCAGCGGAGCGGTTGTCGTGGCCGGACGAGTGCCGAGCAGGGCGCGCACCTCGGCCTCGTGCCAGTTGTGGGCTTTGCGGTGCAGCAGAGACGCCACGCACTTCTGCAGCGTCATGCTGATCTTGGATTGCACGCGGATCTGGTCGATGCGCTCCCAGGTGGCGCGCTCGCCCTGCTGGCGGAACCAGATCACCGATTCCTTGGTGGGGTTCTGCAGCATGTGGCGGTAGTGCTTGCCGGTATAGCCCTTGGGGGCGATGGTGGCGTCGCCGTAGTAGCTTTGCGACAGCATGGTGTAGCCGTGACTGAGCATCTGGCGGGCGGCTTCGTTGCTGACCTTGTCATGCACGACCTGGAGCGCGCCCATGCCGAGCAGGCGGGCCTGGGTCTTGACGATGCGGCGCGGCAGGGAACTGATCTTGCCGGTCTGCTGACGCTTGCGCTCGGACTCCAGCAACGGAACGATGTGCGGATTGACCTGGCTGGCCACGAAGTAGTTGACGTTGTAGAGGCGCATCAGGCGGCGGCGCGGCATGTCACTGCGCATCGAGCCGTCGACCCAGCGTTCCAGCGGCATGTAGGGCTTGTGATCACCTTCCGCCGACTTGGTGGTGAGGGTGACCGGCGGGAACAGCAGCGGCACGGCGCAGGAGGCCAGCACGGCGCTCCAGACCAGCAGATAGGGTGACGTCAGCTCGTTCATCAGACGCGATTTCTGGTTGGCACCGGTCGGTGAAATGCTGACGTTGATGTGGCGCCCGGTCTTCTCGAACGCTTCCTGGAAGGTGAACTCGCCGACATTCTGGCGGATGAAGGTTTCCAGCTGTTTCTGATTGGCGAAACCCTTGCCGCGCAGACCGTCACGAATGCGGTTCCAGCTCCAGGCGTGCTTGTAGAGCGCATCGCCGTCGTAATAGGCATCCATTTCCTCACGACTGTGGGTGCCGATCATGGAAGCGACCAGCGAGCCGGCGCTGGAACCGGAAATCACGCTGGGCAGCAGACCTTGCTCATCGAGCGCCTTGCAGACGCCGACATGGAACATGCCGAGGGTGGCGCCGCCGGAGAGTTGCAGGGCAGGCTGGCCGAAGCTGCGCAGGATGTCTTCGAACAGGGCCAGCTTCTCGTCGTTGCTGAGGTGTTCGATATCGGCATCACACAGGTATTCGAGGCTGGCGCAGACCTGATCGACGTAGTCCTCGATCAGGCGCTTGGTGCCGACATGGGCGCGGCCGTAGAGCTTGGGGTTGCCCATGTTGCCGAGGTCATGATGCAGGCCTTCGCGCAAGGCGCGGATCAGCAGTTTGTGATTGTGCGAGCCCTGCCACTGACGGAGGGTCAGCAGGCGTTCGCGCATCAGCTCATGGTGATAGTGATCGGAGGCGGCTTCGATTTTCCAGAGGTCGAGCCCGGTCAGCGCGTCAAGCTCCAGCGAGATCTCGCGCCATTCGGCGTAGGAGGTCGCGGTATCACGCGCCAGGTAAAGTTGGCTGAGTTTGGTATTTCTGGCCATGACGCTGCTTCCTTGATGTATCCCGACGGCATATGAACAGGGATACCGGGACAATCCGACTGATGTTTGAGGGCTGTACTCTAGCACGGTCGCTTCGCCTGTCTACCGGGGAGGCCGAGCCGGCGGTTTCGCAGCGCGGCCGCAGGCACCCCTGCTTCCGTGCATAATCCGGTGCATAATCAGGGCTCTGTGGCCGCCTGTCCGGGCGGCTTGCACCGGGAGAATCGTGTGTCGCTTGCTGCAACCCCCCATGCCAGTTTCGAGACGGTCAGAACCGTTGCCATCCCGGCCCTGCAGGCCGTGCTCTGCGAATACGTGCACCGTGTCACCGGCGCGCGCCATCTGCACCTCGCGACGGATAACCCGGAAAACGTCTTCATGGTGGCCTTCAAGACCATGCCCGAAGACTCGACCGGCGTGGCGCATATTCTCGAACATACCGTGCTCTGCGGTTCGCAGCGTTACCCGGTGCGCGACCCGTTCTTCCTGATGATCCGTCGTTCGCTCAACACGTTCATGAATGCCTTCACGGCCAGCGACTGGACGGCTTATCCGTTTGCCAGCCAGAACCGCCAGGACTTCGACAACCTGCTGAGCGTCTACCTCGATGCCGTGTTCTTCCCGCATCTGCATCCGCTCGATTTCGCCCAGGAAGGCATCCGCATCGAGCTGGCTGATCCGTCGGACCCGGCCTCGGCGCTGGTCTACAAAGGGGTGGTTTTCAACGAGATGAAGGGCGCCATGAGCTCGGCCTACAGCGTGCTCAACGAGACCCTCAACAAGTATCTGTTCCCGACCACCACCTATCACCACAACTCGGGCGGTGATCCGGCGGATATCCCGAATCTGACGCATGAGGCCCTGCTGGCCTTCCACCGTCGTCATTACCATCCGTCCAATGCCGTTTTCATGACCTTTGGCGACGAAACCCCGGCGGCCTTGCAGGCGCGCTTCGAGACCCTCGCGCTGAGCCGTTTCGACGGTGTCGCCGAGCCGGTGCGCGGTCGTGACGAGCAGCGTCTGACGGCGCCGGTGTGTGTCGAGGAGATTTACGCGCCGGAAGCTGAGGATGGCCCGCAGACGCATCACGTGCTGGCCTGGCTGCTGGGGCCGGCGGCCGATGCCCGTGCCCGCTTCGAGGCGCATCTGCTCAGCGGGGTCTTGCTGGAGAACTCGGCATCGCCGTTGCGGCAGGCGCTGGAAACCAGTGAGCTGGGTCAGGCGCCGTCGGCACTCTCCGGACTCGATGACAACAACCGCGAGATGGCTTTCGCTGCCGGCCTCGAAGGCTCCGAGCCCGAGCACGCGGCGGCCGTCGAGCAGCTCATCCTGGACACCCTGACACAGGTCGCGGAGACGGGCGTGCCGCTGGCCGAGGTCGAAGCCGTGTTGCACCAGTTCGAGTTGTCGCAGCGCGAGATCGGCGGCGACAGCTATCCCTATGGTCTGCAGTTGCTGCTTAACGGCCTCACGCCGTATCTGCAGGACAGCGACCCGCTGGCGGTCTGGGATATCGAGAGTGAGCTCGCGCGTCTCCGGGTGGCCATTCAGGATCCGGCCTTCGTGCCCGGCCTGGTGCGTCGCCTGCTGCTCGACAACCCGCATCGTGTGCGCCTGACCCTGCGGCCGGATGCCGGACTGTCCAGCCGCCGCGATGCTCAGGAGGCGGAGCGCTTGGCGGCCATCCGTGCCGGTCTGGCGGATGCCGATCTGCAGCACCTCCGCGAGCAGGCGGAAGCGCTGGCTGTGCGCCAGGCCCAGGAAAACGACGTCTCGCTGCTGCCCAAAGTGACGCTGGCGGATGTGCCGGCCCAGGTGAAGTCGCTGGCTGGCGAGCGCGAGACGCTGTTTGCCGGTAGTGCGCAGGCCTTGCCGCTGACCCGTTATGCCCAGGGCACCAATGGCCTGCTGTATGAGCAGCTGATTGTCGACCTGCCTGCGCTGAGCGCGCGTGAAACCCAGCTGCTGCCACTTTACACCAGCCTGTTTTCCGAGCTGGGCGTGGGTGCGGCCGATTACAGGGCCGTGCAGCAGCGCCAGTCGGCGGTCAGTGGCGGCCTGCGCATGAGCCTGTCGGCGCGCACCAGCCTTGATGATGCCAATCAGGCGCAGGCGCATCTGGTCATCAACGGCAAGGCGCTGGTGCATCACCAGGCCGACTTCCAGGCCTTGCTCAGAGACACATTCTTCGCGCTGCGCTTCGATGAGTCGCAGCGTGTGCGGGACATCCTGGCCCAGCTCAAGGGCCGCTGGGAGGCCAGCATCACCGGTCAGGGGCATGCCCTGGCCATGGCGGCGGCGGCGCGCGGTTTCAGTGCACTGGCGGCCTTTCAGCAGCGTCACAGCGGCCTCAACGGCATCCGTTTCCTGCGTCAGCTGCATGAGCAGCAGGCCGCCGATGCCGGCGGTGATGACAGCGCCGGCCTGCTCGCCGAACTCGCTGCCCTGCATGACAAGGTGCGTCAGGCACCGCGCCAGCTGCTGCTGATCAGCGAAGCAGAGGGGCTTGCGGCGGCGCGCGACAGCCTGACGTCGCTATGGGCCGGTGCGCCCACGGCCGCGGCGGGTGAAGACTGGGTGTGGACACCCGGCGAGGGTCGTGTCCAGGAAGCCTGGCTGACCCAGACCCAGGTCCAGTTCTGTGCCCGGGTCTATCCGGCGGTGCCGGTCGATCATCCGGATGCGGCGGCGCTGATGGCGCTCGGTGGCTTCCTGCGCAATGGTTTCCTGCATCGCAGCATTCGCGAGCAGGGCGGCGCCTATGGTGGCGGGGCCGGTTATGACGGCAATGCCTGTGCTTTCCGCTTTTATTCTTATCGTGACCCGCGTCTCGCCGACACCTTGCTCGATTTTGACCGCAGTCTCGACTGGCTGCAGTCCGCCCGGCATGGTGATGACGCGCTGGAAGAAGCCATGCTCGGCATCTTCGCCGACATGGACAAGCCGCTGTCACCCGCCGGTGAGGCGCGCCAGGCTTTCCATAACGCGCTCTACGGCCGCAGCGTGACGCAGCGTCAGCGCCTGCGCGAACGTCTGCTGGCCCTGCGCATCAGTGACCTGCAGACCGTTGCCTCGCGCTATCTCGTTCCCGGCCATGCGGCGACCGCTGTCATTGCGCCGGCAACGCAGCGGGCGGTGGTCGAGCAGCTGGGTCTGACGGTGCAGAAGCTGTGAACCGTCCGATCCTGCATTTCGCGCATGCCAACGGTTTTCCGTCTGCGTGCTACGGGCGCTTTCTGCGCGGCCTGACCGATGCCGGCAGTGTGCTCAAGGTGCCGCTGCTTTGCCATGACCCGGCCTATCCGGTGAATGCCGGCTGGACCCACATGGCGGATGAAATTGCCGCTTCGGTCAGGCGTCAGGCGCTCGGACCGGTGATCGGTATCGGTCACTCCATGGGCGGGCTGTCCACGCTGATCGCCGCGCACCGGCATCCCGGCCTGTTTTCGGGCCTGATTCTGATGGACCCGCCCGCCATGAACGGCATGCCCGGACTCATGATGGGGCTGGCCAAACTCACCGGTCAGATCGACAGGGTCACGCCGGCAGGGCGCAGCAAACACCGCCGCGAGGTCTGGCCGGATCGTCAGGCGGCGCGCGAGAACCTCGGGCACAAGGCCTTGTTTCGCGATTTCGAGCCGGAATGTTTCGATGACTATCTGCGTTATGGTCTGGAGGACGTCCCGGAGGGTGTGCGCCTGCGCTTCAGCGCGGCCGCCGAAGTGGCGGTTTTCCGCAATGGTCCCTGCAACCTCTGGGCTTATCGCAAGCCGCTGGGACTGCCGGGCGCCGTGATCACGGGCGAAGACAGCGAGTTCCGCCGTCTCGGCACCCATGTCCGGCTGGCGCGACAGCAGCACCTGCAACATCTGATGCTGCCTGGCGGACATATGTTTCCCCTGGAGTATCCTGACCAGACCGCTGAGCAAGTCTGCTGTCTGGTCTCTGCCATGGCCGCTGCCGGCACGACTGGAGAATCTGTGACATGACCGCCCGTGAACAACGCCTGCATCTGCCTTTCGGTCGTGGCGACATCGCAGTCAGGACCTGGCATGCCGAGGCGAGCGGCCTGCCCATCGTGGCCGTGCATGGCTGGATGGACAACGCCGCGACCTTTGATCGTCTGGCGCCTCTGCTGCCCGATCAGCCGATTCATGCCATCGACCTTCCCGGGCATGGTTTCAGCGGTCCGCGTCCGCCGGGACAGCGCTATCACAATGCCGACTACTTCGATGACCTGCTGGCGGTGATTGATCATCTGCGCCCGGAGCAGCCGGTGATCCTGGTCGGTCACTCGCTGGGTGCCGGCATGTCGCTCATGCTGTCCGGCCTCATGCCGGAGCGTATCCATCGTCTCGTGCTGATCGAAGGGTTGGGGCCGATCACGGCTGACCCCGAGCACTATGCCGAGCAGACGCGGTCATCGCTGGAGAGTTATCGCGACTTCCGCCCAGGCCGCAAGGCCATCGCCAGTGAAGCGGCGGCGGTGCAGGCCCGCATGAACGGGCTGACCGGGGCGCTCAGTGAAACGGCGGCACGTATTCTGTGCACGCGCAGCCTGGAGACGACCGAGGCCGGCGAGCTGGTCTGGCGTACCGACAAGCGCCTGCGCCAGAACTCGCTGATGCGTTTCAGCGAGGCCCAGGTGCTGTCCTGCATCCGGGCCATCACGGCGCCGACGCTGCTGATTCGCGGTGAGCAGGGCGCACCGTTTCCGGAAGGCCCTTACAGTGAACGCATGGCGTGTTTTGCCGATCTCCGGCGCGTCGCATTGCCTGGCGGTCATCATCTCCATCTCGATGAGAGTCCGGAGGCTGTCGCTGACGCCATTCGCGGCTTCCTGCAGGCCCCTCATGCTCCCCTCTGACGCCGCGAGGATCGACCGCGGTGTGCGTGCCATCGCCTTGTTCGAGGCGTTCAAGGGCACGCTGGTCCTGGTGGTCGGTCTCGGGCTATTGTCGCTAATGCACCGCAACATCGAGGCGCTGGCGATTGCACTCATGCGCTCGCTCCAGGTCGATCCGACCCGTCACTATCCGCAGGTGCTGCTGCTGGCGGCATCACATGTCGATGCCTCGCGGTTGTCGCTGCTGGCCCTGCTGGCTTTCGGTTATGCGCTGCTGCGATTTGTCGAGGCCTGGGGTTTGTGGCACATGCGGGCCTGGGGCGAATGGCTGGGCATCTTCTCCGGCGCGATTTATCTGCCCTTCGAGCTGTACGAGATTTTTCAGGGTGTGACCTGGGTGAAGGTCACGGTGCTGCTGCTCAATACGCTGGTGGTGATGTATCTGGTGAAGGTGCGGCTGGACAGCCGCACGCTGCAGAGGGCCTTCAGCGCCGGGCCGGATGCTTGACACCGCGTTGTGCGGGCGCCGTCAGCGGGTCCTCGGGCCAGGGATGCCTGGGGTAACGCCCGCGCAGGTCTTTGCGGACCTCAGGGTAGCCCTGACGCCAGAAGCTAGCCAGGTCCGAGGTCACGGCGGTCGGACGTCGGGCCGGCGACAGCAGGTGCAGCGTCAGCGCCACACGCCCCTGTGCCAGCCGTGGGGTTTCGCTCAGTCCGAACATTTCCTGCAGCTTCACGGCCAGCACCGGCCCGTGCTCCGGGGTGTAATCGATCGCCACCGATGAGCCGCTGGGCACCGTCAGATGCTCCGGCAGCGCCTGCGCCAGCGCTTGTTGCTGCGGCCAGTCGAGCCGGCTGGTCAGGGCATCCTGCAGGGGGAAGCCGGCCAGCTCGCTGAGGCGGCTCAGACCGTGCAGCCAGGGCGCGGCCCAGTCCGCCAGACCGGCCATCAGGGCGGCATCCGAGACATCGGGCCAGGCGGCGGGCTCCAGCCGGTGGAGGATGCCGACGCGCGCCTGCCACTGCCGCAGCGCCGGCGTCCAGGGCAGGGCGCTGCTGCCCGCTTCCTTCAGCCCTGCCATGAATGCTGGCAGCAAGGTATCCGGATCGGGACGCGGCAGCGGGTTCTCGGACAGCGTGATGGCACCGAGGCGGCGGCTGCGGCGCGCGGTCACGGCGGCGCTGGCGGCATCCCAGCCGAACTCGTCATGCTGATGGATGTGACGGGCAAACAGCGTTTCGATATCGGCCTGATCCACCGGTGCCGCCTGGAAAATGCGCGCCTCGCGGTTCTGGCCGTCGAGTTCGACCGCCACCAGCCAGGTTTCGCCGGCCAGCGGGTCATCCGGGGCCAGCATGGCGCCACGGCCATTGGCCAGCAGATAGCGTGGCTCGCGTCCCGGACGGCGGCGGGCGATCCCATCCGGCCAGGCCAGTGCAAGCAGGCGGCCGACATCGGCAGCGGTGTCACGAGGCGCCGCGCGGTTGTTGTCGCCGCGCTGACCATCGTTCCTGTCATGGCCGCTGGCGGCCAGCCGGCGCGCGCTGTCCCGTATCAGCCGCAGGCGACCCGCGTCCGCGCGCGCGTCATGACCTTCGCCGCGCAGCAGGGCGAGGCGGGCGTGAATGTCGGCACCGGCTTGCCAGCCCAGCAGGTCACGTTCCGACAGCAGGGCGGCGAGGTCGGCGGCGAGATGCCCGAGGCCGGCCGCGCGGCCGCGGACGAGCAGATGCGCCAGACGCGGGGGCAGGCCGGGTTTGAGCAGGGCCTGCCCGTGAGGCGTGATGCTGCCGTCGGCCGTGAGCGCGTCGAGACGCTGCAGCAGTTCGCGCGCCTGTGCCCAGGCCGGTGCCGGCGGCGCATCCAGCCAGGCCATGCCGGCGCCGTCGCGCACGCCCCAGGCGGCGAGTTCGAGGACCAGGTCGGCCAGGTCGGCTTCGAGAATTTCCGGGGTGGCGAAGGCGCGCAGGCGCTGCTGCTCCTCTTCGCTCCAGAGCCGGATGCAGAGCCCCGGTCCGAGGCGTCCGGCGCGGCCACGACGCTGTTCGGCATTGGCCTGCGCGACGCGCTGAGTCACCAGCCGCGTCATGCCCGAGCCGGGGTCGAAGCGCGGCGTGCGCATCTGGCCGGCATCGACCACGATGCGAATGCCTTCAATGGTCAGGCTGGTCTCGGCGATCGCGGTGGCGAGCACGATCTTGCGGCGTCCGGCGGGGCTGGGCGAGATGGCGCGATCCTGGGCATCGGCGGCGAGCTGACCGTAGAGCGGGCAAAGCTCGGTATCCGGCGCGATGGCATCCTGCAGACGCTCGGCAAGGCGGCGGATTTCACCTTCGCCGGGCAGGAAGACCAGCAGCGAGCCGGTCTCCTCACGCAACAGGCGCAGGATCTCCAGGCGCAGATGGTCAAGCAGGGGCGTGCGGCCGGGCGGGCGATAGCGCACCTCCACCGGGAACATGCGGCCGTCACAGGAGAGCACGGGGGCATTGCCGAGCAGGCGTGACAGCGGACCGGGATCCAGCGTGGCGGACATCACGATCAGGCGCAGATCCTCCCGCAGTACCTCCTGGCACTCGCGCACAAGGGCGAGCCCGAGGTCGGCCTGCAGCGAGCGCTCGTGAAACTCATCGAAAATCACGACGCCATAGGCACTGAGCTCCGGATCATCTCGCAGCAAGCGTGCAAGGATGCCTTCGGTGACGACCTCGATACGGGTGGCGGCACTGACGCGGGTGTCGAGGCGGGTGCGGTAGCCCACCCGCTGGCCGACCGGCTCGCCCAGCAGTGAGGCCATGTAGCGCGCCGCCGAACGGGCCGCGAGACGACGCGGCTCCAGCATGACGATCCGCTGGCCGGCCAGCCAGTCCGGCTCGCCGCCAGGGAGCTGGTCGGCTGGCATTTCGCGGGCACCGCCGGCGAGCAGGGCCAGCGGCACGCGCGTGGTCTTGCCGCTGCCCGGCGGCGCCTCGAGCACGACAGCCGTGTGCTGCGTCAGTGTGGCCAGCAGATCCGGCAGCAGGGGGGTGATGGGCAGAATGTCATTCATGGCCGGCAGTTATACCCGAGTCAGCCACGGTCATGCCAAAGTGATAAAGTGGGGTCTTCCCTGAGCGGGCCGGAAATCATCCGCATGCAAGATAGCAAGACTGCCGAGGCGGGTTACCTTTACGCCGCCATTACCCTGCTGATCTGGTCGGGCTTCGTCATTATTTCGCGCCTGGGCGGCAAGGGGTCGCTCACGCCATACGATATCGCGGCATTGCGCATCGGCACGGCCGCGCTGGTGCTGTCGCCCTGGTGGCTGCCGCGCATGCTCCAGCCCGAGCTGCGTCAGCTGGCGCTTTATCAATCTCTGCTCTTTGCCGTACTGGCCGGGCTGAGTTACCCGTTGCTGGCCTACGGTGGTTTCTCCCAGGCGCCGGCCAGTCATGGCGCCGTGCTGATTTCGGGCATGCTGCCCTTGTTCACCTCGCTGTTCGCTTTCTTCCTGCTGGGCGAGCGGCCCGGGCGCGTGCGCAGTGTCGGTCTCATCCTGATCGTGCTTGGCGTGGCCACGCTGTTCTCGGCCAGTCGTGACGGAGAGGGCGAGTCTTCGCTGTCCGGTGATCTCATGTTCGTCGGTGCCAGCCTGCTCTGGGCCCTGTTCACGGTCATGCTCAAGCGCTGGCAGGTGCGGGCCTTCGATGTCACCCTCGGCGTGGTCGCCATGTCGGCACTGCTTTACCTGCCGGTCTATGTCCTGTTCCTGCCCAAGCATATTGATATCGCTTCCGGCAGCGAGATTGCCCTGCAGGCGTTCTTTCAGGGTTTTGTGGTGGTCTGTTGCGCGATGTGGACCTATGCCAAGGCAACCGAGCTGCTCGGTGCCGTCAAGGTCGCGGTGATGATGTCGGCAGTGCCGGTGCTGGGCACGCTGCTGGCCGTGCCTTTTCTCAATGAGACGCTGACGCGCGGCACGGCGCTGGGGGTTGCCATCACCTTCATGGGGGCCTTGCTGGGCGCGCTGGCGCGACCCATGCCGGTGCGGTCGTGAGCGCCGCGAAAGGCGTTTGTCTGGATATTGCCGGTGTGCTCACCGACAACAGCCGGCTGCTGCCGGGCGCGCTGGCGGCAGTGCAGGCGCTGAATGCCGCCGGTCTGCCCTGGCGTCTGCTCACCAATACCTCACGGCGGCCTCAGTCGGTCATTCTTGCTGAGTTGCAGGCCCTGGGATTGCCGGTGCAGGCGGATCAGCTTTTCGCCGCGCCGCGTGTCGTCGCCGATGTCGTGCGTGCCCGTGGTCTGCGTCCCTACCTGCTGATCCATCCTGATATTCGCGGCGAATTTGACGGACTGGACTGCCGGCATCCTGATGCCGTGGTGCTCTGTGATGCGGCAGAAGGGTTTGACTATCGCCGCCTCGATGAGGCCTTTGCCCTGCTCAGACAGGGGGCGCCTTTGCTGGCGGTCGGCCGCAATCGCTATTTTCAGGGGCGTGAACGTCTGGAGCTGGATGCCGGTCCTTTTGTCCGGGCGTTGGAGTACGCCGCGGGCATCGAGGCCGAGGTCATCGGCAAGCCCGGACAAGCCATGTTCACCCTGGCTGCAGCCAGCATGGGCCTGGCACCGGCCGAGGTCGTCATGATCGGTGATGATGCCGAGGCCGATGTGCTTGGCGCCCTCGCGACCGGGATGCCGGGCATTCTGGTGCGCACCGGGAAGTACCGGCCGGGTGACGAGGATTGTTTGCCGTCCAGTGCGCACTGCTGTGACGATGTCGCGGCCGCCGTGCGGCATCTGCGCGCCGGTTGACTGACGCGCCCCGGGTCGTCGTCATCCGGGTCAATCGGGCTGCCGGTATTGGTCGTAGGCTCCGGGGGTAGGCCGCCACCGGGCAGCACACGGGAAAACAACAAGAATGGAGCGTGTCGCCATGAACAGGCCTTTCGGGCACCGCCGCCGTCTGTCCCCCCTGCTGGCCCTGATGCTGGCCCTGCTGCCCTGGCCGGGACTGCTGCCGGCTGCCGAGTCGTCATTGCAGCCGTTGCCCAGGCCGGTCAATCTGCGCGCCTGTATTTTTGACCCGATCGGCGCCAACGGGCCGGTGGCCAACATGGCCAAGGATCTCGTGCTGGAGGCCCGCAAGTGGAGTCTGGTCGTCGAGGTCAAGGTGTATCTTCAGGAGCAGGTCGCCGCCGAGGATTTCAAAGCCGGGCAGTGTGATGTCGTCGGCATCACCACGCTGCGCGCACGTCAGTTCAATCGCATGGTCGGCAGCATTGATTCGCCGGGCAATCTGCGCAGCTATGAAGAGGTCAGAACGCTGTTGCGGGTGCTGGCCAATCCGGCCTTCGAGCCGATGTCGATTTCCGGGCGTTATCAGGTGGCTGGCGTGTTGCCGATCGGGGCGCTGTATGTCATGACCCGTGACCGCAGCATCAATTCCATCGAGAAAGCTGCCGGCAAGCGTGTCGGTGTGCTCGACTGGGACGCCTCGCAGTCCAAGATGATCTCGGCGATCGGCGCCCAGCCGGTGCCATCCGACATCACCAGCTATGGCGGCAAATTCAACAACGGCCAGGTCGATATCATTGCCGCCCCCGCCATGGCCTATCAGCCGCTGGAACTCTATAAAGGCATCGGCAGCAAGGGCGGAGTGATCCGCTTTCCCCTGCTGCAGGCGACCGGAACCATCCTGCTGCGACGTGATTTGCTGTTGCCGAAGATCCCCGATCTGGATGTGCGTCTGCGGCTGGTGCGTGAATACGGACTGGGCTTCGTCGACAGCTTCATCGAGCGCCTCAAGGCGTCGGAAAAGACCATCCCGGCCGCCGTCTGGATGGAGCTCTCCGCTGACGAGCGCAATCGCTATTCGCGCATGGTGCGTCAGGCGCGTATCCGCATGACGCAGGATGGTGTCTACGACACATCCACCATGAATCTGCTCAAGCGCGTGCGCTGCAAGCATGATCCGGGAAACGAAGAGTGCAGCCTGTTCGACGAATAAGTGCCTGATCCGGCGCTATTCGGCCTGCCGGTGCTGACGAGGAATCCGCCATGAATATCCGTATCTTCCTGAGCTGGCTGCTGGCTGCCAGCCTGGGTCTCCCGCTGACCGTTGCCCATGCTGCCGACGACAGGGTCAGTCTGCCGGCTGCGGCCAAGCCGGGCCGTGTCGGTCTGCCGCAGCCGTTGCCGAAGCCGGTGAACCTGCGCGTCTGCATCTTTGATCCCATGGGGCCCGAGGGCAAGATCATCTCGACGGCGCGCGAGCTGGCCAAGTTTGCCCGGGAATGGAATCTGATCGCCGACATCAAGGCCTACACTGACGAGCGGGTGGTGGCGGAGGACCTCAAGGCCGGCCAGTGCGATGCCGCCGCCATGTCGACGCTGCGCGCCAAGCAGTTCAATTTCACGGTCGGCAGCATTGATGCGCCCGGCAATCTGCGCAGCTACGAGGAAATGAAGTCACTGATGCAGATGCTGGCGAATCCGGTGGTGGCTTCGCTGGCCATCAACGGACGCTATCAGGTCGCGGCTATCCTGCCCATCGGGGCCATTTTCGTGGTGGTCAATGACCGCCAGATCAACTCGCTCAGCAAGGCCGCCGGCAAGCGCGTGGTGGTGCTGGACTGGGATCCGATACAGGCCAAGATGATCTCGGGCCTGGGGGCGCAGCCGGTGGCCGCCGACTTCACTTCCTACGGCGCCAAGTTCAACAATGGCCAGGCCGATATCATTGCCGCGCCGGCCATGGGCTTCAAGCCGCTGGAGCTGTACAAGGGCATGGGCACGAAGGGCGGGGTGATCCGTTTTCCGCTGCTGCAGGCCACCGGCACCATCGTGCTGCGGCGTGATCTGGTGCTGCCGAAAATCCCCGATCTCGATACCCGTCTGAACCAGCTCCGCCAGTTTGGCCTGCAGTATGTCGATGGCGTATTTGCACTGCTCAAGGCCGCGGAGCAGGAAGTGCCGGCCAGACTCTGGATCGATCTGCCGCAGGACGAGCGTGACAAGTATTACCAGATGCTGCGCGAGGCGCGTCTGCGCCTGACCCGTGAGCGCGTCTACGACCCGGTCATCATGAGCATCATGAAGCGGGTGCGCTGCAAACATGTGCCGGCCGATGCCGAGTGCAAGACCTGGGAAGAGTGAGGCGTCGTCACCGCCATGACGGGGGTGACGACCGGGACGGCGCTCAGTCCTTGATCAGCGACAGGAACTCGTTGCGGGTCTGGGCGTTGCTGCGGAACAGACCGAGCATGATGGAGGTCTTCATCACCGAATTCTGCTTCTCGACGCCGCGCATCATCATGCACATGTGCTTGGCTTCGATGGTCACGGCGACGCCCTTGGCATCGGTCACCTGCTGAATCGCGTCGGCGATCTGCTTGGTCAGGTTTTCCTGGATCTGCAGACGGCGCGCATACATGTCGGCGATACGGGCGACTTTGGACAGCCCCAGCACCTTGCCGGACGGGATATAGGCGACATGCACCTTGCCGATGAAGGGCAGCAGGTGATGCTCGCAGAGTGAGTAGAGCTCGATATCCTTGACCAGCACCATCTGGTCGTTGTCAGAGGGGAAAACAGCCCCGTTGACGATGGTGTCGAGGTCTTCCTCATAGCCCTTGCAAAGGTATTTGAACGCCTTGGCGGCGCGTTTCGGGGTATCGAGCAGGCCGGGGCGGCCCAGGTCTTCACCAACAGCACGGATGATGTCCGCGTAGGCGTTTTCCATGATTTGTCTCGTACAAAGGCAGTAAGTGGACGCGCACCGTAGCGAGAAGACCGGGGCGAGTAAAGCCTACAATGACGGACACCGGAACGGGTGTCAGCCGGGCGATTTTTCCGGGTGCTGGCCAGACTGCTCGGCAGGCGGACCGTTTTCCCGCTGACGCCGCAGCAACACCAGCACGGCACCGTTACCACCATCTCGTGGCGGTGCGCTGGCGAAGGCCAGCACCGGCTGGAGTTGACGCAGCCAGCCGTTGACGGCGGTCTTGAGCAGCGCCTGGCCGTTGACCTGACCTTTGCCATGCACAATTTTCGCCACCTGCACCCCGTCACGCGCGGCTTCATCGAGCAGTTGCAGCACCGCCTCGCGGGCCTGCTCCAAGTTGCAGCCATGCAGGTCCACGGCTGCTTTCCAGGGCAGCTGGCCGGACTTGAGGCGGTCGAACTGCCTCTCCTGCACGCCATTGCGCTTGAAGCTGAGCAAGGCTTCCGGGGCGATGCCTTGTTGCAATGCCACGGTATCCGACAGGGCGACCTGATCGCGCTCCTCCTGGCCTTCGGCCTGGGCACGGCGCAGCAGGGTCATGGCATCCGGCTTGCGCGGCCTGGCTGCCCGGGGCGGGGGAGGTGTGGCCGTTTCCATGCGGCGGGCGCCTTTGGTGGCCTGTGCGAACAGCTCCTCGTCGCTGAGTTCGGGCTCGGGACGGGCCTTGACGCTGACGGTGGCCGGCTTCGCAGTCGGTGCTGCCGGGGCTTCAGCCTTGATCTGGCGGCGCAGGGCGGTCAGGAGCGGGTCTTTCATGTGTGATCCATACCGGTAAGGCAGTGAGCAAAATTATAGGGTTTGAACACGGCACCGCGCGATACCGCCATGGGACTGACATCCAGCGCCGTTTGAGTTCAGGCGCACCGAGCGCGCGGCGCGAGGGCGTCGCCTGCAACCGCTTGTGATGCGCCACACTCACTTCGGGCAATGCAAGTCACCATCAAGGGATGCAGCCCATGCTTCAGCCCGGTTGAAGTCGCTTTTTATTCCTCCACCAACTCCAGTAAACGCGCTCATTCCGTGCTGGAGCATATACACAGGCTGATATGCAGGAGCACCACTGCTCTTAACGTGATCACAAATCCGTACAAGGTCGCTGGATCTGGCTTCAAACCGGCCTTTTATTGATTCTTGAAAGGCGTCAACGCGTGCTTGTTTGAGCGAACCCAGGGTGTTCATCTGAAGCACGGTGATGGCTTGGTGCGCTGTCCTGTCGGCCACGCGCAACATGTCGAACCTTCCGTAAACGCCTGCTACCGCGAAGAGATCGGCTGCTTTTCCGTATTCTCCCGAGTCGATGCACTGACGAACTCCCGGAAAAATATCGGCAGGGGTATGACGGTTTGTCAGCTCAGCTAGACCGACACAAGCGATCGGTTGAGTAGCTTGCAGATTGCCCTTCGCTTCGTAGTTGGTGATTTGCGGCGTGGTCTTGGCTGACTGCTGTGGGGCGCACCCTACGGCGACCAAGGCGACAACGATTACCGTGACGGCTCTCATAAGGTTTCCCTTTTGTGGCTTATAACGATGCAACTGAACGCCCTGCTGCTAACTACATAACACCGGAAAAATGTAAAAAACCGAACAAAACTACGGCTGGACCAGCCCAAGTAAGAAAGCTACCGTATTTTTGCCTCCACTGCCTTGCCTTTTCAACATTTCCACGATGGAGATCAATATGGCCTCGTGCCGCAAGAAATCCTACGCTGCCGCCCATGATCATGACAAAACTGGAAACTAAATCGTATAAGCATCACGCGATGCTCCCTTCGCAATAATATGAATGCCTAGCGTTGGAGGTAAGGGGCCGGCTGGAGGCGGCACGCCGGAAGACGGTACCGCTTGACCGAAGGGTTAGGTCTCATTTGTTTATTAGACCTCTGTACCATTGCAAGTGCTCTCGCGTAATGTAGTCGCCGCCGTCTTTATAAAAGATGACGATCTCAATGTTTGGCGGAAGTTCTTTAATTAACTTTTCACCGCTTACCTCAGTCTTCGGCCAGCTAATGTTCTTTAGATTTTCAATTTCTTCCGAGACCGTGATGCAGAAACGGTCCTTGTCCGGCGATGGGGCCAGAAAGTAATCCTTTGATTCACTTTTGCCGCCCGTAACTATGTAAAGCTTTGACCGCATAAAAACGGGCAATACAAGATCAATATTTCTTTCAGCACGAGATTGCTGAAAGGCAGCCTTAAGTGATGACATGTTTGGGTCTGCCTGCACCACTCCCGTAAATGCAAGGAGGGCAAGGAGCGGACGATAGAGTGCGCGCATATGAGACCTAACGTTGCGATAACCGGTGGGTTTTAAGTAGCACTTTTGCCATAAAATGGAGCGAAGCGGAATGTCAAAAATGCCACTTAAAATCCATCCGGTTTATTGCCTTGTTATGCATTAGTTTTCTACTGCAAAAAACTTCCCAGCTTCATTCCTTTCATATGCACTGCCGTAAGGAGCCTCCAGAAAAGGAACAATGTCGGGAGAGTAGTTAGCAATAGTATTTAGGTCATATATTGCCATATTATCTGGATTGTCCAGATACTCCTGAGATTCGTAGCCAGACATAAAACACCATCCACTGTCAGAGGGCTCATTTGGCTCTTCGCGATACATGTAATTTATAGGCTTACCTTCAACCATAATCATATCGGTGGCTATACCCCCACCAAGGCCATAGACAAGGGCTTTAATATTTTCAGCATTCAGGAAGTATTTTTTATTCATTTTTTTGCTCTTTGAGGGTTTGGCGAGCTCAGATTAACGCAAGGCTTCCCGATTTGGTTCTGCATAACGTAGAGCTAACTGGCGCTGCGCAGCTTTATCGTGCAGCGTCCAGCGACCGAAGGGAGCGAGGTTGAGCACCATGTTAGATTCCACTCGCAATGGGAGACGGTGCTTCGGCCAACTTATCCAGCTTCTTTAGTCGCGCTAAAGAGCGATCATTTTGCTTCTTGATATCGAACATGGCTTTGTAGATAGCGAGAGCGTCATCAATTTCTTCGCTACAGCGACTTTCAATCGAGCCGAAGTCTTTGCCCTCATACATATCCCAAACAGATTTTCCTGTTTCCAATGTCTTGCCCTTAAGATACTTCTGATACAAAGCCGACTTTGTCTTTGGATAAGCAAAATATGCTTGATTGAAAGAAAACTGACAGTAAGTTGCAGTCGCCAAATCTATCTGGCGACAGCCGCACAGTATATCGTAGATCCTATCTTGGCTAGCAATAGAGTTTGAAGAAAGTCGTGCCAATAACGCAGGTATGTCGCTGTGAGAAATTCCAATGCCAGAAAGCATTAAGGAACCTGCTTGATTTTTTGCCTCTATAGATTGCCATTCTCGCTGGAGCAGTTGAAAAATCTCTCGCAACACAGCCACTTCACTGCCTAGCTGCCACTCCCAAAAGTTGTGCTTTTTTCCAACACGATCTTGTATGGGATAGTAGGTCTGGAATGAGCCCCCAAGAATTTTGTGACCCGGCAATACTGGAGAAAATGTCATTCCACCAGGAGTCTTTCGGCTCCGGTCCTTGGCGGGAACATAGTACTCGAGGTCAAAGAAAATGACTTTCGTCTTATCAGGGTAGAAGCGAAGCATATTGTGATATCTAACGATCAAGCTGAGTCGTGCCGCTCAAACGGCATCGACTCAAGCATATTGTTATACATTACTTAATGCTGCCAACAATTTGAGACGCTCGATCTTTTGAGTTAAACTCAGTGACAACCCAAATTTTTTCCGCCTTATAAAAATAAAACTCCCACGCCATGGGCAATGATTTATATTTTTGTATATAAACAAGCCTTCGCAGTGATGGCGATATTTCTTGATCAACAACCCTTTCAAACCCAAGAGGCTTTCCATACATTGGTGTTGTAGTTGCAAGCTGTGTTTTTAATGCAAAAACTGCCTGCGGCTGTTTTTGCAACTCACTACCAACCAACAAGCCGTCAGTAGCTTTTGCAGAATCAACCGCAAAAGCGGAAAGAAATTTTTCTGCAATCTCCGACGGGGTGTTGGCATGAGAGCATGCAGAGAAGAAAAATAATAAACCAGCTAAAAGTCTCATAAGCTCCCCTAAAATGTATAACTTGGTTTATACAGCAGTCCTGCTGTGTAATAACTTCGACCTGCTGCATAAGACGGGGGAGGTGATGGGGAAGTCCAAGGCTTTCAATGCCTTGAAAAAGCAGCTACAGCACTCCCTGCCGTCAAATACCGCAAATTCTCTGTCACCGAGCATGCCAGTGCCCCGACATCGGCGCAATCACCGCGCAGCGGTCAGCGCCGACCACCGACCATTCACCCGGCATGCGCCATCCCGTCCCTGCAAAAATCCATGTAGAATCACGCCCTTGACCCCATTCAGCTGTTCCCGGAGCCCGCGTGAGCCACGATCTGCCTGCCCTGACCCTGTCCGATGACCTGCTCGCTGAAGCCGTCAAGGAGCTGGTGACCATTCGCGACTGGATCCGTTTTTGCGTCAGCAGCTTCCGCGGCTGTGATGTTCATCTCGGCCATGGCACCAGTGACCCGTTTGCCGAGGCCAGCGCGCTGGTGATGCAGACGCTGAGCCTGGACTGGTCGGCGGATGAGGAAATTCTCGGCGCCCGGCTGCTGCCCAGCGAGCGCGCGCAGATCGCCGAGACCCTGCGCAAGCGTGTCAATGACCGCACACCGCTGGCCTATTTGCTCAATCTGGCCTATTTCTGCGGCCATCCGTTCTATGTCGACGAGCGCGTGCTGGTGCCGCGCTCGCCCATCGCCGAGCTGATCGAAGACCGCTTCCTGCCCTGGCTGAAGGATGAGCCGCTGCGCATTCTCGATCTCTGCACCGGTTCGGGCTGCATCGCCATTGCCTGCGCCAAGGAGTTCCCGGAGTCCTTCGTTGACGCCACGGACATCTCGCTGGATGCGCTGTCGGTCGCGGCAGTGAACGTCGAGCATCACAATCTGCAGGAGCGCGTCAGCCTGCTCGAGTCGGATGTCTTCAGCAAGCTGCCGGGTCAGCGCTACGATCTCATCGTCAGCAATCCGCCTTATGTCGATGCCGAGGACATGGCCGACCTGCCCGAGGAGTTCCTGCGCGAGCCGGAGCTGGGTCTGGCCTCCGGCCCGGATGGTCTCGATGTCACCAAGCGCATCCTCGCCGAAGCCGCCGACTACCTCACCGAGGATGGCGTGCTGGTGATCGAGGTGGGCAATTCACAGTGGGCGCTGGAGCAGACCTTCCCGGACGTGCCGTTTGTCTGGGTCGAGTTCGAGCGTGGCGGCAACGGCGTTTTCGTGCTGACCGCGGCGGATTGCCGTGAGCACCAGGCCTTGTTCGACAGCAGCATTTGATGGGTTTGCCGGGCTGTCGTGCCCGGTGGCAAAGTTCTGAAGGAAGCGTGACTCATGGCCGGTAACAGCATTGGGCAAATCTTTCGTGTCATGACCGCGGGTGAGTCCCACGGTCCGGCGCTGACCGCCATCGTCGATGGCGTGCCACCAGGCATCGCCCTGAGCGAGGCCGATCTGCAGGGCGACCTCGACCGGCGCAAGCCCGGCACCTCGTCGTTCGCGACCCAGCGTAAGGAAGAGGACATCGTCCGCATTCTGTCCGGCGTATTCGAAGGCCGTACCACCGGCACGCCGATCGCGCTGCTGATCGAGAATACCGATCAGCGCTCCAAGGATTACGGCAATATTGCCGAGACCTTCCGTCCGGCCCATGCCGACTACACCTACACGCACAAGTTCGGCTTCCGCGACTACCGGGGTGGCGGTCGTTCCAGCGCGCGCGAGACCGCCATGCGGGTCGCGGCCGGGGCGATCGCGCGCAAGGTGCTGGCCGAGCAGTTCGGCGTCAGCATCCGGGGGCGTGTTTCACAGATCGGTGATATCAAGGCGCAGACCTGCGACTGGGACTATGTGCGTGAAAACCCGTTCTTCTGCGGCGACCGCGAGGCCGTGCCGAAGATGGAAGCGCTGGTGCTGAGCATGCGCACGGAGGGCTCCAGCATCGGTGCGGCGGTGGAGGTGTTCGCCAGCGGCATGCCGGTGGGCTGGGGCGAGCCGGTGTTCGACCGCCTTGACGCTGACATTGCCCACGCCATGATGAGCATCAACGCGGTCAAGGGCGTCGAGATCGGCGATGGCTTCGCGGTGGTCGCCCAGCGTGGCGAGCAGCACCGTGACGAGCTGACGCCGGAAGGCTTCCTGAGCAACCATGCCGGCGGCATCCTCGGCGGCATCTCCAGCGGTCAGGACCTGATCGTGCGCATTGCGCTCAAGCCGACATCCAGCATCACCACCCCGGGGCGCAGCATCAACCTCAGGGGCGAGGCCATCGAGGTGGTCACCAAGGGTCGTCATGATCCTTGCGTCGGTGTGCGCGCGACGCCAATCGCCGAGGCCATGCTGGCCATTGTGCTGCTCGACCATGCCCTGCGTCACCGTGCCCAGAACCAGGGCGTGAACAGCGGTACGCCGGTGATCGCCGGGCTTGCCCCGGGCGTCAAGCCGGCCTATTGAGCCGCGGGGTGACGCAGGTGCAAACCGCCCTGATCCCGGGAGGGCGGGGATGAGCAACGCGCGCATCCCTTTCGTTCCGCTCGGGGCTTTCTACTTCTTCTATTTCGCCATGATCGGCGGATTCATGCCCTACTGGGGCCTGTATCTGCAGTCGCTGGGCTTTGACGCCGCGGCCATCGGCCAGCTCATGGCCGTGGTCATGGCGACCCGCATTATCGCGCCCAATTTCTGGGGCTATATCGCCGACCGCACCGGCAAACGCCTGCTGCTGGTGCGCTTGGGCGCGGCCATGATCACGATCGGCTGGCTCGGCGTGTTCGTGGCGCGTGAGTTCTGGCCGCTGGCGTTCGTGCTGCTGGCCTACGGCTTCTTCCAGAACGCCATCCTGGCGCAGTTCGAGGCGGTCACCATGGCCCACCTCGGCGAGCAGCGCGCGCGCTACAGTCAGGTCCGGTTGTGGGGGTCGCTCGGCTTCATCGCGACCGGTACCGGGCTGGGCATCCTGTTTGATCATTTCCCGGTCAGCAGTCTGCCGCTGGCCCTGCTGGCCTGCGCGCTGGCCACCTGGGTGGCGAGTCTGTTCGTACCGGACATCACGACCACACAGCGTCATCAGTCCGAGCACGGTTTTCTGCAGATTCTGATGCGCCGGCCGGTGTGGACCTTCTTCGCCGCCCATTTCCTGCTGCAGCTCTCACATGCGCCTTACTACACCTTCTACAGCATCCATCTGGAGAGCCACGGGTATTCGCGTACCGAAATCGGCTGGCTGTGGGGGCTGGGTGTGTTTGCGGAGGTCGTGCTGTTCTACTGGATGCACAAGGTGCTGCCGCGTGTCGGTGAACAGCGTCTGATGCTCTGGAGTCTGGCGCTGGCGGGGCTGCGCTGGCTGGTGATTGGCCTGCTGGTGGACTATCCGGCGGCGATCTGGAGCGCCCAGCTCTTGCACGCGGCCAGTTTCGCGACCTTCCACGCGGCCGCCATGACGCGCATTTATCATCACTTCGGCGAGGGTCACCAGGGCCAGGGGCAGGCGATCTACAGCATGCTCTGGGGCACCGGTGTGGCGATCGGTTCGTGGGCGGCGGGCGAGGTCTGGCGCATCGAGGCGGCGCCGGCGATCTTTGCCGTGGCCGCGCTGCTCTGCTTTTTCGCCATCGTCATCCTGCGCGTGTCGGCCAGGCCGCCGGCCACTGACCCGGCCTGAACGCCCCGGCTGCCTGACAGCGATCGGCCGGCAGGGCGGTCAGATGCCGGTGCGCGCGGCCACCACGCGAACTAGGCCGGCACCGCCACGACGACAGTCTGGCAGGCTGGCGCGGAAATTGTGCGGATTGAGCAGCTGGGCTTCCTCAAAGCTGGCGCGCAGCAACTGTTCGCAGGCCTGGGTCTCGCTGTCGAAATGCAGGTGCACGCGGCCGCGCACGAACGTCGAGAGCAATGCCATGAAGGCCTTGGTGCTCGCGCCTTCGTTGACGGACCGCACATGCAGGTCGGAGAGATAGAGGCCGTGCTTGAAGCCATGCAGCACATGCGCAAAACGCTGCCACATGGCGAGCACCGCTTCAGTATCGAAATAGTTGATCAGGCCTTCGGTGATGATGGCCAGGCCGCGGTTCGGGTCGAGGCCGCTGACCAGCTCACGCAGGCTGTCGGGGCCGTCATCGACGAGGGCGTTGACGGTGCAGATATGGTGGTTTTCGCTGTCGAGTCCGCCATCGATCAGCAGCTTGCGCTTGTAGGCGGCCATATCCGGCAGGTCGGCCTCGATATAGGTGATGCGGTCTTTGTAGCGCTCGGCAAAGCGCCAGCCGCGCGGCGACAGGCCGGCCGCGATTTCGACGATCTGGGTGATTTGACCGCTCTCGATCGCCTGCTCCAGCTGCAGGTCGATGATGCGATGGCGGGCCAGCAGAAAGCTTTCCAGTGTCGGCCCGCCCAAGGCTCCGGAGAGCGCCAGCGGTGCCTTGAGGGCGTAGTACAGGCCATGGCCGCGCAGGGTGCCGAAAGCCGGGTGCGATAGACCGTGACGAAGCCAGACGGTGCCGGTGTAGTGGGCGGTGGGGCTGATGGCTTCTGGACGGCTGCGCGGCATATCGGACTCTCCTTGAAACTGACAATGAATATAGTCAGTGCGTCGGAGACTACCCGGTTCTGCAGCCGTTGAATAGCAGATGCCGGCTGAGCGTCAGCCGGCAGGTTTGCCGTCGGGCGGCACTGCTTTCACGGCCGGGGTCGTGGCGGGGAGGGTGAATGTCTTCGTCTCTCCGATGGCCCAGACCGGAAAGGCGGCCTCGGCAATGCCGGCCTGCTGACGCGCGCTCGCCAGATCGAGCGGCGGCTGCTGGATGGGCTCATCGCTGAGCACCAGGGTGCCCCAGTGTATGCCCAGACTCATCCGCGCCCCGAGGTCCTGGTGGATCTGCACCGCCTCAGCCGGGTCGATGTGCTGTCGCCGGGTGAGCCAGCGCGGCTGGTAGGCTCCGATCGGCAGCAGGGCCAGGTCCATGTTGCCCAGGCGCTGCTGAATGTCACGGAAGTCCGGTGAGTAGCCGGTGTCTCCGGCAAACAGCAGCTGCCATCCCGGCACTGCCAGCACATAACCGCCCCACAGGCTTTCATCACGCCCGCGTGCCATGAAATGCCGGCTCCAGTGCTGCACCGGCACGAAAGTCAGCGTGAGTGTCCCTATCGTTTTCTGTTGCCACCATGACATGGCCTCGACCTGCGGAATGCCACGCCGGCTCAGCCATTCCGCATCACCCTGCGGCACCACGACACGCGGCGGGCCTCCCGGCTGGCGGGCCAGATGCTCCAGGCTGGCGAGGTCCAGGTGGTCATGATGATTATGCGAAATCAGCACGAGATCGATGTGCGGCAGGTCGGCCAGCGCCAGCGGGAGGGGCTTGCGCCGTGGCGGCGCGATCCAGCGCAGGGGGGAGAGCCGTTCGGTCAGGAAAGCATCGGTCAGGATGCGCAATCCGCCGATCTCGATGAGGACGGTGGCATGACCGAGCCAGGTCACGCGGGGGCCAGCGGCCGGGGTGGCGAGGCGGGCGAGATCGACGGCCTGCCAGGGCACAGCGGCGACATCATGCGGGATATCCGGACCGGTAAGGCGTTCCCAGGCCCAGCGCAAGAGGTCACGGGCCTGAGGCTCGCGCCCCGGAAAGTTGTTCTGATACGTCTCGGTCTGGCCGCTGCCGGCTGCGGTCAGGCCGACGCCGAACAGGAGCAGGAGCGCGAACGGACGCCAGGTGGCGGGGAATGGTGGCCGCAATAATCGCCGCAGGCGGTGGCGCAGGGTCATGACATATCCGGTGGCAGCAGGCATGACAGCCATTCTGCTGGAAAAACAGACGACGACCAGTGTACAGCGGCTTATTTGCGGCGATTGCTGTGGAGGGGTGTAACGAACACGCGATTCCCGTGTCTGAGACAGTACCGATACAGAAATTCCGTCAGGAGACGGTCGTGCCCACTACCTATCGCTATACCCCGGATGACTGGCCGGTGGCCCTGGAGGCGGATCTTTATTTGCCGCGGGATGTCGTCCGCCCGGCTGTGGTGCTGGTCATTCATGGCGGCGGCTGGATCAACGGATCGCCCCGCGAAGGTTATGTGCGCGCCATCTGCCGGCGCCTGACGCGCGGCGGGCTGGCCGCGCTGGCAGTCAGTTACCGGCTGGCGCCAGCGCATCGTTTTCCCGCCCAGCTTGATGACCTGGCGCAAGTGCTGCGCTGGCTGCAGCAAAACGGTCCGGGCCTGGGACTGGAGACTTCACAGGTCGCTGTCTGGGGCTATTCGGCGGGGGCCCATCTCGCCTCCCTGCTGCCGGCGCGCGACAGTGCGCTGCCGGTGGCTGCTGTCGTGGCCGGTGGCACGCCCGCGGATCTGCGGGTCTGGCCCGATTCCCCTTATGTGCTGGCCTTGCTGGGCAAGACCCGCGATGAGGATCCGGCGAGCTGGGACAGGGCTTCGCCGGTGCTCAACATCACGCCCTCGACCCCGCCGCATTTTCTCTATCACGGCCGCCTGGACGCCCTGGTGGCTCATGAGCAGACCCTGATGCTGGAGGCTGCGCTCAAGGCGGCGGATGTCGCCGTGACACGTGTCACACGACCGCTCTACGGTCACATCCTGACCGCCATCCTGCCGGGCCGCAGTCATGCCCGCGCCATCGCTTTCCTCAAGGCCCGGCTGTTGCCGGATGCTGCGGCCACACGGTCCGCCGCGCGTCTGCCCTGATCACCTGTCCCGGGAATTCATCATGTCGCTGTCGTATTCGTTACTGTCTCCCCAGACCCTGCCCGTGGTGATCGCTGCCACATTCATGGTGCTGGCCTTTTCGCTGACCTGGATCATCCAGCGGCGAACAGGCAATGCCGGCGAGGTGGATGCCGTCTGGTCCTGGAGTCTGGGCATCACCGGTGCGATCTATGCCCTGACCGCCCAGGGCGATGCCAGTGGCAGGCTGGTCATGGGGGTGCTGGCGCTGATCTGGGGCCTGCGCCTCGGCACCTATCTCTGGATTCGCAATCACGGCAAGCCCGAGGATGGCCGCTATGCCCGTCTGCGCGCCGAGTGGGGCGCGCGCGCCGACTTCAATATGTACTGGTTCTTTCAGTTCCAGGTGCTGATGGCCTTGCTGCTGTCGGTCGGGTTCTGGGTGGTCGCCATCCGTCCGCTGCCGGTGGCAGACTGGCAGATCGCGCTGGCCGTGCTGATCTGGCTGGTGTCGGTGTGCGGTGAGAGCCTGGCGGACCGCCAGTTGCACCGGCACCGCGAAAACCCGGCCAATCGCGGCAAGGTCTGTCGCCAGGGCTTATGGCGTTATTCGCGGCATCCCAATTACTTCTTTGAATGCCTGCACTGGCTGGCCTATGTCCCGCTGGCCGTGGGCGCGCCCTGGTGGGGGCTTAGTCTGCTGCCGCCGCTGATCATGGCCTGGCTGCTGCTGAAAATGTCCGGCCTGCCGGTGACCGAAGCTCAGGCGGCGGCCTCCCGCCCTGACTATGCCGACTACATTGCCACCACCAGCGCTTTTATCCCCTGGCCGCCGAAAGCGGCCAATCCGAATCGAACCGACAAGAGTATGACCTGATGGATGTGATTGATCTCTGTGAACGCGGCCTGTTACCCGATGCCCTGACCCGCTACGGCATGCGTCAGCTCATGCGCCAGCGCCTGATTGATGAAGGCAGCCAGGATGCCGAAGCGGCCAGCACGCGCCGGCAGGCGCTGTTCGACGAACTGCGTGCCAGCCCGATCGCGGTCGAGACCCAGGCCGCCAATACCCAGCACTACGAAGTGCCCGCCGAGTTCTTCCACCGCCACCTCGGTCCGCGCCTGAAGTACTCCTGCAGCCTGTACCCCACCGGCCGCGAAACGCTGGCCGAGGCCGAGGAGCTGATGTTCAGGCTCTATGCCGAACGCGCCGGTCTGCAGGATGGTCAGCGCATTCTCGATCTTGGCTGCGGCTGGGGTTCGCTGTCGCTGTGGCTGGCCGAGCACTATCCCAACTCGCGCATCGTCGGGCTCTCCAACTCGCATGGCCAGCGTGAATTCATCCAGGCGCGTGCGCATGAGCGCGGCTTCGCCAACCTCACCATCCTCACCGGCAATATTGTCGATTTCCAGTTCCCGGCAAATGATGTCAGCGGCAACACGCTGAACGCCGGTTTCGACCGCATCCTCTCGATCGAGATGTTCGAGCACATGCGCAATTACGACCTGCTGCTGGCCAAGCTCGCCGGCTGGCTGCATGACGATGGCCGGCTCTTCGTGCATATCTTCGCGCATCGCCATCTGGCCTATTTCTTCGAGGACAAGGCGCGTGACGACTGGATGACGCGCTACTTCTTCACCGGTGGCATCATGCCGTCGGAAACCCTGCTGGCGCATTTCCAGGACGATCTCAGGCTGGTGCGCCAGTGGTGGGTCGATGGCCGCCACTACGAGAAGACATCGAACCACTGGCTGGCCGGCATGGATGCCCATCGTGACGACATCATGCCGCTCTTTGCCGCCTGCTACGGCGCCGATCAGGCAGCCATCTGGTTTCAGCGCTGGCGCATGTTCTACATGGCCGTCGCCGAGCTGTTCGGCTATGACCAGGGTCGCGAGTGGGGCGTCGGTCACTATCTGTTCGAAAAGCGGGCGCTGCCGTCGCACGGCTTGCCGGCGGACAGCGGGGCGGGCTCATGAACTCGCCGCACTGGCTGGCCGTGACCCTCGTCGCGGGCAGCTCGCTACTGGCGGTGGGCACGGCCGCCGCCGAGCTGCGCGAGGAGCGCTACCTCGGCTATGCCAGTGAGCAGGGCAGTGGTAGCTATCTCTATACCGAAGTCCACCGGCATCAGTTCGACGGCCGCCGCTGGCTGAGTGGCAGCATTCGTTATATCGCCCCGGATGGCGGTCTGCTCGGTGAGCGTGTGCTCGACTTCAAGGCCGATCCCTATGTGCCGCTGATGCAGTACCGTTTGCGTCAGGGGGGCTATGAAGAGCGCATCACCGCCGTCGACAAAGGCGGCATCAGCATGGAGCGGCGGGTGGATGGCAAGCTCGAGCGTCAGCGTCTGCCACGCGTCGCTGATCAGGCGGCCGACTCCGGATTCAACGCCTTTCTGGTGGATCACCTCGATACCCTGGCTGCCGGCAAGCCGGCGTCGCTGCGCTTTGCGGTGGTCGGCCGGCTTGATCAGTACCGCTTCCGGGTCAAGCCTCAGGGGCGTCTTGTCGTGTCCGGCGAACCGGCGCTCCGCCTCCGTGTCGAGCCGGATTCGCTGCTGCGCCTGCTCGTCGATCCCCTGGAGGTGGTGTATGGACTGCAGTCGCGACAGCTGCTGCGCTATCAGGGCATATCCAATCTGATCAACCCGGCCACCGGCAAGGCGTATCAGGTCGATATCAACTACCGTGACAAGCCGCGCACGGCACCCGCCGCGCTGCCCACCCCCTGACGAGCGGATGCCGCGATCCGGCGCACTGATCTGGTGCATCTAGCCCACGGCCTCTATCATCGCGGCAGGGCAGGCGTTGATGGAACGGGCATGCGGACAGGCTGGTGGTGGACACTGCGGCATACACTGGGCATTCCCGAGCATGCGGTGTCATGGCGCGAGCGTCTGGTGGCGACCCTGACAGCAGGGCTGGGCATTGCCTGTGTGGCGCTGCTGAGCACGGCCTGGGCACAGGCTGCCGGGGCGGGCGGGTTGCATTCGCTCTGGCTGGTCGCTTCCATCGGCGCCTCGGCCGTGCTGGTGTTTGCGGTGCCGCATGGCGCGCTCTCGCAGCCCTGGGCCGTGCTCGGCGGTCAGGGTCTGTCGGCGCTGGCGGGCCTGTGCACGGCGCATCTGCTGGGCGGCGGCATCGTCGCGGCTGCCCTGGCGGTGGCCCTGGCCATCGGCGTCATGCACTGCTGCCGTTGCATTCATCCGCCGGGTGGTGCCACGGCCTTGTCCGTGGTCATGGCGGTGACGGCTGATGGCCCGCCGGACTGGTCGTTCATGGCGTCACCGGTCCTGCTCGATGCCGGTCTCATCGTGCTGGTGGCCACTGTGCTCAATGCCCCGTTTCCCTGGCGGCGTTATCCGGTGGCCTGGGCCTTTCGTCATGCCGCCGCAGTCCCTGGTGCGGCACTCGCACCGGAGGCACCGTTCACGCCCCGTCAGCTGCGCGATGCGCTGGGCGAACTGGACTCGGTGGTCGATATCAGCGATGACGAGCTGCAGGCCATTTATCAGGCGCTGCGACGTCAGCAGAGTCATGATGCCCTGACGCCGGCCGACCTTCGCATCGGGGGTTACTACAGCAATGGCGAGGCGGGCGAAACCTGGGCTGTGCGTCGCCTCATTGATGCCAGTGAAGCCGGCGCGCGCAAGCCCCAGGTCATTGTCAGGACCGTTGCCGGACCCGGGCGTGGTGATACCCGGGTCCTGACACGCGACGAATTCCTGCACTGGGGCAAGTACGAAGTGGTGCCGGACGGTGGCGCCTGGCAACGCGCCGGCCCGGCGGCCTGACGGCTGCGTCAGTCGTCGCGGGTCAGCACTTCCAGCAGCTCAATCTCGAACATCAGGTCCGAGTTCGGCGGAATCAGCGGGCCCATCTGTCGTTCGCCGTAGGCGAGGTGGGCCGGGACGCTGAGCCGGCGCGTGCCACCTACCTGCATGCCCATCAGACCCTGATCCCAGCCCTTGATCACGCGACCGGTGCCGATCACGCACTGGAACGGCTTGCCGCGATCATGGGACGAGTCGAACCTCGTGCCGTCGCTGAGCCAGCCGGTGTAGTGGGCCGTGATGAGGGCGCCCCTGACGGCGGCCTTGCCCGTGCCGGGCCGGATATCGGTGATCTGCAGTTCGGAAAGCGGGGTGTGGCTCATGATGCGTCCTGCTCTGTGATCTGGCGCTGGGGGCCGGCTTCGCGGACTGCGCCGAGCCATTCGATGATGTCACCGATGCGGGCATCACTGCCGGCCTCATCCATCATCATGTGGGCATGATCGGGGTATTCACGATAGGTCACTTGTTCGCCATACCAGGCGGCCAGCCGGCGGCTCGCCGAGGCCGGCACGATGCGGTCATGACGGCCGGCCAGTGACAGCATGGGGCAGGCAATGCGTTCCTTGTCGACACGGTTGCTGCCGGCCAGATTGAGCGGACCGAAGGCGACCTGATAGGCAATGCGGCCTGACTCGGCCGTGAGCCTGGTGAAAAGGGCCGGGCGTTGTTCATCCGGAATCCGGTTGAACAGCAGGTAGTTCGCCTCCCAGGCGCGCAGGCGGAAGCTCTTGCGTCTGAGCAGCGGGTCGGCGAACACGCGCAGGGTTCCGGGCAGGGTGACCGGACGCAAGGGGAAAATGGGTGCCGGGATGGCGCTGCTGACCATCACCAGGGCCGACAGCTCGGTGCGCATGGCCACCTGCTGTGCGATCAGGCCGCCCATCGAGTGGCCAATCAGCACCGGCCGCTCGTGCGTGCGCACAACTTCCAGCACGGCTTCGACATATTCATCGAGGCCGAGGCCGCAGAGTGCGCTGTCAGGCTCGCCGGGCGCATGGCCGGGCAGGTCGATCGCCGTGGTGGCGTAACCGGCGGCCTGCAGTGCAGGCAGCCAGCGCTGCCAGACATCGGCGCGGCTCCACATGCCATGGACGAGAATCAGATGAGGTATCAAACGGGTTTCTCCGGCTGGCTGGCGGCCACTGGCTGCGCCAAGACGGCATCATGATGGATTTGAGTCCGAATATTAATTCGGAATCACAGGTCATGGACAGTTCTGGCTGTCCGGGTCGGCTTTGCCATGGCGGGCGAGGAAAAGGGCGATGTTTTCGCGGATCAACTGCTCGTCCTCCTCTGCTGTCGGCTGAGCCAGGCCCAGCATGGACAGGAGGTGCGGGCGGCCGAGCTGCAGGGAAATGAACTGGTCGGCCGCCATGTCGATGTCATCGATATCGAGACTGCCGGCCTGTCTGGCGGCGCTGAGATAATCCTGTACCAGGGTGTTGATGCGTTGCGGGCCGGCCTTGTAGAAGCGCGCGCAAACATCGGGGTGCGTGCTCGCCAATCCAAACAGGATGCGGTGAATGCTCAGCACATCGTCGGCGCGCATGAGGGCGAGGAACTGGCGGGCGATCAGGGCGAGCGTATCGGCCGGGCGTGACGGGTCGAGACCGGCACTGATGAAGTCCGCGAACATGCCATCGGTGCGGGCGGCCACGCAGGCCTCAAACAAGGCGTCCTTGTTGGGGAAGTAGTTGTAGAGCGTCATTTTGGAGACGCCCGAAGCCAGAGCCACCGCTTCCATGCTGGCACGGTCATAGCCCTGCTCCAGAAAGTGCTGTGAGGCGGTCTCGATGACACGCTTCATGCGTTCCGGGTCGCGCGGGCGGCCTCTTTTGGTACGACTCAGATCATTCATTACTTTACTTGACAGTCCAGTAAATCGACCGTATTACTATACGCTACAGTCTAGTTAATGGTCAAAGCATGAGCATTGCCCTGCCGAAATACCCGCTGTTCCCGCGCCGGTCGCTGTCGTTGCTGGCGGCGGGCATCCTCCTCTCGGCCTGTGCGTCCACACCGCCCAAGCCGGCAGTGGCATTGTCGCCGGGTTTTGCCGCGGCCGCCGGTGATCAGGGGGTCAGCACGCCGGCCGATTGGTGGCATGTGTTCAATGATCCGGCCCTGGACCGCATGATCGCACGCGGGCTGGCCAGTAATCATGATACGCGCCTGGCCTTGTCGCGCGTGCAGATGGCGCGTGCCGGTGTCACCGCCAACCAGTCGCGCCTATTGCCGGGCCTGGCCCTGACCGGATCGCATGCCGACAGCCGCAGCGGCCTGCCGCCACCCTACAAGAACGGCGAGCCGGATGTCCGGTCTGACCGTATCGGTGCCGAGCTGAGCTGGGAAATCGATCTTTTCGGCGCGGCGCGTGCGGCACGGCGTGCGGCACGGCACGACCTGCTCGCCGCCGAGGCCGGTATCGACGGGACCCGTCTGCTGGTGAGCGGCGAGATCGCGCGGCAGTACTACACACTGCGTGCGGCGCGCGAACGCCTGGCGCTGCTCGATGGCATCCTCGATACGCTGCGCAAGACCGAAGCACTGATGCGCAAGCGCGAGGCCGCCGGCCTGGCCAGTCCGTTCGATGTCGAGCTGGCCAGCGGTGAGCGCCTCAATGCCGAGGCACTGCAGCCGCAGCTGAGTACGCTGGTGGCCGCCACCCAGGCACGACTGGCCGTGTTGCTCGGGCAAAGTCCGGGGCAGCCGCTGCCGGAACTGGATGACCTGCCGGCCGCTGCGGCCTGGCCGGATCCGGGGGCGCCCGCCACCGGGCAGCCGGTTGATCTGCTGTCGCGTCGTCCTGACCTGCGTGCCGCCGAGCAGCAACTGGCGGCGGAAAGCGAGCGTCTGCGCGAAGCGCGTAGCCAGTATTTGCCGAAAGTCTTCCTCAGCGCGGTCTTTGGCAGCCAGGACCTGACCATCAACAAGATCGCGCTGTCGCCGGTGCGCTATTCCAATGTCGCCGCCGCCTTCAGTGCGCCGCTGTTTGCCGGCGGCCGCATCCGGGCCGGGATCGAGGCGCAAAGTGCGCGCGAGCAGCAGGCCCTGATCCAATATGAAAAGCTGATCCTGACGGCGGTGGAAGAGGTGGAGGTCAGTCTGGCCGCGGTCAGTGACGAGCGGCGCCGTGTCGCCATGCTCAGTGCCGCCGCCACCGCCCGGCATCGCGCGCTGAAACATGGCGAGAGCCTGTATCGCGCTGGTCAGATCGACCTGCTGCAGCTGCAGACCCTGCAGCGTGCCGCGCTCGCCGCCGACCAGTCACGGGTTGAAAGCGAGGCTCAGCGCGTGCTCAACACCATCCGCCTGCATCAGTCCCTCGGTGGTGGCTGGCAGCAGAAAACCCCTTCGCAATCCCAGACGAGTACACCGTCATGATGACTTTCTCTGCGCTTTCCACTGTTCGTCCCCTCAGGCTGCGTCGGCTGGTCACGGCCATGACACTGGCTGCGCCGCTGGTGCTGGTCACTGGTTGCTCATCGGAGGCTTCACCGCCTCCGCCGGTCCACCCGGTGCTGGTGATGACGGTGCAGGGGGGCAGTACCGCCACGGCCGAGCGCAGCGTGCCGGGTGTGGTGGTGGCGCGTTATGCCACGGACCTCGGTTTCCAGGTGGCCGGCCGCATCGGCAAGCGCCTGGTGGATGTCGGGCAGGTGGTGCGCAAAGGCCAGGTACTGTTGCAGCTTGACGACCGCGATTATGCGCTGGCGCTGACGGCAGCCAAGGCCGAAGCCGATCAGGCCACGGCCGATGAAAAGCGATTCAAGAGCCTGGTGGCGGATGGCGCGGTGAGCATTGCCGACAACGAGCGTCAGAAAGCCCGCGCCGAAGCGGTGCGTGCGCAGTACCAGCTGGCCAGCAACCGCGTCCGCTATGCCGCGCTGGTCGCCCCGTATGATGGTGTGGTGACCGGCATCCGCGCCGAAGCCGGCCAGGTGGTCGCTGAAGGCATGCCGGTGGTGTCCATGGCGCGGCCGGGAGAGGTCGAAATTGCGGCCGACATTCCGGAGTCGCTGGTGGCCGACGTGTCGCGTCAGCAGGCCCGCGCCGAAGTCTGGGGCACCACCAGTGAGCGTTATGATCTGGTGCTGCGCGAGTTGTCTCCGGCCGCCAGTCAGCCGCTGCGGACCTATCGCGCCCGGTTTTCCCTGCCCGGCCTGACACCAGCGGCCCGCGCCCGCCTGCGTCTCGGCATGACCGCTCAGATCCTGCTCAGCAGTGCGGCCGCAGCGCCGCAAAGTTCGGTGACCTTGCCGGCTCCGGCCCTGGTCAAGACCAGTCGCGAAGCATCCGTCTGGGTATTGCCGGCGAAGGCGGATCATCTCAGATTGCAGCCTGTGCGGGTGCTGGCCTATGGCAATGACACGGTCACGGTCGAAGGCTTGGCGAGCGGCAGCCAGGTGGTGATTGCCGGTGTGCAGAAGCTCGATGACAAGATGCGCGTGCGCGCCGTCGAGCGCAGCGGCGCCGGTCTCGACCTGTCTGCGAGGAAGCGTTCATGAAGGGATTCAATCTCTCCGAATGGGCGGTCAATCACCGTGCCATGGTGATCTTCCTGATGGTGTCGTCACTGGTGGCCGGCGTGTTCGCGTTCACCCGTCTCGGCCGTCTTGAAGACCCCAATTTCAATGTGCCGGCGATGACCGCCGTGGTGGTCTGGCCGGGTGCGACCGCGGAGGAAGTGCAGGACCAGGTCCTCAACCGCATGGAACAGGCTGTGCAGGAGCTGCCCGACCTCAAGTACGTGCAGAGTTTCGCGCGTCAGGGCTATGGCGGCATGACCTTCGTCATCGACGGCCGCCAGTCTGGCGAGCAACTCAAGGCATTGTGGTACCAGGCCCGCAAGAAAATCGGCGATGTCCGCGGGGACTTCCCGGCCGGTGTGCGCGGGCCGTTCTACAACGATGAATACACCGATGTGTACACCACGCTCTATGCCTTGCGCGGCGATGGCGTGACCCAGGCCGAGCTGCAGGAGTTCGCCGAGAACATCAAGCGCCGCCTGCAGACCGTGCCGCATACCAACAAGGTCAATATCCTCGGCAAGCAGGCCGAAAAGATCTACGTCGAGATTTCCAGCCGCCGCATGGCCGCGCTCGGGCTGCCGCCGCAGGCGGTGTTCGAGGCCATCGCGCAGCAGAATCAGGTGCGTCCGTCAGGGTTCGTGGACACGGGCAGCGACCGTATCTTCACCCATATCGACGGCAGCCTGCACTCGGCGGCGGATGTCGCCAATGTCAGCATCGAAGCCGGCGGCAACCTGGTCCGTCTCGGCGACATCGCCAAGGTCTATACCGGCTATGAGGACCCGCGCAGCTTCACCATTCGCCATAATGGTCATGGCGTGCTGGTGATCGGTGTCACCATGGTGGCCAACGCCAACATCCTCACGCTCGGCCGCAACCTCGATGCCGAGATCACGAAAATTCGTGCCGATCTGCCGGTGGGCATAGAAATCGAGAAGTACGCTGACCAGCCCAAGGTCGCCGAGGCGTCGGTCGCCGAGTTCGAGAAGTCTTTCGTGGAAGCGCTGGTGATCGTGCTGGCGGTGTCCTTTCTGTTCCTCGGCTGGCGTACGGGGATTGTGGTGGCGGCCTCGGTGCCGCTGGTGCTGGGCATCGTCGCGGTGATCATGGAAGCCTTCGGCTGGAACCTCGACCGCATCACCCTGGGCTCGCTGATCATCGCGCTGGGGCTGCTGGTCGACGACGCCATCATCGCCGTCGAGATGATGGTGGTGAAGATGGAGCAGGGCTGGGATCGCGTCCGCGCCGCGACTTTTGCCTACACCTCGACGGCTTTCCCGATGCTGACCGGCACGCTGGTGACGCTGGCCGGTTTCATGCCGGTGGGTTTCGCCAAATCGACGGCGGGCGAGTATGCCGGCGGCATCTTCTGGATCGTCGGCATTGCGCTCATCGTGTCCTGGTTCGTGGCGGTGGTCTTCACGCCGTATCTCGGCGTGCTCATGCTGCCCAAGAACCTCGCCGAGCGGAGTCATCATGATCCCTATGACAAGCCGGTCTATGTCCGTCTGCGGCGCTGGGTCGATTACTGCGTCACGCACCGCAAAAAAGTGCTGCTGGCCACCCTCGGTCTCTTCGTGGTGGCGGTGGGCGGCATGAAGCTGGTGCAACAGCAGTTCTTCCCGACGGCATCACGCCCCGAACTGCTGGTCGAGCTGCGTCTCAAGGAGGGCGCTTCGTTCCAAGCGACGCAGCGTGAAGTCGAACGCCTTGAGAAGATCCTCGCCAAGGACAAGGACATCGCCTATTTCACGGCGTATACCGGCCAGGGCTCGCCGCGCTTCTATCTGTCGCTGCAGCCGGAGTTGCCGAACCCGGGTTATGCCCAGTTCGTGCTGATGACGCGCAGCCTGGAGGCGCGCGAGGCCGTGCGCGCCCGACTGATGGCCCTGTTCGATGCCGATCGCGAGTTCCCGGCCGTGCGCGGCCGTGTACTGCGACTGGAGTTCGGCCCGCCGGTCGGCTTCCCGGTGCAGTTCCGTGTCACCGGGCCGGATGCCGCCGAGGTGCGCCGGATTGCCTACGAAGTGCGCGATATCGTGCGTGCCAGCCCGCTGGTGCGGGACACCCAGCTGGACTGGAACGACCAGGTGCGTGCCCTCAAGCTTGATGTCGATCAGGACAAGGCGCGGCTGCTGGGCATTTCCAGCGCCGACATCTCCGATCTGGTGCAGACCGTGCTCTCCGGCGCGCCCGTGAGCCAGGCCCGCCGCGGCGAAGAGCTGATCGATATAGTCGTGCGCGGCACGCCGGAAGAGCGCCAGACCGTGGCCGGCATCGGCGATCTGTCGTTGTTCTCCCGGGTCGGCGGTGTGCTGCCGCTGAGCCAGGTGGCCCGTGTCGAGTCCACATTCGAAGAGCCGGTCCTGTGGCGGCGCAACCGCAACCTGGTGCTGACCGTGCGCAGTGATGTTGCCGACGGTGTGCAGGCGCCTTATGCCACCCAGCAGATCATGCCGACGCTGCAGAAAGTCATTGCCAAGCTGCCGCCGGGCTATGACATCCAGCAGGGCGGGGCCATTGAGGAGAGCGAGAAGGCCAACAAGGCGCTGGCCGTGGTATTCCCGGTCATGTTGCTGGTCATGCTGACCTTGCTCATGATGCAGCTGCAGAGCTTCTCGCGCACGCTGATGGTGTTCATGACGGCGCCGCTGGGCCTGATCGGCGTGGTGCCGGCGCTGCTCATCTTCAATGTGCCGTTCGGCTTCGTCGCCCTGCTGGGCGTGATTGCCCTGGGCGGGATGATCATGCGCAACTCGGTGATTCTGGTGGATCAGATCGAGCAGGACATCAGCCAGGGCGTCCCTGCCTGGCAGGCCATCGTCGATGCCACCGTGCGCCGTTCGCGTCCGGTGGTGCTGACGGCGGCGGCAGCCATCATGGCCATGGTGCCGTTGTCGGGCAGCGTGTTCTGGGGGCCCATGGCGATCTCCATCATGGGCGGTCTGGTGGTGGCCACCGGCCTCACGCTGCTGTTCGTGCCGGCGCTCTACGCGGCCTGGTTCAAGGTGCAGAAGGAAACCGCCACGGCCTGATCCGAGGCAGCATGAAACGCAAAAGCCCCGGACTGACCGGGGCTTTTGCGTGATGGTGTGCTGGCGTTGCCGCCAGAGCCGTCAGGCCAGGGCCGTCTGCGGCTCGGTGGCGGCTTCGGGGTTGTCGCTGGCCGGCATATCGGCGGCGGCCGGGGCGGGCTTGCCGTAACGGGCGACCAGCGCTTCGCGAGCTTCCGGATCGAGATTGATCTTGCTCAGGTCGCCCTGGTAGTGATCGACCACACGCTGGTCCATCAGACCGAACCACCACGACGGGAAGTAGGCCGGCAGCAGCATGGACGCATAGCCGCCCGGCAGCTGCGGCGCATGCTCGAAGTGGCGCAGGGCCTGGAAGCTGCGCGTCGGGTGCGCGTGGTGGTCGCTGTGACGCTGCAGCTGGTAGAGGAACAGATTGCTGACGATCTCGTTGCTGTTCCAGCTGTGCTCGGGCAGGGTGCGCTCGTACTTGCCATTGGCATCCTGTCCGCGCTTGAGACCGTAGTGCTCGATGTAGTTGATGACTTCCAGCAGCGAGGCGCCATAGGCGGCCTGACCGGCGAGGAAGGGGATGGCGCGCGGGCCGCCGACCACGGTGGCGGCGGCGAAGAAGCCGGCGCTCATGGCCCAGCCCTGCAGCAGTTCGTTCTCCAGGCACCAGAACGACTTGCCCTTGCGTTCCAGGCGGCGCTTCTCGATTTCGTAGGCCGACTTGAAGCCGCCAATGACGGTGCGCGGGAGGAACTTCCAGAAGCTTTCGCCCATGCGGCTGCTGGCCGGATCTTCCGGTGTCGCCACGCGCTTGTGGTGACCGAACGGGTGTTCGACGGCGAAATGGGTGTAGCCGGTCGGCGCCAGCGCGAGCATGGAGAAGAAGCGGTCGAGCTTGTTGTGCTTGTGCGACAGCTCGTGACCGGTGTTGATGGCGATGCCGTTGACCGCGCCCACCGACAGGGTCAGGCCGAGGTAGTCGGCCAGCGGCATGTCTTTGCGGCGTCCGACCAGCCAGGTGGCGAGGAAAGTGGTGGCGTACTGCGCCGGGATGAATGCCTTGACGATGGCCTGGTAGTACTTGTCATGCTCCAGCTTCTCGATGATCTCTTCCGGCGGATTGCTGGTGTCGCCACCGATGGCACGGTCGAGCGCCGGGATCACGCCATGGACCATGATCGGGCCGACCCAGGCCAGCGCGCGCAGCTTTTTCGGCGCCACGGCATAAGCCGAGACAGCGGCCAGACCGATGGCCGGCAGGGCCGGGCTGAGCAGCCAGAGGTAGCGCTTGGGATCTTTCCAGTTGGCCTTCTGGTCGGCTGTCTGACCCGTTTGGGCAATGGCGTCGGTGTTGACCTGGGCATTCATGGGCGGGCTACCTCGTTTTCTTTTGGTAATGTGACATTGTCGACAGACAGGGTATTTCGACCAGTTCCCGGACGCCGGGTTTATGTCTTGAAACGCCGGTAGCGTACTGAATGAGTAATTTCCTCCCACCAAACCGGTGGCAAAGACCCGTGCGTGAACGGTTGACTTCCTCCGTACAGAAATCGCTATACTGACCATATGATCAGTATCCCTGTGCCGGCGCACGCCGGTCCGTCATCTCAGCCGTTGCCCCTTTACGCGACACCGGTACGCGCGGGCTTTCCCTCGCCGGCAACCGACTACATCGAGTGCCCCATCGACCTCAACGCCCTGATCGTGCGCGATGCCGCCGCGACGTTCTTCCTGCGTGTGCAGGGCGATTCCATGCGTGATGCCGGCATCCTCGACGGCTCGCTGGTGGCGGTGGAGGGCGGGCGGCCGCCGCAGTCCGGCGATATCGTCGTGGCTTGTCTCGATGGCGAGTTCACGCTCAAGCGCTTTCATCAGGGCCCGCAGGGTTGCGAGCTGCGCCCGGCCAACCCCGATTATCCGGTGATCCGCGTCACCGCCGGCGATGAACTCCAGATCTTCGGGGTGGTGCTGGCGGCGATCACGCGCTTCTCCACATGAGCGGCTGCCGCGGGGGATCGACCATGAGGTGCGCGGCATGACGATTTTTGCCCTGGTCGACGCCAACAACTTCTACGCCACCTGCGAGAAGGTCTTCGCGCCCGCGCTGGCCGGGCGGCCGCTGGTGGTGCTGTCCAACAACGACGGCTGCATTGTCGCGCGCTCGGCCGAGGCGCGCGCGTTGGGCATCCGCATGGGCGCGCCGCTGCACGAGTGGCGTGACTTCTGCCGGCAGCACGGGGTGGTGATACGCAGCAGCAACTATGCCCTCTATGGCGACATGTCGCGGCGCATGGTGAGCGTGCTGCAGCAGTTTGCCGACCAGGTGGAGAGCTACAGCATCGATGAATGCTTCCTCGATCTCAGCGGCCTGCCGGATGCGACGCGTCACGGCTTCATCCTGCGCGAGGCGCTGGCGCGGCGGATCAAGCTCAGCTGCGGGATCGGCATCGGGCCGACGCGGACGCTGGCCAAATTGGCCAACCACGTTGCCAAGCAGCAAGCCTGCTGGGGCGGCGTGTTCAACCTGCTCGACCATGAACCGGCTCTGATCGAGCACCTCATGGCGGGCTGCCCGGTCGGCCAGGTCTGGGGCATAGGCCATCGCCTGATCGACCGTCTGGCGGCACTGGGCATTCATACGGCGCTCGACCTCCGGCGCGCGGATGCCGGCGACATCCGCCGCCGTTTCAGCGTGATCCAGGAGCGCGTGGTGCGCGAGCTCAACGGCGAGTCCTGCCTGCCGCCGGAAGCTGCCGGCGCCCGCCAGCAGCTGATGTCGACGCGTTCGTTCGGCCAGCTTACCGGCGACCCCGATGTGCTGCGTGCCGCCGTCTCGCACCACGCCAGTGTCGTCGCCGCCCGCCTGCGGGCCCAGCAGGGACGGGCCCAGTATGTGCAGGTCATGATCCGCACCAATCCCAACCGGCATCAGGACCGGCAGCACCGCGACAGTGTCATGGTGGCCCTGCAGCAGCCCACCGCCGACACCGGGCTGCTGGTCATGGCGGCGGTCGAAGGCCTGCGCCGGTTGTACCGGCCGGACCATGGCTATCAGAAGGTGGGGGTAACACTGGGCGGACTCTGCGGGCTCTCCGACACCCAGCCAGACCTCTTCCGCCGACCTGAGGACCCGCGCCGGCAGCGGCTGATGGCGGCGCTGGATGACATTAACCGGCGGCATGGCCGGGATACGCTGCGGATGGCCAGTACGGGACTGAGTCAGGCCTGGCTCATGCGGGCCGCGCATCGTTCGCCGCGGTATACGACGTGTCTTGGGGAGTTGCCGGTGGTCAGGGCGTGAAGGGAGGGGCTACATTAGCCGTCACGAAACACATCTGCCGGTTCCATGGAGTCTGCATGAAAATCACCGTTTCAACGCTCGTCGCCGCGCCGGTGCACGAGGTCTGGCGTGCTTACACCACGCCCGAGGACATCAAGCTCTGGAATGCCGCTTCATCTGATTGGCATACCACGGCCGCCTCGGTCGACCTTCGGCCCGGGGGCAAATTCTCCTCGCGCATGGAGGCCAGGGATGGCTCGTTCGGATTCGACTTCGAGGGGGAATACACGAAGGTTGTGCCATATCAGTTAATTGAGTACGCCTTTGGCAACCGCCAGGCGATTGTCGAGTTCGCGGATGGCGAGCACGGCGTCACTGTGACGGTCGTTTTCGATGCTGAAACGACACACTCGGAAGAGCAGCAACGCACAGGCTGGCAAGCCATCCTGGACAACTTCGCCGCCCATGTGAAGGGCAAACGGGCTGCAGAGTAGAACCCTGATGCGATGCGACGCCATCAACCGGTGCCTGTCCGGCCGCGACGGCAAGGCTGCTGTGGGGTTTCAGCCACAGGCTTCCGGGCGCCACCAGGCCGGCATCATGGCAAGGGCCTCGGCACGCGCGTAGCGATCATCCAGCAACATCACGATGCCGGTGTCTGCTTCGGTGCGGATGACACGGCCGGCGGCCTGGATCACTTTCTGCAGGCCGGGGTAGAAATAGGCGTAGTCATAGCCGCGACCGAACCTGACCTGCATGCGGCGCATGATCTCTTCATTGACGGGGGATCTGGCCGGCAGGCCGAGGGTGGTGATGAAGGCGCCGACGAGGCGCTTGCCGGGCAGATCGATGCCTTCGCCGAAGGCCCCGCCAAGCACACAGAAGCCGACTTGCGCCGAATGTTCGGTGAATGCGTTCAGAAAAGCCGCGCGTGCGGCCTCCGGCATGCCGCTGCTTTGTGCGCAGGTGGTAATGCCCGGGTGTGTCTGCCGGAAGGCTTCGTGGACCTGCTCCAGGTAGGCATAGCTGCTGAAGAAGACCAGATAGTTGCCTGGTCGCTGCCTGAACTGCTCGGCGATGCGCTGGCAAATCGGTCCGATGCTCAGTGGCCGGTCGTCGTAGCGAGTCGACAGGCGGGTGTCGATCAGGACTTTGAGCTGCGCGGCGCTGAACGGTGCGGCGACGTCGAGGAAGCGGGCGTCGACCGGCAGGCCCAGCATGTCCTTGAAGTACGCAACCGGGCTGAGGGTGGCGCTGAACAACGTTGTGCTGACAGCGGTCCGGAAGCGGTTTTCCAGGAAAGGGGCCGGCAGGATATTGCGTATCGTCAGCGTCGTCCCGGTGAGCGGGTCGGATGGGTCATCGACCGTGACATCAAACAGCGAGTGATCGCCCAGGGCTTCCGCCAAGCGGATGAACAGCATGGCCTCGAAGTAGAAGCCCATCAGCGCCGGATCACTTGCCGCCGGCCTTTCGCTCAGGTGGTCGGTGATCTGGCTGACCAGGCGCTGCAGGGCCTTCAGCAGGTCTTCCGGAATGCCGTCATGAATGCGGTACGACACCGTCTGGTCCCGGTAGCTGCGATGCCAGATGTCCCGGCAGCGCTCGAACACGGCCCGCAGCGCGCGTGGCGCGGCCTGGCCGGCATCACGCAGGGCCTGTGAGCTGAGGCTGGAGGTGTACATGCCGCGGGCGCGATCGACCAGGTTATGCGCCTCGTCCACGAGCAGGGTCACCCGCCACTCATGCATGACGGTATAGGCGTACATGAGCGCGCTCATGTCGAAGTAGTAGTTGCAGTCGCCCACGAACACGTCGGACCACTTCGCCATTTCCTGACTCAGGTAGTAGGGACAGACGGCGTGTTTCTCAGCCACGGCGCGCAGGGTTTCATGGCTCAGCCAGCGGGTGTCGGCGGCATCGGCACGGGCGGCCGGCAAGCGGTCATAGAAGCCTGCCGCCAGCGGACAGGAATCGCCATGGCAGGCGCGGTCAGGGTAAACGCAGGCCTTGTCGCGGGCGACATGTTCCAGCACCCGCAGGCGCAGGTCAAAGCAGGACTTGCGCAAGGTATCGAGGGCATCCAGCGCGAGCTGCCGGCCCGGCGTCTTGGCGGTCAGGAAGAAGATCCGGTCGGTGTCGAGCGCGCCCATGGCCTTGAGCTGCGGGAAAAGCGTGCCCAGCGTCTTGCCGATGCCGGTGGTTGCCTGGGCCAGCAGCACCTGCTCATGACGGGCGGCCCGGAAGACGGCGGCGGCCAGCTCGTACTGGCCTGTGCGGTAGCCGGCATGAGGAAACTGCAGGGCATCCAGGGCACGATTGCGGCGCTCGCGATGCCGGGTCTCCTGTTCCGCCCAGACAAGAAAGCGCTCGCAATGCTGGTTGAAGAAGCGTTGCAACTGCGCCGCGCTGAAGGACTCCGGTTCAGCGCTTTCCTCGCCGGTCATGACATTGAAGTAGACGACGGCGATGTTGATCTGGTCCAGGCCGCGGGCCTGACAGAGCATCCAGCCATAGAGTTTTGCCTGCGCCAGATGGACGGCGCGCTGATTCCCGGGAATACGGCTCAGGTCCGAGCGGTGTGTTTTGACCTCTTCCAGCAGGTGCTTGTCGGGGTCGTAGCCATCGGCGCGGCCGGTCACGTCGAGCCCGGGGTAGCTGCCGCTGAGGCGGACTTCGCTCTCGTAATTCGCGCGTCGGCGCTGCCGGATGATCATGTGACCAGCGATGCCCTCCAGCGCTGAAGGTGCCGGTGTGAAGCGCAAATCCAGATCGCCCGCGCGGGCGGTGAAGGCGACGAGTGCATTGACGCTGATGCGGTAGGCGATCACGGCGCGGGCCAGCTGGCATGCAGCAGCCGGCAGGGGATGCCGGTGCGCATGAAATGGTCCATCCAGCGTGACTGATTGTCCTGGATGCGATCGCCGGGGCCTTTGACCTCGATCAGCGTATAGCTTCCCGTGGTCGCATTCAGGGCGATCAGGTCGGGAAAGCCCGAGCGGTTGCTTTTCAGATCAGTCAGCAGGCGCTGGAAGAGGCTGCGCAGATGCGCTGGCGGGATCACCGCCAGGGCGTCGCGGAGCAGGTCCGGAGAGATCTCGTGCCAGAACACGAAGTGATTCTGGATGCCGTGCTTGGCATGCCAGGTCGCGACAACCCGGTCGCTCAGCGCCGGATCATCCAGTCCCGCGAGGGTCTGCGCGATGGCGCCGGCGCGCTTGTCGGCGAAGTCCGGGTGAAAGAGGTCGGCGGGACCGGCCTGGAAGTCATTGAAGAAGGCTCCGGGCTCCGGCCGGAAAATCACATCCCAGAAAATCAGGCCGAACAGGCTGCTGAACAGCATGTTCTCGACGTAGTGCACCACGAGATGCGGCTGGCTCAACGCGTCGGCGACGGCGCGTTCGACGCTGATGTCGGGTGCGGAGGGCAGGGCGATATGTTCTGCAGGGGGCACAAGCAGCGTCCGGCGTTCCGGCGGCGCCAGGCCGAGCTTGCGGCAAATCCGGGGCAGCGCCCGGGTAGTGGCCTGCACGGCTTCCTCAGCTTCCGGTGTCGACAGAATGGCCTGCGCGACCGCATAGGCCTCTGCCCATTCCCCCAATTGCTCGTGGACCCGCATGAGCCGGTGACGGCTGCCCTTGTAGTCCGCCGACTGATAAATCTCGCGTGCCAGCGGCCAGTTTTTCTGGCGTTCCGCCGCCTGGCCCAGCTGGAAGCGCCATTTGTGCTGCCGGGCCCGGACAGGCGGGCTGACCACGCGATCCGTGCGGATAAGGCGCTGGAAGAGCCCGGCGACATCGCCGCCATTGTCCAGTTCGGTGCGCAGAGCGAACAGCTCCAGGCAGGCCTCAATATCATCCCGGCGGCTGAATCCACGGGCGTTCGCGGCACGCGGGACGGATTCGTAGCGCCAATGCCCGAGGTCGGTGATCACAAACTCTGACCAGTCCTGATAGAGGTTGCCGAAGAACATCAGTCGCAGGCGGTCGCAGACCGGACGTACCCGCAGATGCACGGTTGAGAGGCTGTCATTCTGCAACCAGACTGAAAGCGCTCTGGCCTGGTCCGCGAGTCCGGTTGGCAGCGCTTCCCGCAGCGCGGCCTTGGTCATGCCGCGGTTGACCCCCGGCGCCTGGAACGCGGCCATGAGGTCGTCCTTGCGGGTCAGCGAGAACAGGGTGTCGAGGCTGACCGGGAGGTTGCGGGCCACCAGGCCGGCGTCAGTCAGGGCATCCAGCGCCCGGGGTAGCGCGGTGATCTCGGGATAGTCCAGCGCCTCGACACGGTAGTCGTCCTTGCTGCGCATGATGAGTCGCACCAGCAGCGCCTGCGCATCGCTGCCGAGCGCGTGGAACTGGGCGATGAAGCGGCTTTCCTCGTCGTTCAGGAGGTCGCCGCAGGTGGCCGCCACGCTCGCGATGACGGTGCGGAAGTTGTGCAGATAGTAGGTTGCCGAGGCGTCAGGGTGCATGCCGCCAGCATACTGTTTTTTTGGACAGTTTGCCTGCCCGCGGCACCTCAGCTGTCGACGTGATGGCCGGCTTCCGCTGCCAGCAGCGCCAGCATCGCCTGTGCCGCCCGCGACAGTGCCCGGCGTGGGTGATAGACGACGCCGAGGTCGCGGCTCAGCGCCACGCCCTGCACCGGTACGGCGACCACCTCGGCATCGCACATGCTGGCCGGCAGCACGCCCCAGCCAAGGCCGATGGAGACCATCATCTTGATGGTTTCCAGGTAGTTGGTGACCAGATTCACATTCAGTTTCAGGCCTTCACGCTGGAACATCTGTTCGGCGATCTGGCGTGTGAACGTCGACGATGAGGGCAGAATGGCCGGGTAGGGTGCGAGATCGGCCGCCGCGATGCCAACGGCGGCCTTGTCATGCGCAGGATGGTCATGGGCGGGCGCGCCGGCCCTGGCGGCGAGCGGATGTCCGGCGGCGACCACGAAGGCCAGCGGATCGGGCCAGATGACCCGGGCGATGAGCCGGTCATCCGGCTCCGGCGGCAGGGTCACGATGCCCAACTCCAGTTCGCCGGAAAGCACCGCATCGTAGGCCTGTTCGGAGTCGATGAAACGGATATCCAGCCGCACCTGCGGATGCGCGGTGCTGAACGCGCGCAGGGCGGGCGGCAGGCGGTGCAGGCCGATATGATGGCTGGTGCCGACGGTCAGCGTCCCGGTGAGCTGACCGGTAGTGGCTTCGGCGTAGTCGCTGACGACGCGGCGCATGTCATCGAGGTCGTGCAGCCACTGCCGCGCGCGCGGCAGCAGGGCGCGGCCGGCTTCGGTGAGGGTGACGCGGCGGCCGACGCGGTCGAACAGCGAGGTGCCGAGTTGATCTTCCAGGACCTGGATGCGCTTGGTCACCGCCGGCTGGGTCAGGTGCAGGGTTTCCGCGGCCTGCGAGAAGGACTCGTGGCGGGCGACGGCGATGAAGGCTTGCAGGACGGCGGTATCCATTTGGATTCCAGTAAGTAATGCACTGTATAAAAACTATAAATTGGATTTATCGCATAAGCCACACTAGTCTTGCGTCATCCGAAGAGCGTCCGCTGATGAGCAGTGTGACGACCAGACGTTGAGGAGGCTGTCATGGCCGGCAAGACCTTGTATGACAAGTTGTGGGATGACCATCTCGTGGCCCAGCGCGACGATGGCTCCTGCCTCATCTATATCGACCGTCAGCTGCTGCACGAAGTCACCTCGCCGCAGGCCTTCGAAGGCCTCAAGCTGGCCGGCCGCAAGCCCTGGCGTCTCGATGCCAATGTCGCCACGCCGGACCACAACGTCCCGACCGACAAGGCCGAGCGCGCCGGTGGCGTTGCCGCCATCGCCGACGAAACCTCGCGCATCCAGGTGCAGACGCTGGATGACAACTGCCGTGATTTCGGCGTGGTCGAGTTCACCATCAATGATGTGCGTCAGGGCATTGTGCATGTCGTCGGGCCGGAGCAGGGCCTGACGCTGCCGGGCATGACCGTGGTCTGTGGCGACTCGCACACGGCGACCCATGGCGCGTTCGCCTGTCTCGCCCATGGCATCGGTACCTCGGAAGTCGAGCATGTGCTCGCCACCCAGTGTCTGATCCAGAAGAAGAGCCAGAACATGCTCGTCCGCGTCGACGGCGTGCTCGGTGCCGGCGTGACCCCGAAGGATGTCGTGCTCGCCATCATCGGCAAGATCGGCACCGCCGGCGGCAACGGCCACGCCATCGAGTTCGGCGGCCAGGTTTTCCGTGACATGAGCATGGAAGGCCGCATGACCGTGTGCAACATGGCCATCGAGGCCGGTGCCCGTGTCGGCATGGTCGCCGCTGACGAGAAGACCATTGAGTACTTCCGCGGCAAGCCGTTCGCCCCCACCGGCGAACAGTGGGATGCCGCCGTGGCCTACTGGCAGACCCTGCACTCGGACGCCGACGCGGTCTTCGACACCGTCGTGGTCATGGATGGCGCCGCCATCGAGCCGCAGGTGAGCTGGGGCACCAGCCCGGAAATGGTGGTGCCGGTCACCGCCACCGTGCCGACGCTGGATGATGCCGAAGACGCCGTGGAGCGCGGTTCGTTTGAGCGCGCCTATCAATACATGGGCCTCAAGGCCGGGCAGAAGATCACCGACATCCAGCTCGATCGCGTGTTTATCGGCTCCTGCACCAACTCGCGCATCGAAGACCTGCGCGCTGCCGCCGCTGTCGCCAAGGGCCGCCAGGTCGCCAGCACGATCAAGCAGGCCATGGTGGTGCCGGGTTCCGGTCTGGTGAAGCAGCAGGCCGAGGCTGAAGGGCTGGACAAGATTTTTCTGGATGCGGGCTTCCAGTGGCGTGAACCGGGCTGTTCGATGTGCCTGGCCATGAATGCCGACAAGCTCGGTGCCGGTGAGCATTGCGCGTCGACCTCGAACCGCAACTTCGAGGGACGCCAGGGCAACGGCGGCCGTACCCATCTGGTCAGCCCGGCGATGGCGGCAGCGGCGGCGATTGCCGGCCACTTCGTCGACGTTCGCAGCTTTTGACGCAGGGATAGGAGCAAGATCATGCAGAGTTTTACTGTCGTGAAGGGCCTGGCCGCACCACTGGATCGCGCCAACGTCGATACCGACCAAATCATCCCCAAGCAGTTCCTGAAGTCGATCAAGCGCACCGGTTTCGGCGTCAATCTGTTCGATGAATGGCGTTACCTGGACGAGGGCTATCCCGGCCAGGATTGCTCGAAGCGTCCGCTCAACCCGGACTTCGTGCTCAACCAGGCGCGCTACCAGGGCGCTCGTGTGCTGCTGGCGCGTCAGAATTTCGGTTGCGGCAGCTCGCGCGAGCATGCGCCATGGGCGCTGGACGAGTACGGTTTCCGCGCCGTCATCGCGTCGAGCTATGCCGACATCTTTTTCAACAACTGCTTCAAGAACGGCATGCTGCCGGTGATCCTGCCGGAAGCCCAGGTCGATCAGCTGTTCCGTGAGTGTTTCGCGACCGAGGGCTACGAGATCACCGTCGATCTGGAAAAGCAGCAGGTCATCACGCCCAGTGGCGAGGCTTTCGGTTTCGAGGTGGACAGTTTCCGCCGCCATTGCCTGCTCAACGGTCTCGACGATATTGGTCTGACCCTGCAGGACGGCGAGGCCATCAAGGCCTTCGAAGCCAAGGCGCAGGCGGCACGTCCCTGGGTCTTCAATTCGCTGCATCGCGGCTGAATTGAAGTCTTAAGTATTAGCGATAAGGATTTGATTTACATGAGCAAGCATATTGTCATTCTGTCCGGTGATGGCATCGGCCCGGAAATCATGGCCGAGGCCGAAAAGGTCCTCGCCAAGGTCAACGACCAGTTCGGCCTCGGCCTGAGCTGGAGCCACGAACTGCTCGGCGGCTGTGCCATCGACGCCCACGGCGTGCCGCTGCCGGATGTCACGCTGGAAGCCGCGCGCCAGGCCGATGCTGTGCTGCTCGGTGCTGTCGGCGGCCCGAAGTGGGATCAGATCGAGCGTGCTATCCGTCCTGAACGCGGTCTGCTCAAGATTCGTTCCGAGCTGAACCTGTTCGCCAACCTGCGTCCGGCCATCCTCTATCCGCAGCTGGCCCATGCCTCGTCGCTGAAGACCGAGCTGGTCGCCGGCCTCGACATTCTGATCGTGCGCGAGCTGACCGGCGGCATCTACTTTGGCCAGCCGCGCGGCATCCGCACGCTGGAGAATGGCGAGCGCCAGGGCTATAACACCGATGTCTACAGCGAATCCGAGATCCGTCGCATCGCCCATGTCGCTTTCCAGCTCGCGCAGCAGCGCAACAAGAAGCTGCTGTCGGTAGACAAGGCCAATGTGCTGGAAGTCACCGAACTGTGGAAGCAGGTGGTGACCGAGATCGCCCCGGAATACCCGGATGTCGAACTCTCGCACATGTATGTCGACAATGCCGCCATGCAGCTGGTGCGTCGCCCCAAGCAGTTCGACGTGATCGTGACCGGCAACCTGTTCGGCGACATCCTTTCGGATGAGGCCGCCATGCTCACCGGCTCCATCGGCATGCTGCCGTCGGCGTCGCTGGATCAGCACAAGAAGGGCATGTACGAGCCTTGCCACGGCTCGGCACCGGACATCGCCGGCAAGGGCGTGGCCAATCCGCTGGCGACCATCCTGTCGGTGGCCATGATGCTGCGCTACACCTTCAACGCCGAAGCGGCCGCCCTGGCGATCGAAGCGGCTGTCGGTCGTGTACTCGATCAGGGTCTGCGCACGGCGGATATTTACAGCGAAGGCACCACGCAGGTCGGCACGGCCGTCATGGGTGATGCCGTGGTGAATGCGCTTTAATATCTGAATCAATGATTTGCATGCCTGTCCTCAGGTCGGGGCGGTGTATCTGAACAAGCGGGCCACAAGCCCTGGAGAGTTGAAATGAAGGTAGGTCTGGTTGGCTGGCGCGGCATGGTCGGTTCTGTGCTCATGCAGCGCATGGTGGAAGAAAACGATTTCGCCGTGATCGAGCCGGTGTACTTCACCACCTCGAATCCGGGCGCTCCGGCCCCGGCCTTTGGCGGCAAGGCCCCAAGCGGTGATGCAGCCACGCTGCAGGATGCCCACTGCATTGACGCCCTCAAGGCCATGGACACCATCATCAGCTGCCAGGGCGGTGACTACACCACCGAGATCTTCCCGAAGCTGCGTGCTGCCGGCTGGAACGGTTACTGGATCGACGCCGCATCGACGCTGCGCATGGAAGATGACGCCGTGATCGTGCTCGATCCGGTCAACGGCGGCCTGATCCAGTCGGCACTCGACCAGGGCGTGAAGAACTTCATCGGCGGCAACTGCACCAACTCCATCCTGCTCATGGGTGTCGGTGGTCTGTTCCGCGAAGGCCTGGTCGAGTGGGTCAGCTCCATGACCTACCAGGCGGCATCCGGTGGTGGCGCCAACCACATGCGCGAGCTGCTCAAGGGCATGGGCGTGATCAACGCTGCCGTGTCCGATGAGCTGGCGACGCCGGCCTCGGCCATCCTCGACATCGACCGCAAGGTCGCCGCCACGATCCGCCAGGATGTGCCGCGCGAGTTCTTTGGTGCTCCGCTGGCCGGCGGCCTGATCCCGTGGATCGACAAGCAGCTCGACAACGGCCAGTCCAAGGAAGAGTGGAAGGGTCAGGCCGAGGTCAACAAGATCCTCGGCACCGAGTCCGTGATTCCGGTCGATGGCCTCTGCGTGCGCATCGGTGCCATGCGCTGCCACAGCCTGGCGCTGACGCTGAAGCTGAACCAGGACCTGCCGCTGGCCGAAATTGAACGCATCATCCAATCCGGAAACGACTGGGTGAAGTGGGTGCCGAACGATCGTGACATCACCGTCAACGAGCTGACCCCGGCCAGCATCACCGGCGGTCTGAAGATCGGTGTCGGCCGCGTGCGTAAGCTCAACCTGGGCCCGCAGTACATCTCCGCCTTCGTGATCGGCGACCAGCTGCTCTGGGGGGCCGCCGAGCCGCTGCGCCGCATGCTGCGCATCCTGCTGGCGCGTGCTGGTCAGAAGACAGGAACGGCTGCCTGATGGGCGCCATCACGCAATCCTTTGGTCTGTTCGGCGTGACCGGTGAAGTCGGTCGCGCCTTTTTCGATGCCCTGGAAGAGCAGTCGGCCTTTGTCGGCCGCCTGCGCCTGTTCGCCAGCGAACGCTCACAGGAAGAAAGTCGAGTCTTCCGTGACAAGCCGCTGGCCGTGGAAGTCGCCGACACGGCTGACTTCGACGACCTCAACGAAGCCATTCTGGCGGTGCCGGCCGATGTCGCCGACGAGCTGGCGGGTCGCCTGCTCAATGCCGGCGTGCGGGTCTGGGATGTCTCCGGCAGCCTCCGCGCGCACCCGCAGGCTGTCACCCTGGCCGCGGCGGATGCCGACAGCCTGCTGATTGTGCTCGATGATCCGCTGGTCAATATTCTCGCGCCGATCGCGTCCGCTTTCAGCGCGGTGTCACCACTGGCCCGTTTCGAGGCCACGGTGCTGGCGCCGGTGTCGATCAAGGGGCGGGCTGGCGTCAAGGAACTGGCCCGTCAGGCCGGTGATCTGCTCAATGGTCGCGGCATCACCACCGAGGTCTGGCCGCAGCAGGTGGCTTTCAATGTCCTGGCGGCCGACAGCAACCTCGATGGCCATGGCCAGACCGGTCGTGAACGCCGCGTCAGCCAGGGCCTGGCCCGGCGTCTGCCGCAGACCCGCGTGCAGGTGCGTCAGCTCATCGTGCCGGTGTTCTACGGTGCCGTGATCGAGATCCGCTGGCGTCATGCGGCGGCGGTCGAGCGGGCCGCGCTGGTTGCCGCCTGCAAGCCGCTGCTGGCTTTCAAGCTGCATGACAAGGGCGATGCCGCCACATTGCCGAGTCCGATCGGGGAGGGTGTGAGCAGCGATATCACCTGGCTGTCGCGCCTTCAGATCGATGCCGACGAGGGCGCCGCGACGTTGCTGGCCGATCCCTTGCGCGCTGGTCTGGTACAACCTTTGCTGGCTTTCTTGCTGCATCAGGGCTAATTCGGCGAATATCACGCCAGCAAGTCCATAAACAACAACGCAAACCACCCGGGAGATGGCCATGGGGCGATGGCTGAATCAGGCGGCACTACTGGCATTGGCTGTGACGCTGGCCTTGCCGGCCGCTGCCATCACCGTCAGTGATGTGCGCGCGGTATCGGCAGCGGGCGAGCCGCTCAATGTCGAAATCGAGTTGTCGGACCTTTTGGGCATTCCCGAGCAGGACATCCGTGTCACGGTGGCCCCGGCCGCTGATCATGCCCGCCTTGGCATGACGCGCCCGGACTGGCTGGATCAGCTGCGTTTCGTGGTGGTGCGCAATGCGCAGGGTCAGGTGCTGGCGCGCGGTACGGCGCCTCAGGCCGTGTCGGATGCACGCGTGAGCTTCCTGGTGCAGATCGGCTGGCCCGGTCATGCCCGCCTGCAGCAGGTGTCGGCCAGCCTGCGCCAGCCCGGCACCCCGGCTGAGCCGGTGACAGCCATCGAGCCGCTGGTGTTGCCGGAGCCGACAGTGGTATCAGCCAGCGAGCCGTTGCCGCCGCTGCCGATACCCGAGACCACGGTCATTGCCGCGTCCCCGACGGAGGCCCCCGTGGTTGATGACACGGTCGTGATTGCGGCCGCTGCACCGCCTTCGGCGCCCGTCACGGCCGCGGTTGTTGCGATTGCTGATCCGGTGGCCACGCCGGCGCCGGCCGGCGGCGACAATCTGGTGGTGCGTCCCGGCGATACCCTCAGCTCTCTGGCGGAGTCCTGGGATGCAAACGACTTCAGCCTCGCGCAGCGTCAGCAGCTGATCCGTCAGCGCAACCCCGGCGCCTTCATCGGCGGCAACATCAATCGCCTGCGCGCCGGTGCCCGGCTCAAACTGCCGGCCGCCGATACCCCGGCGCCGACCCCGGCCCAGTCCGCGGCCTGGCTGCGTCAGGCCGTGAAGGGCGAGTCAGCGCCACTTGCCCGTCCGGCGGAGGTGGCCGAGGCTGTCGGGCAGTCTTCGGCTGCCGCGGCGGGCGACAAGGAAGTCACGCTGACGCTGGTGGCCCCGGACAAGGGCGCCCAGGGCCGGGCTGCCGGCGAGGCGGGCGCGGCCGAGCGCGATGGTGAAGCCCTTAAAACCCGTGAAGCGCTGGCCGCTACCGAACAGGCTCGTGCCCGTCTGTTGGGCGAGCGCAAGGCCCTGAGCGAGAAGCTGCAGTCGCTGACTGCGCAGACCGCCGGGCAGGATGCCCGTCTCAAGGTGCTCAACGAGCGTCTGGCCGCTTTCGATCAGAACGCCCAGGCGGTCTCCGCCAAACCCGAAGCTGCCAAGGCTGACAAATTCAGCCTCAGTGGCGAAACCTGGGTCTGGATCATTTTTGGCGCGCTGCTGATCGCCTTCATCCTGATCCGTCTGCGTTCCCGTGACGAACCGGCCAGGCCGGCCGAAGCCGTCGTGTCGGAACCGACCTATGCCGAGTTCACCGGCGAAACGTTCACTCCGCTGCCGCCTGATCCGGCGCTGGCTTGGCCGGAAGAGGAGCCTGCGGCCGAGCAGGAGTACGATTTCCTCACCGACAGTGAAGCCGAGGCGCACCAGACCCGGCTCGATCTCGCGCAAGCCTATATCGAGATGAAGGAAGTCCAGCCGGCCCGTGATCTGCTCGTCATGGTGCAGCAGGGCGGGACGTCGGAACAGCGCCAGCGTGCCAGCCAGCTCTTGCAGTCCCTGGGCTGATTCATACCCGGGTTAAGAGGAGCAGCAGGTGTCGGAATCGCGGCGTTATGCCATCGGAGTCGAGTTTGATGGCCGCGCCTTCCGGGGCTGGCAGACTCAGCAGGCGGGTGTCCCCAGTGTCCAGCTGACACTGGAGCAGGCCATCGCCAAAGTGGCCAATCATCCGGTCATTGTTCATGGTGCCGGCCGCACCGATGCCGGCGTGCATGGCTCCGGCATGATCGCCCACTTCGACAGCCCGTCGCCTCGGAGTGAGCGCAGCTGGCTCATGGGCGTCAACACCCTGTTGCCGGAAAGCATCGCGCTGCGCTGGATCAGGCCGGTCAACGATGATTTTCACGCGCGTTTCAAAGCGATCGCGCGGCGCTACCACTACGTCATTTACAACCATCCGCGCCGTTCCAGTCTGCTCGCCGGGCGGGCGACCTGGCATTACCACCCGCTCGATATCGCGCCCATGCAGGCCGCCGCTCGGGCGCTGGTGGGGGTGCATGACTTCAGTGCCTTTCGCGCTGTCGCCTGCCAGTCCAACCGGCCCGTGCGCGATGTGCATTTCCTCCATCTCGACCAGCGCGGTCCGCTGATCCGCCTCGATATTCAGGCCGATGGCTTCCTGCATCACATGGTGCGCAATATCGCCGGCGTGCTCATGGCCATCGGGCAGGGCAAGGCTGAACCGGCATGGGCAGCCGAGGTGCTGGCCAGTCGCGACCGGACGCTGGGCGGTGTCACTGCTTCACCCGATGGTCTTTACTTCGTCAATGCGCTCTATCCGGAGGCGTTCGAGCTGCCACGGGATCCGGTCATGGGACCACTCTGGCTGGCGGGCTGGCCGGTATCGGACAAATAACCTGTTTTGCCCATTGGCAGCGGGCGAGGAACCGGGTTAACTCGCTGTCATTGCCGCTGGTGTTACAAAAAGCTAACAAGAAGGGAGAGGGTGAATGAAACTCCGCGCAGTACATCTCATGGCATGGATGTTCACGGCCACATGGGCCGCCCCGGCGGCGGCCATTGGCGTCAACGACATGGTGGCCTGGTCCGCGCCCGGCAAACCCTTGCGAATGGACATCGGACTGACTGATCTGGGTGCTGCCCGTGCCTCGGATATCCGTGTCCAGGTTGCCTCGGCTGCCGATCACGCTCGCCTCGGCCTGACACGCCCGGACTGGGCCGACAGCACCACTTTCCGGATCCTCAGTGTCGATGGCAAGGTGGTGGCGCGCGGCACTTCCGGCCAGGCGGTCGAGGGTGATGCGGTGAGTTTCCTGGTCGATATTGAGGCATTGGGTGAGGGCCGCCTGCAGCAGGTGGCTTCAAGCCTCTCCTCGGCCGCCAGGCCGCTGGTCTCCGCTTCGGCAGCAACGGCGGCGCCGCCCAAGCCGCGTCCGGCTCCCGCGCCGGCACGTGTCGTGGCACCAGCACCGATCATCGACGCACCGCGCCCGGTGGTTGAAAAGCCCGTGCAAAAGCCGGCCGTGGTCCCGGCCGCCAAACCGGCTCCGGTAGCGGCTCCGGCAGCGACACCGGCGCCTGCTCCCGCTCCCGTGGCGGCTGTCACCGCGGCGCCTATCGTGGTGGCGCCGGATACCCAGGCGGCGGTCAGCCCGTCGCTTGATCCGGCCATGGCGGGCGCCGAAGCCGGTGAGGTGGGTGGCGGACATGATTCGCTCGAGGCCATCGCGCAGGAGCGCAGTCTGGTCCAGCTGCAGCTGCAGGATGCCCAGGCGCTGGTGACACAGTTCGAGCAGCGCCTGAAGGAGCTGGATGACCGTCAGGCCGTGCTTGAAGGCAAGCAGCCGGAACCGGCTGCCGATGCGCCTGCGGCCGAGCCGGAAACGGTCGCGGCGGATGCGCCGGCAACCGAGAGCAGCAGTGGCGGTGTGGCCCCCTATGATGCCTTCACCCACGTCATGCTGGCCCTGATTGTGCTGATCCTCGTCGCCGTGTTCGGTATCGGCCATCTGCGTGACAAGCGTCGCAAATAAGTTCTGTCCGGTCACTGGTGGGTGCAATCGCGCCCACCATTGCGCCTGACGTCGCGACCAGCCTTTGCTACACTCGCCTGCCTGTACAGACCCCCGGACCTTTCCGTCTTGTCCACTAGAGCGCCGGCGCGTGTGCGCGTCAAAATCTGCGGTATCACCCGCCTTGAGGATGCCCTGGCCGCCATCGAGGCCGGTGCTGATGCGCTGGGTTTCGTGTTTTACGACCCCAGTCCGCGTGCGATCACGCCGGCGCAGGCCGCCGCCATCGTGGCGCAGCTGCCGCCCTTCGTGACCGTGACCGGTCTGTTTGTTGACGCCGGTGAGTCTGACGTGCGGGCCATTCTGCGCGACGTGCCGCTGGATCTGCTGCAATTTCACGGCAATGAAAGCAACGCAGACTGCGCCCGCTTCGGCCGGCCCTGGATCAAGGCGCTGCGTGTCCAGCCCGGACAGGATCTGGGCGCCATCATGGCGGCCTATCCGGATGCGCGCGGCATTTTGCTGGATGCCTGGCATCCCGAGCAGCCGGGGGGGACCGGGTTGCAGTTCGACTGGCGTCTCGTGCCGGTGAGCAGTTGTCGCCCGCTGATCCTGGCCGGTGGCCTGACCCCGGACAATGTTGCTGAAGCCATCCGCCAGACCCGCCCGTATGCGGTGGATGTCAGCGGAGGCGTCGAGTACGCCAAGGGCGTCAAGGACGCCGCCAAAATACAGGCCTTTATGGCAGGAGTACGTTCCGCATGACCGCAAGTGAAAAGCCGTCGGTTGATTATTCGCAGTTCCCGGATGCCCGTGGTCGTTTCGGCCGCCATGGCGGCCGCTTTGTTTCAGAGACCCTGATGGCGGCGCTTGACGACCTCGACCAGCTCTACAGCCGCCTCAAGAATGATCCGGCCTTTCTCGCTGAATTCGACCATGACCTGGCGCAGTATGTCGGCCGCCCGTCGCCGCTGTATCACGCCGAGCGCTGGAGCCGCGAGCTCGGCGGCGCCCAGATCTACCTCAAGCGCGAAGACCTGAACCACACCGGCGCGCACAAGATCAACAACACCATCGGGCAGGCGCTGCTGGCCAAGCTCTCCGGCAAGACCCGTGTCATTGCCGAGACCGGTGCCGGCCAGCACGGCGTGGCGACGGCGACCATCGCCGCCCGTCTCGGCATGGAGTGTGTGGTCTACATGGGCGCCGAGGACGTCAAGCGCCAGGCCCCGAACGTCTATCGCATGAAGCTGCTGGGTGCCACCGTGGTGCCGGTGACTTCGGGCTCGAAGACGCTCAAGGATGCCCTCAACGAGGCCATGCGCGACTGGGTGACCAACGTCGACAACACCTTCTACATCATCGGCACGGTCGCGGGTCCGCACCCGTATCCCATGCTGGTGCGCGACTTCCAGTCGGTCATCGGGCGTGAGGCGCGTGCCCAGTGCCTGGCTCAGACCGGCAAGCTGCCCGATGCGCTGGTCGCCTGTGTCGGCGGCGGTTCCAACGCCATCGGCCTGTTCCATCCCTTCCTGAATGACGAGTCGGTGGCCATGTACGGCGTCGAAGCCGCCGGTCACGGTGTCGCCGCCGGGGCAGGGCAGCATTCGGCGCCGCTCAATGCCGGCCGTCCGGGGGTGCTGCACGGCAACCGCACCTATCTCATGAGCGATGACAATGGTCAGATCATTGAAACCCATTCGGTCTCGGCCGGTCTCGACTACCCGGGTGTCGGCCCGGAGCACAGCTGGCTCAAGGACATCGGCCGTGTGCAGTACGTCACGATCGACGACACCGAGGCGCTGGCCGGCTTTCACCGGCTGACCCGCACCGAAGGCATCATCCCCGCGCTCGAGTCCAGCCATGCCGTGGCCTATGTTCACAAGCTGGCGCCGACCCTGCGCAAGGACCAGATCATCATCTGCAACCTCTCGGGCCGCGGCGACAAGGACCTGATGACGGTCGCCAGCATCGACAATATCGAGGTATGAGTCTGTGAGTCGTTTGACTGCCCATTTCCAGGCCCTCAAGGCCCAAGGCCGCAAGGCGCTGATCCCTTACATCGTGGCCGGTGATCCCGAGCCGGGCATCACTGTCAGGGCTCTGCATGCCATGGTCGACGCCGGTGCCGATGTCATCGAGCTCGGTGTGCCGTTCTCCGACCCCATGGCGGATGGTCCGACCATCACCCTGGGCCACGAACGGGCCCTCATGCACAAGACCAGCATTCATGATGTCTTCGCCATGGTGCGCGAGTTCCGGCAGCGTGACGACAAGACGCCGCTGGTGCTGATGGGCTACCTCAATCCGATCGAGATCACCGGGTATGCCGCTTTCGCCGACGCCGCGGCTGCCGCCGGGGTCGATGGCGTGCTGACGGTCGACTTGCCGCCGGAAGAAGCCGACGAGCTGTCAGCCGAGTTCAAGCGCGTCGGTATCGATCCCATTTACCTGCTGGCGCCGACCACCACGCTGGCGCGTGCGGCCCGCATCACGGCTGCTGCCAGTGGCTACGTCTACTACGTTTCCCTGAAAGGCGTTACCGGTGCGGCTACCCTGGATGTCGATGCCGTCGAACGGCGTATCGCCGAATTGCGTAGCATCACGCAATTGCCCATCGGCGTGGGTTTTGGTATCAAGGACGCAGTTACCGCTGCCGCCGTGGCCCGCCATGCCGACGGTGTTGTCGTGGGGTCAGTTCTGGTAGAGTGCGCCGGTGACCGTTCGGTCACACCAGAAACCATCCCGGCTGCACTCGCAGCGATCCTGGCCCCCATGCGGGCTGCGATTGATCAGGCCTGAGGGCCGAGACACCCGCCACAAGCAAGGTGTCACATGGAGTTGTTGACATGAGTTCAAACTGGCTGGAGCGCATCCTGCCCAATGTTGGCGAGAGTTCGGCGGAACGCCGGGCTTCCGTACCCGAAGGGTTGTGGCGCAAGTGCCCCAAATGCGAATCGGTGCTGTATCAGGCCGAAGTTGAGCGCAACCAATACGTTTGCCCGAAGTGCCAGCATCATCTGCGTATCGGTGCCCGCCTTCGCATTGAAGTCACGCTCGACCCGGAAGGGCGCGAAGAGCTGGCTGGTGACTTGTCTCCGGTGGATATCCTGCGTTTCAAGGACTCCAAGCGCTATGCCGACCGCCTCACCGCCGCCCAGGCGGATACCGGCGAGAAAGATGCCCTGGTGGTCATGAAGGGCACGCTCAACGGCATGGGGGTTGTGGTGGCGGCTTTCGAATTCGATTTCATGGGGGGTTCCATGGGCTCGGTCGTCGGCAGTCGTTTCGTGGCGGCAGCCGAATATTGCCTGATCCACCGTCTGCCGCTGATCTGCTTTGCGGCCTCCGGCGGGGCCCGCATGCAGGAAGCCTTGTTTTCGCTGATGCAGATGGCCCGCACCTCGGCCGCTCTTGAGCGCATGAAACAGGCTGGCGTGCCGTTCGTGTCGGTGCTCACCGATCCGGTCTACGGCGGCGTTTCGGCCAGTCTGGCCATGCTTGGCGACATCAATGCCGCCGAGCCGAATGCCCTGATCGGTTTCGCCGGTCCGCGCGTGATCGAGCAGACCGTGCGGCAGAAGCTGCCGGAAGGTTTCCAGCGCTCCGAGTTCCTGCTCGAGCATGGCGCCGTGGATATCATCATTCATCGTCATGAAATGCGTGACTCCCTGTTCCGTCTGCTGGCAAAGTTCATTCACTTCCCGGTCTGATGACCGAAATCCGGCCCGGTCTCCGTCCTGTGACGGGGCCGGGCCTGTTTTTTTCGAGCCAGGTGAACCCCGCGCCATGACTTTTCACTCGCTGGATGCCTGGTTGCAGGCTCTAGAGCAGCGCCATCCGTCAGCCATCGATCTCGGTCTCGAGCGTGTCGGCATCGTCGCTGACCGGCTCGCGGCGCGCCATTTCAAGGCCCCCGTGATCACGGTGGCCGGCACCAACGGCAAGGGCTCGACTGTGGCCGCGCTGGTCGCGATCGCGGTGGCATCCGGCTGGCGCGTGGCGAGCTACACCTCGCCACACCTCATTCGCTTCAACGAGCGCATCTGTCTCGATGGTCAGCCCATCGCCGATGCCGATCTGGTGACAGCCCTGGATGCCGTTGAAGCGGTGCGCGGGGACGTGTCACTGACCTATTTCGAGCACACCACGCTGGCAGCCTTCTGGTGGTTCCAGCGACAGCAGCCTGATCTGGTGGTGCTGGAGGTGGGTCTCGGCGGGCGCCTGGATGCGGTCAATCTGGTTGATGCATCGGTCGCGGTGATCACCAGTGTCGACCTGGATCATCAGGACTGGCTGGGTGACACCCGTGCGCAGATTGCGCGTGAAAAGGCCGGCATCCTGCGTGCCGGGAGGCCGGTCGTGCTGGGCGAGCGGGATCCGCAGCCGGTGTTGCTGGAGATGGCGGCTGCCCTGTCATGCCCAACCCTGATCAAGGGCCGGGATTATGAGTTCAGTGTGCCCTCCGCTCGCCACAGCGAGACGCTCTGGCAATGGCGGACGCTCACCACGGCACCTGCGCAGGAGCTGACCGATCTTCCCCTGCCGGCCCTGGCTTGCGAGAATGCCGCCACCGCGCTCGCTGCTTTGCAGGCACTCAGCGCGGTCAGCCGCCTGCGTGCCGATATCACCGCGATTCGTTCCGGCTTGTCTTCTGCGGTTGTCAGTGGTCGTGCGCAGCGCATTGCCACCGCGCCGGAAGTCTGGCTGGATGTCGGCCATAATCCCCATGGCGTGCAGTTTCTCTGGGAGCAGCTGCCGCCGGCTCGTCCCGGCCAGCAGACCCACGCGGTTTTCGCCATGCTGCGAGACAAGGATATTGATGGCGTGATCGCGGCGTCGCGGGCCCATGTCCAGCACTGGTGGCCGGCCGGTCTCGATGTGCCGCGTGGTTGCACCCTCGACGAGTTGATGCTGAAGCTGCGCGCGCAAGGTCTGGAGCCGGTCGCGGCACATCAGCATGTGACAGCGGCCCTGGCGGCTGCTCGCCAGCAGGCGAGGGCAGGCGATAGAATCATCGCCTTTGGTTCTTTCTATACAGTGGCCGCCATTTTGGCATCGGGTGATTGAGGCATGGATATCGCAGTCAAGCAGCGCATTCTGGGTGGTGTGGTCCTGGTGGCAGGCGCCATCCTGTTTCTGCCGATGTTGCTCGAAGGGGCGGGCGTGCGCGCCCTGCAGCCGCCGGCACCGCCGACGCCTCCGGCCACGCCGACCACAGCCCAGCTCGCGCCGGCACTGCAGGGTGAAGCCCGCAGTCTGGAAGAGGGCATCAGTGCCAGCCATGGCGAGCCGACTTTCTATCCGGTGCAGCCGCCGCAGGTGACCGAGGCCGAGCCGACCCCTGCCGTTGAAGAACAGTTCCGCATGGTCGAACCGGCGGCATCGGCAAAGCCGGCTGTCGCGGCTCCGGCCGCCGCGGTGCCGGCCCCGGTCGCTGATCCGGCGGCCCAGGTTGCTGCCGCCGCCGCGGCCACCCAGGCCGCTGCCGAGAAGCAGGCCCAGCTCAAGGCCGAGCAGGCGCGTGTCGATGCCGCCGCGCATGAGGCGGCGCAGGCAAAGACAGCCAGTGAAAAGAAGGCCGCCGAGCAGAAGCTGGCGCAGCAGCAGAAGCAGCTGGCTGACCGCAAGGCCGCCGAGGCCAAGCGCCTGGCAGAAGAAAAAGCCAAGGCCGAGAAAGCGGCGGCGGCCAGCAAACAGGCGGCGGCCAAGGCCAAGGCGGATGCCGAGAAAGCGGCCAAGGCCACCGCCGACAAGGCCGCCAAGGCGGCTCCGGCAGATGCTGCCAAGGCGGCTGAAGCCAAGGCAGCCATGCCGGATCCGGCCTTGCCGCAGGCCTGGGTGGTGCAGGTCGCCAGCCTCAGTGCCAAGGACAAAGCCCAGGCGCTGGTCGACAAGCTGCGTGCCAAAGGCTACCGCGCGGCGCTGGGGGGCAGTGAAGGTGCCTGGCGCGTCAGCATCGGCCCCGAGCTCGACAAGTCGGTCGCCGAGTCGATCAAGTCGCGTGTGGCCGCTGACCCGGCGCTGAAACTTTCGGGCTGGATTCAGGCATATCGTCCCTGATCGCAACGGATCGGCCATGACGCGGCGAGCGTCTCTTGATATGATGCGCACCCTTGGCGAATGACCCTGCATTCGTCAGGTGATTAGTTTCGGGTCCTATGCATTCAGCAGATCTCGTGATCCTGGCAGCCTTGTCGCTGTCACTGATTTTCGGCTTCATGCGCGGCTTCGTGCGTGAAGCGTTCTCCCTTGCCGGCTGGATTCTCGCCATCCTGATCGCACGCTGGTTCAACGTGCCGATGGCGTCCTGGCTGGCGCAGTGGGTCGGCACCCCTTCGGTGCGTCTGGTCATGGCTTACGGCACGCTGTTTTTCGGCACGCTGCTGATCTGCGGGCTGCTCGCCCAGGCACTCAGCCTGGCGGTGCGAGCCGGCGGTCTCAGCCTGTCCGACCGTGTCCTGGGCGGTGTCTTCGGCACGGTCCGCGGTTTCGTGCTGATCCTGATCGCGCTCATGCTGATGGCGCCTTTCGTGAAAAAGGACCACTGGTTCCGCGAGGCCACGCTGCCCAAGCTTTTCCTTGAATATGAGTCCCTGGTGCGCAGTCTGCAGAGCCAGGCACTGCATCTTGTCCGTTCACCCAAGCCGGGGTCTGAAGAGACACCGGATCAGCAACCCTGAGAGGTCATCATGTGCGGAATCGTAGCCATTGCCGGCAAGTCACCGGTCAACCAGGCGCTCTATGACGCTCTCACCGTGCTGCAACACCGGGGCCAGGATGCCGCCGGCATCGTGACCGGCGACAAGGGCCGTCTGTTCCTGCGCAAGGACAACGGCATGGTGCGTGATGTCTTTCATACCCGTCACATGCTGCGCCTGGCCGGAAACTTCGGCATCGGCCATGTCCGCTACCCGACGGCCGGCTCGTCAAGCTCGGCCGAGGCCCAGCCGTTCTACGTGAACTCGCCCTATGGCATCACGCTGGCGCACAACGGCAACCTGACCAATGCCAACAAGCTGGCTGATGATATTTTTCGTACCGACCTGCGTCATGTGAACACGGACTCTGACTCCGAAGTGCTGCTCAACATCTTCGCGCACGAGCTGCAGGCGCGCGGCAAGATCGCCCCGACCGTGGATGACGTCTTTGCCGCCGTCAGCGGTGTGCACAAGCGCTGCAAGGGTGCCTATGCCGTGGTCGCCATGATCACGGGTTACGGCATCGTCGGCTTCCGCGACCCGCATGGCATCCGCCCGATCATCTTCGGCGAGCGTGATACCCAGGAAGGCAAGGAATACATCGTGGCATCGGAGTCGGTCGCGGTGACATCGCTGGGATTCCGCATCGTGCGTGATCTCGCGCCGGGCGAGGCGGTGTTCATTTCCAGTGCCGGCGAGCTGCATACCCGCCAATGCGCCGAGAACCCGACCTACACCCCCTGCATCTTCGAATACGTCTACTTTGCCCGCCCCGACTCCATCATCGACAACATTTCGGTCTACAAGGCCCGTCTGCGCATGGGCGAAAAGCTGGCCGCGACCATCCGCCGCGACTATCCGGACCTGCAGATCGATGTCGTCATGCCGATTCCGGACACCAGCCGTACTGCCGCGCTGGAGCTGGCCAACCAGCTCAACGTGAAGTACCGCGAAGGCTTCATGAAGAATCGCTACATCGGCCGCACCTTCATCATGCCGGGCCAGGGCCAGCGCAAGAAGTCGGTACGCCAGAAGCTCAATCCGATCGAGCTGGAGTTCGCCGGCAAGAACGTCATGCTGGTGGATGACTCGATTGTGCGCGGCACGACCTGTCGCGAGATCATCCAGATGGCGCGTGATGCCGGCGCCAATCAGGTGTATTTCGCTTCGGCCGCGCCGGCCGTGAAGTATCCGAACGTCTACGGCATCGACATGCCGGCCAAGACCGAGCTCATTGCGCATGGCCGCAGTGATCAGGAGGTCTGTGATCTGATCGGGGCGGATGCCCTGATCTACCAGAAGCTTGACGATCTCATCGCGGCTGCCCGTGAAGGCAATCCGGATATCCAGGCATTTGATTGCTCGGTGTTCAACGGTGAATATGTCACGGGCGACATCGATGAAAACTACCTCGATGCCCTGCAGGCATCGCGCAGTGATTCCGCGAAGAAGCAGAAGGATCAGGGCGCGACCATTGTGGATCTGTCCAACGGCTGAGCCTGGCCCCGAGGGGTTGTGATGAGGAATCGACATGAGTGACGAGCAGCAAGCCTTTGACGCCGCCGCCTTCCATCAGGCGGTGCAGGAGATGGCCGGCTTCGACACCCTGGCCGTGCGTGCCGGACAACGCCGTACGGGCGAGGGCGAACACGCCGAGGCCCTGTTCCTGACCTCATCCTTCGTGTTCGGGTCCGCGGCGGAGGCGGCGGCCCGCTTTGGCGGCACCGAGCCTGGCAACATCTACTCGCGCTTCACCAACCCGACGGTGCGCAATTTCGAGGAGCGCCTGGCCGCACTCGAAGGCGGCGAGCGGGCGGTGGCCACCAGCTCCGGCATGGCGGCTATCCTGGCGACCGTGCTTGGTCTGCTCAAGGCCGGTGATGAAGTCGTGGCCTCGCAGAGTCTGTTCGGCACCACCAATGTGCTGTTCGACAAGTACGCCCGCAAGTTCGGTGTGGTCACGCGCTTCGTGCCGCTCTCCGATATCGCCTCCTGGGAGGCGGCGATCACGCCGGCCACCAAGCTGTTCTTCGTCGAGACCCCGAGCAACCCGCTGGGTGAGCTGGTCGATATCGCGGCGTTGTCCACGCTGGCGCACCGTCACGGCATCCTGGTCGCGGTCGACAACTGCTTCTGCACGCCGGCGCTGCAGCGTCCGCTGGCGCTGGGTGCCGACCTTGTCATTCATTCAGCCACCAAGTACCTCGATGGCCAGGGCCGTTGTCTGGGTGGTGCTGTGGTCGGTTCGCAGAAACTGATGGAAGAAATCTACGGCGTGGTCCGCACCTGCGGCCCGAGCATGAGTCCGTTCAACGCCTGGGTCTTCCTCAAGGGGCTGGAAACGCTGCGCTTGCGCATGGAGGCCCATTCCGCCCAGGCGCTGCAGCTGGCAACCTGGCTGGCGGCACAGCCGCAGGTTGCTGCTGTGCACTATCCCGGTCTCAAGTCGCATCCGCAGCATGCCCTGGCCACGCGCCAGCAGCGGGGTTACGGCGGCGTGCTGTCGTTCGAGGTCAGGGCTGGTGCCGGCGAGACCGGACGCGAGGCCGCCTGGCGCTTCATCGATGCCACCCGGGTCATGTCGATCACCGCCAATCTCGGCGATACCAAGACCACCATCACGCATCCGGGCTCGACCACCCATGGCCGCCTCAGTCCGGAGGCCAAGGCGGCGGCGCGCATCAGTGACGGCCTGATCCGTGTCGCGGTAGGTCTGGAAGACATCAACGACCTGATCGCGGATTGCCAGCGCGGCTTCGCGGCTGTCTGAGACCGTGTCCGCCGCGGCAGGCACGGGCCAGGGCCGGCAGATCCGCAAAGGCACGCCAGCCTATCGCCACACCAGCCTGGCCATGTTCCTCGGCGGCTTCTCGACCTTCTGGCTGCTCTACTGGCCCCAGCCCCTGCTGCCGCATTTCGCCCGCGATTTCAGCCTGAGTCCGGCGGCCAGCAGCGCCGTGCTGTCGACCGCCACGGCGGCGCTCGCGCTGGCACTCATTCCCGCCAGCCTTCTGGCCGACCGTTACGGCCGCAAACCGCTGATGAACCTTGCCATGCTCGCGGCAGCGGTGCTGACCCTGCTGGCCGCTTTCGCCCCGGACTACCAGACCCTGCTGTTCCTGCGCATGCTGACCGGCATCGTGCTTTCCGGTCTGCCGGCGGTGGCCATGGCGTATCTTGCCGAGGAAATCGAGTCGAAAGCGCTGGGCAGTGCCATGGGGCTGTACATCGCCGGCACGGCGCTGGGCGGGATGAGCGGGCGCCTATGTACCGCGTTGGTGATCGATTTTGCGACCTGGCCGTGGGCGGCAGCGCTGGTTGGCGGCATCGGTCTGGCGGCCGGCACGGTGTTCTGCCGGGTGCTGCCGGAGTCACGACACTTCCAGTCGCGTGCCTTGCCGCTATCCGCCATTGGCCGTCGGGCCTTGGGGCGGGCGTTGTCGGGCATTCTGCGCGACCCCGGGCTGCCCTGGCTGTTCGCCATCGGCTTCTTGCTGCTGGGCTGCTTTGTCAGTCTTTACAACTACATCGGCTTTCGTCTTGAGCTGCCGCCCTTCGGATTGGGCAGCAGTGCCATCGGCGGCATTTTCCTGCTGTACCTGCTTGGCACCGTGGCATCGGCCTGGTCCGGACGCCTGACCCGTCGCTTCGGCGGCGGCTGGGCGCTGGTCGGCATGCTCGGACTGATGCTGGCCGGCCTGCTGCTGACGCTGGCCGGGACATTGGTGTGGGTGATCATGGGGATTGCGCTGTTCACCTTTGCCTTTTTCGGCGGGCATGCGATGGCGAGCAGCTGGGTCGGTCAGCGTGGTGGCCGCGCCAAGGCGCTGGCGGCATCGCTCTATCTCTCCAGTTACTACCTGGGGGCCAGCATTGTCGGCACCTTGTCCGGGGTGTTCTGGGTGCGCGGACACTGGCCCGGTGTGGTTGCCGCGCTCGCGCTGGCCCTGCTGATGGCCCTGCTGATGGTCTGCCGGTTGCTGCGTCTGCCGCCCCCGCGTCAGCTCGCCCCGGACATCGGGTATTAGAAGCGCAGCATGAGTCCGATACGCCAATAACGGTGCGACGTGCTTTCGCCGTCGGCTCGCCGCCAGTCGGCGGTATCGCCATAGGCGCGCTCGCTCATCCAGTCGAGGTAGGGTACGACATCCCGGCGCCATTCATGGCGCAGCCGCAGGCCGGCCTCGCTGCTGCGCAGCCCGCGTCCCTGTCGGTCCGGCTGGCCATCATCCGGCTCCTGCCGCAGGCCGGCATTCAGCGCCAGGCGCGGCTGCAGGATGAGTTGCTGGGTGATCTGGATATCCACACTTTGATGCGCGCGCAGCGAAACAACGCCATCCCGGCTGAGCAATGCATGCAGCTCGGTGTCAAAGAAGTAGGGTGCAAGCCCTTCGATGCCGAGCACAGCATATTGTCTGCTGGCGGCGGCGGTATCGGCGCGCAGCCCGGCCTGAACATCCCAGAAGGTGCTGATGTTGCGGCTGCCCAGCGCCCAGATCTGCGCGCTGTCGGTGCGCTGCTGCTGACGTTCGCCCTCGCTGCGCAGCAGCAGGCGGTTGCGGTCATCGCCGAACCAGAGGCGGCTGTCCCAGCGGATGATGTCGTCACTGCCGAGTGTATGGTCGAGTTCGACGCGGCCGGCCCAGGCCAGCGGGTTGTGGCCATGCGCGACCGGTATGCCGCCCGGCAAGGGTGCGGGCGCATCCCCCCGTGCCACCACGATCTTGCCCATCATGCCGGATGCCATGTGGTAGAGGAGGTGGCAGTGCAGCGCCCATTCTCCGGCCTGATCGGCAGTCAGCAAGGCCGTGAGGCTGCGTCCCGGCGGCACGATGAGCGTGTGCTTGTCGGGCTGGGAAGCGGGCGGCTGGCCGTTTTCCAGCTGCACAAACATGCCGTGCAAATGCATGGGATGCGCCATCATGGTCTCATTCACGAAGCGCAGTCGAACGCGCTCGCCATCATTCAGCCGCAGGGGTTCGGTCTTGTGCTCGTGCTGGCCATTGAGGGTCCAGCTGTAGCGCTCCATGTTGCCGGTGAGGCGGATGGTGAGGTCCCGCACCGGGGCGCGCTGGTCAGGCTGTGGCTGCAGGCTGATCAGGTCTTCGTAGCGCAGGGCGCGCAGGCCGGGCGGCGTACCGGCATCGGCCCATCCGGTGGGCGATGCCGGCATGGCGTGATCCATGTCGTGATCCATGGCCATGTCGTGGTTCATGTCTGCCATGCCGGACATGTCGTGCCCGCCATGATTCATGCCCATGTCGGTCAGGGTCAGCTCGGCGCGTGACCGCTGCTGCGTGGGCGGCCCGCGCAGACCATCACGTACGGCCAGCGTTCCGCTGGCGAAGCCGCTGCGGTCGATCGGCTCGGCCACCACGCGGTAGGCGGGTGCCTGGCCCGGCGTGACAATGACATCGTAGGTTTCCGCCGGTCCGATACGGAACTCATCGACCGTGACCGCGCGCACATCGCGTCCATCGGCCGCCACGACATCCAGCATCAGGCCCGGAATGCGGAAGTCGAAGAAGGACATGGCTGACGCATTGATGACCCGCAGGCGCACACGCTCGCCGGGTGTGAACAGCCCGGTCCAGTTTGCCTGCGGCGAGCGGCCGTTGATCAGGAAGGTATACCCGGTGACATCGGTGAGGTCGGTCGGGTCCATGCGCATCCCGCCCCAGGCTTTGCGGTCGGCCAGCGCCGGGCCCCAGCCGTCGCGTGCCGCCTGCCTGAACAGGTCAGCCAGCGTGCGCCGTCCCTGGTTGTAGTAGCCGGGGAGGGATTTGAGCTTGTGCAGAATGGTCTCGGCACGCTCGGGATGAAACTCCGAGAGCAGCAGCACGTAGTCACGATCGGCAATGTCGGTCGCCGCCTCGCCGTCACGCGGCGTGATCACCAGGGCGCCGTAGAGGCCATCCTGCTCCTGCAGCCGTGAATGCGCGTGGTACCAGTAGGTGCCAGACTGGCGCAACGGAAAGCGGTAGGTGAATGTCTCTCCGGGCGGGATGCCGGCGAAGCCGTTAAGGCCTGGCACGCCGTCCATCTCACCGGGCAGGATCAGCCCGTGCCAGTGTATCGAGGAGGGCACATCGAGCTGGTTGGTGACGCTGATTTCGGCCATTTCGCCTTGGCGAAAGCGCAGCACAGGGCCGGGCAGCTGGCCATTGAGAACGATACGGCTGGCCACCTGGCCATCGATGGTGACGTCCTGCTGGCTGATGACCAGGCGCAGGGGTTCGGCCTGGCCGAGGGCGCTGGCCAGGATCAGGCACAGCAGCGCGAGCACGGTGGTGCGAATGAACGTGTTCATGAATCCATGATAAAACCTTGCCACGTGGCAAGGGCAAGTGGGTGGGAAATAATTAGGGAAGAGACGGTACGGCGGCATCATGGTACCGACAGCGGCACACGGCTCCTGATCAGGTTGCTTCATAGTCATGAGCTATCGAAAAGGCAGATAAAGTCAATTTATCAGTGTCTTATGCCTGTGCCATGCTGCCTTTGAAAGCCAAATGCAGGCTGTGTGGCACAAGAACGTGTTTAATAAAATCAGAACCAGCCCGGAGGGGAATCATGAGTGACAACAACCCGCAGGCACCGGCCGGCCAATGCCCGGTCATGCACGGCGCCAACTCCAGTAGCGGCCAGTCCGTCATGGCCTGGTGGCCGGAGGCCCTGAATCTGGACATCCTGCACCAGCACGACCGCAAGACCAATCCCTTGCCCGGTTACACCTACCGCGAGGCGGTAAAGCAACTGGATGTCGCCGCGCTCAAGCGTGACCTCACGGCCCTCATGACCACCAGCCAGGACTGGTGGCCGGCTGACTGGGGCCATTACGGCGGCCTCATGATCCGCATGGCCTGGCATGCCGCCGGCTCCTACCGTGTCGCCGATGGTCGTGGCGGTGCCGGCACCGGTAATCAGCGCTTCGCGCCGCTCAACTCCTGGCCCGATAACGCCAACCTCGACAAGGCCCGCCGCCTGCTCTGGCCGGTCAAGAAAAAGTACGGCAACAAGATCAGCTGGGCCGATCTCATCATTCTCGCCGGCAATGTCGCCTACGAATCCATGGGGCTGAAGACTTACGGCTTTGCCTTTGGCCGTGAGGACATCTGGCATCCTGAAAAGGATATCTACTGGGGCTCCGAGAAGGAGTGGCTGGCACCCACCGGCAGCGAGGGCAGCCGTTACGCCGGTGAGCGCGACCTGGAAAACCCCCTGGCGGCGGTGATGATGGGCCTGATCTACGTCAATCCCGAAGGTGTCGACGGCCAGCCGGATCCGCTCCGCACGGCGCAGGACGTTCGCGTGACTTTCGCACGCATGGCCATGGACGATGAGGAGACCGTTGCGCTCACGGCTGGCGGCCACACCGTCGGCAAGGCGCACGGCCATGGCAGTGCCGCTAACCTCGGCCCGGCCCCGGAGGCGGCTGATGTCGACGAGCAGGGCCTGGGCTGGAACAACCACAAGAGCCGTGGCGTCGGCCGCGACACCGTGACCAGCGGTCTCGAGGGCGCCTGGACCACGCATCCGACGCAGTGGGATAACGGCTACTTCAAGCTGCTGCTCGGCTATGACTGGGCGCTGAAGAAAAGCCCGGCCGGTGCCTGGCAGTGGGAGCCGGTGAACATCCGCGAGGAAGACAAGCCGGTGGATGTCGAGGATGCCGCCATCCGCTGCAATCCGATCATGACCGATGCCGACATGGCCATGAAGATGGACCCGGCATACCGCCGCATCTCCGAGCGCTTCGCTCAGGATCAGGCCTACTTCTCCGATGTCTTCGCGCGTGCCTGGTTCAAGCTGACCCATCGCGACCTGGGCCCGAAGTCGCGCTACATCGGCCCCGAAGTGCCGGCCGAGGACCTGATCTGGCAGGATCCGGTGCCAGCCGGCCGCAAGGACTATGATGTCGCCGCCGCGAAGGCGAGGATCGCCGCTGCCGGCCTGTCCATCGCTGATCGTGTCAGCACGGCCTGGGACAGCGCGCGCACGTTCCGTGGTTCCGATTATCGCGGTGGCGCCAATGGCGCGCGCATACGCCTGGCACCCCAGAAAGACTGGGAGGGCAACGAGCCGGCGCGTCTGGCCCGGGTGTTGGCGGTTTATGACGGCATCGCGGCCGAGACCGGCGCCAGCGTTGCCGATGTCATCGTGCTGGCCGGCAACCTGGCCATCGAGGAGGCCGCGCGTGCAGCCGGTATCAGCGTGACCGTGCCATTTGCCTCCGGCCGTGGCGATGCCAGTCAGGCCCAGACCGACATCGCGTCCTTCGAGGTGCTGGAGCCTCTCGCTGACGGCTTCCGCAACTGGCTGAAGCAGGATTACGTGGTCAAGCCCGAGGAGCTACTGCTCGACCGTGCTCAGCTCATGGGCCTGACCGCCGTGGAAATGACGGTGCTGGTCGGTGGTCTGCGCGTGCTCGGTGCCAACCAGGGTGGTGCGGCGCATGGTGTGTTCACCAGCCGGGTCGGTGTGCTGAGCAACGACTTTTTCGTCAACCTCACCGACATGGCCTGTCACTGGAAGCCCACGGGCCGCAACCGCTATGACATCGTCGAACGCGCCAGCGGCACCGTGAAGTGGACCGCGACCCGGGTTGATCTGGTGTTCGGCTCCCACTCGGTGCTGCGCGCCTACGCCGAGGTCTATGCCCAGGACGACAATCAGGAGAAGTTCGTGCAGGACTTTGTCGCGGCCTGGACCAAGGTCATGAACGCGGACCGTTACGACTTGGCCTGAGCGGGTCGGGTGCGGGGCCGGATGCTGGCTGATCCGGCCCCGCTCTATGGCGGGAATGGCCTGCCGACCAGGCCGCCATGGCGACTTTGCTGCAATTTTCAGCATTTGAATGCGCGCATGTGTTGTCAGTCGTATCCGGCTTGAGTATCATGCGCGCCTCTTCAGTGAACACGCTGAAGACCTTAGGCGCTTAGCTCAGTTGGTTAGAGCACCACCTTGACATGGTGGGGGTCAGCAGTTCGAGTCTGCTAGTGCCTACCAAATTACGGAACCCGCAAAGCCTTGTGCCTAGCGGGTTTTGTGCTTTCTGGGCCTGCGTTTTTTCTTTTCGTGGGCGATGCGCTTTACGGCGTTGCCCATCGGTTGCCCAACAGTTGCCCAAAGAACTGAACAAAAAAGTAGGGGTCGCATCTGCGACCCCTATTTATTGGTCAAATTTCGCTCGATTCTGACCCCTACTCTATGCGAGGCCGAAGTCGGTTGCCCAGAGTCATCATAACCATATGTTTAATATAGTTATTTCAAGAGGCAGTTTTGTTGAAGACCAAGATGTCGCCCACGTCGCAACTGAAGTAATCACAGAGCTTGCTCAGCGACTCGAGATCAATTCTTGAGAGTTGGTCTTTGTGCATCAAGGTCAGCAGTGTTCTCGAGATGCCAGTCTCTCGATGAACATCTGAGATGTTCATGCGCTTCTCTGCCATCAACATATGCAAGCGGCAGCTTATCATCTAGGGCACCATAATAATTTTGTGTGAGTCATAGTGATCTTGTGCAGATCATTCTGTTCTCGTATATTTAATCCATGAGATCAATTTGCTCTGAAGAAGAGCAAGGTGTTCTCTAGGAAACAATGGTCATATGAGGACAATTGAAATGCAAGTGACTCTTCTCACTACCGATGAGCTCGCAGAGCGCATCAAGTACACCCCTCGCTACATTCGCCGCCATCTGGTGGATTACAAGCTGCTCGAGGGCGTCCACTACACCCGTCCTTTTGGCGGAAAAAAGCTCTTGTTCATCTGGGAGCGTATCGAGGAGGAGATCTTCGGCCGCTCTGTGGTTGCTCCGATGTTTCCGATGGCAGTTGGGAGCGCTTAACGATGGCCACTATCCGTGCTCTCAAGAGCGGCAAGCTTTACATCGATTTTCGTTATTGCGGTGAGCGCTTTCGTGAAACCTCGCTACTGAGTGACAACCCTGGTAATCGCAAGCGCCTTATGGCGCTTGCTCAGAAGATTGAAGCTGAGATCTTGCTGGGACAGTTCGATTACAGGGTCCACTTCCCGGAAAGCGCCAATGTGGCCAAGGCTGCCTTGCTGGGAAAGCGGGCTGCACATGGATCTCTCGGCGCTGACATTCCTGTGTTTGAGTCCATGTCCCGCATGTGGCTGGCTGAGCATGAGGTCGAGTGGCGGGCGAATTACCGCAACACGATTTTCAGTCTCTTTGAAAAGCACATCATCCCTGAGCTTGGGGAGCATCCCGTAGACGCGATCACACGTGATCATCTTGTCTCGTTCCGCAATGGGCGTGTGAGGTACCGCACGCCTGGCGGGCACGCACTCAATAGTGGGACGGTGAATCGACTCATGACGCTGGTTAAAGCGGTCATAGAGGAGGCATGTCATCGCTACAAGTTGCCTAACCCTTACGAGCGCATCAAGAAGCTCAAAGAGGAGAAGCGACATGTCGAGCCGTTCTCGCTTGATGAGGTGAACCGGATGCTGAGGGATGTCCGTGGCGACTTCCGTGACTACCTCATTGTGAAGTTCTTCACGGGCATGCGCACGGCTGAGGTCCATGGTCTGCGCTGGAAGTGTATCGATTTTGAACGTGGCGAGATCCACGTTCGCGAGACGTATGGGAAGGCTGGTTTCGAGTACACGAAGAACGACCACTCTCAGCGTGAAATTCGCATGAGCAGCAAGGTCGTTGAAGCGCTCAAGCGCCAGTTCAACGTCACCGGCGCTAGTGGTCGTGAAGGCCTGGTGTTCTGTAGCAAGAATGGAACGCCAGTGGACGATCACAATTTCTGCAATCGCATCTGGCGACCCATGCTGGAGGACCTCAGCATCCCGTACCGGCGCCCGTATGACACGCGCCATACCGCGGCCACGCTGATGCTCGCATCAGGGGAGTCACCAGAGTGGGTTGCGCGTCAGCTCGGGCATGCGAATACCAAGATGCTGTTCTCTGTGTATAGCCGCTATGTGCCGAATCTGACGCGAAACGATGGCAGCGCCATGGATCGCCTGCTTGCCGGCTCGATCATGCTTCCGGAAGGAGTAACAGATGAAAGTTATCAATCTTGATGAGCTGCGTCGTCGCCATCAGCTTGACCAGGCAAAGCAGCAGACCAAACGTTTCGCCAATCACCTGCTGAGCATGTATGGCGTGAGCCCGAAGCTAGATTTGGCAGGATTCTTTGGATACTACGAGCGGCTCTCCAACGAAGAGGCAGTCATGCGTTGGATTGAGCTGACAAAAGCTAACCTGCACCCGAGCCTTGATGATCGTCTGGTGCCGGCGCTTCGCAGGCTCTTTGAGCAAGAGCTTGCAGATCTTCCGGTGCATCTTCAGGGCAGCATGTATTAGCAGAGGAGGGCAGAGCGATAGCGTTGTCGGATATCTCTGTAATGGGCATGCATGGTGTGTGCGTCAGATAGTGGCTGTTTGCAACGTAGAGCGAAGGGATGAGGTGGTTGTCCACTATGGTTGTTAGATGGCAGCATGTTTGTCATGCTGGTAAGGCTTGTATGGTTACCTGTATGACAAGGCCGGAACGACAAGCTGGCTGTGCGATTCCGTCTTACATGGAAATGAGCGCCGCATAAGTAGTCCCAAGAAGCACAGGGGCTGAATTAGATGGCAGGGAGTGCAATGTTTACTTTTCTGAATGCCTTTCCAGTCAAAGACTTGCTGATCTGCCAAGATTTTTACGCAGCAGCGCCTCGCTTTTACATGGCAGTTCTGCCATCCAATTTAAGTTAGATCTCCATGGCAATAGTTAAGCTTTCCGATGCACATCTAGCCGCGTTGCGTCCGCTGGAAGCAGAGTTGAAGCGAGCCGTCGCTGCAGCTGAACCCGATGCCGCGATAGCGGCAGCCACGAAAATCCAGAGACTGTTTGACTTTGACCGTACGCATCATCGCCTCCTTCGCGCAAAGTTGTGGGCGTTCGAAGCTTGTGTCGACGCCAATCGACTTTCATATGCAGAGAGAGGACTGATCGGCGTTCGCAGTTTAGCTGGAACTACAACGCGCCTCTCGTTAGAGGCCGGCGCGCTACTCGCAGTGGTTCTTCTTCGACAAAAGAAGACCCAAGAGGCGAAAAAGATCGTTAAGGATGTTATCGGAAACATCAACAACATTACCTCTGATCGAACTCGACACCAATTTCAGAGGCGCTTGATCGGTAGGATTGAGGAAGAGTGTATTCTGGCAGAGCTTATCGGAACAGAAGAAGGTTCGATGAATGTTGAAGAGATTCAAGCGCAAGCAGTGCTATTGCTTCAGCGAAATAGCGATGACGAAATACTGCGACTCATCGGCAACTCGGTTCCAGTTGCCGGTATCAACCTGCTCAGCGATATGCGGTCGTACTCGATCCTTCAGCTTCCGGCGCCAGATCGAAAGCTTCTACCGCCACCAGAAAAGGTTCAGGAGCCGACGAGCATAGGCAAGGTCACTTTTGCCGTCCTTCGGAGAGTTGCTTGGAAAACATTTTGCAAAGCAGATAGTCCCGTATACAAGATGTGGTCAAAGAGGATTCCGGAGGTTTTCAACCAAGGCTACTTCTCTGCAGCAGTCCTCTCAACATTTGGAGACTTTCGAATTGGCCTACCGCTCGTAGCAAGCGGAATAGCTGCCTTGGTGATGAAGTACTCAGCTGAAGAATTCTGCTCGCTTGCCAAGCCGAGAGGCCTAATGATCTCGGGCGATGACAAGGAGGTCTAACCCATTTATCGAGAGGATGTGTCCCGGCAAGCCGGGGCCCGCCTCTTATGTCAAACATTTGGTAGGTTCATAGCTGGAGAATGCAATGAATGAAGTTAAGGATTTTATATATCTGGATATGGATAAAGTAAGTTCGCTTTATAGCCAAATATCTGGCGGAATCGTGCAGTCTTTTGAGGTCTCCTCCTTATCGTCTGAAAACAGTAAAAACCTTAGAAACTATGACTTCAAAATATTCAAACATGAAGCAGGCGGAACCGACACCGAGTCCCAAGGACTAAAAATAACAAGAGTGAGTCATCATGAAGTACTGAACGATTTAGAAAGAAATCTCTTTGAACAAGGTTACGCGGCAGAGATCGGAATTGATGTTACTGAAGAGGCAATTGATAATGGCTCGGCGATTGATATATTTCAGCATGCTCTTTGCATCAAGGCTGAAGGAAATATCGTTCTTGAGGACTATGAAAGAATAACTCGAATAGCAGAGAGTCACGGCGATATCACAAATTTTATAAATCACAGCGTGAAGTTAGGATTAAAAGAATCGCCAGAGTTTAAGGAGATGTTTGAGGCGCTCGATATTATTAGGCAAGATATCGATGAAATGAAAAATGGCCAGCAAAAAAACAAGAAGAAAGCCGAGCTAAAGAGTCATGAGGAGAAAATTGAGGGCGCAATTAATGATAAATTAGTTGGCAAGGTTGATAGCTGGGTTATTGACGGGCTAAAAACATGGGTTAGGGTTTTCCTTCCGGATATTTTCAATATTCGTCTTTATCCATTTCCGGATATGCCGAATTTTCATGTAATGTCTAACGTCAAAAGAGAGTTTTTCTTAGATGAAAATACAGAGTCTGTTCATTATCTTTTTGGATCTAAGCCAACAATAAGGGTGACGATGCTTGGGGTCATTACATCTATTCCTGAAAAGGGTAAGGATGAATTTGACCCAATGAAAGAGTTTGATGATGAAGAAAACGAAAAAGAAGGTAATGAGCATTTGTCAGTTGAGAGTGGGTTTAGGGGTGTTTTTAGAGGGTTCGATGGCCTAGAAAAAATGATCAGAACGTGCCGCTACCCCCGAATAATGGTACAGCCGATTGCGATCTATCGAGCTATTAAGCCTAACAAAGCATTGCAGCGGCCAAGCCGCTGAATGCGACATTGACTATCCGCTCCTAGCTGAAAGGCGCCACTCTTGTTCGGCCACTATCGGCCAGAAGCTGCCGGTCAGGTACGTCGTCGGTGAGGCCTCTGGTCGACGGCTCTCCCTGTAACCGGCCACGCGATTATCGAAGGAAAATGCTCGATAGTGAAATGCTCCGCCGTGCAGTCAGTCGCCCTGAACGGGTGAAAATTTCCTATCTAGGCTCAGATTACTTGCAACGGTTTTGGTATGCATATCAGAGCAGGCATCGCTTGAGTCCTGCAAAAATAAGAAACATTATGTTTTGAGCAGTCTGAACGCCACTGTAGAGGGATCTAGGCGATGATCAATCATATAGACATAGAAAATTTTGGTAGCTTCCAAGGTCTGGAATGGAAGAAAGCCGTTCGGGACAATGGAAAAAACGTCAAGCTCTTCCAGCGTCTGAACATCCTCTACGGACGCAACTACTCTGGCAAGACAACGCTATCTCGCATCTTCCGTTCGTTGGAGACTCGCAAGCTCCCTTTGAACTATGTGGGCTCATCCTTCACCGTGACAGGTGACAAGGGGGCAGTCACTCATGCTGGCCTGGCGACTCACAACTACGACGTTCGGGTCTACAACCGCGACTTCGTGACCGACAATCTGAGCTTTCTGGTCAATCAGGAAATCGGTGGCGTCATCAAGACCTTCGCCATCGTCGGTGAGCAGAACAAGGAAATTGACGACGCCATTGCTGCCATTGAGGCCAAACTTGGCAGCATTGAAGGCAAGTCTGGACTGCGCTTTGATCTGGAAGCTAAGAGGAAAGAGCGCGATCGCACCACGTCTGCCCATACCACTGCGTCAAGTAGTCTGGAGAGCAAGCTGCGTTCACATGCTGCGGAGAAGATAAAAAAGAACCGTCAGTACGGCACGGCTGTCTACAACATTGATCACATCAAACGCGACATTGCTTCCACCAAGACCCCCGGTTTTGTTGCACTGACCACAGAGGGACAAGCAAGCAAACTCAATTTGCTCAAGCAAGAAGCCCTGCCAGACATTACTGGCACCCTGGCTATCACACTCAAGCTGGAGTCTCTGAAGGCCACTGCCGAACCTCTGCTTTCCAAGACAATAGCCCCAACCAAGGCGATTGAAGAACTGCTCAAAGACAGCGCCTTGCAACTCTGGGTCAAGCAGGGGATGGGTCACCACCGGGACAAACGAAGTACCTGTGCTTTCTGCCGACAAGATCTGCCGCACGACATATGGCAGGTGCTCGATGAGCACTTCAGCAAAGAGTCAGGCGACCTGGAAGCGGCCTTGGACGTTGTTATTACGTTAGTCACGGACGAGATCGGCTCCATTGCAGGACTCAACACTTTCGCAGGCGCTCAGTTTTACGCTGACGAGCACACAGCGTTTGAAGCAAGCAGTAAAGGGCTGTCGCAGGCTCTGGCCGTCTACAAAAAGGACTTGGAGGCGCTTAAAAAATCGCTTGAGACTCGGAAAAACAACCTGTTCCAGCCTGTGTCTTTGACGACACCTTCGTATGACGCAAAGGAAATTAGGAAGCATGTTGACGACATCAATGCGCTGATTGTCAGGAGCAATGGCAAAACTGCCACCCTGGAAAAGGACAGGACTGCTGCCAGAGATGCGCTTCGCCTAGCTGATGTGTCTGCGTTTGCTGATGCAATCACTTACGACAAGGAACTTAACCGTATAGCAACCCTGAAGACTGAGGCCGGCACAGCAGCTACGACCTATAACGATGCGGAGAAAGAGATTCGTGACGCCGAGGCAGAGGTCCAAGCTTTGAGCGCCAAGCTGAAGGACGAGCGAAAGGGTGCCGAGCGTGTCAACTCCCTACTCAACAACTTTTTCGGCCATGACGGTATCAAGCTAGAAGCTCGCGATGGTGCTGACAAAGCCTCGGTCAAGTTTGAGATCACACGAGACGGGAAGGCTGCGTACAACCTCAGTGAAGGCGAGTGTAGCCTTATAGCGTTTTGCTACTTCATGGCAAAACTTGAAGAACCAGAGAGCAAGGGCAAAGACTTAATCATCTACATTGATGATCCAATCTCAAGCTTAGATGGCAATCACATCTTCTTCATGTTCAGCTTAATAGAGAGCTTGATAGCTAAGCCTATTAAGAATGCTGACCGCTCTAACTCGTATCGCTATAAGCAACTCTTCATCTCTACCCACAACCTAGACTTCCTGAAATACCTTAAGCGACTTTCCATTCCGACCAAGAAAATTCCGGTCGGAGAAGGCAAAACCAAGAGTGTCAGCGATCATGAGCACTTCATGATCGAGCGTAATGTGGCGTCAAGCAACATCATGCTCATGCCGTCCTATCTCAAAGACTACATCACGGAATTTCACTATCTCTTCCACCAAATCTACAAGTGCAGAGACCAAGCGGCGGCCTCAGATAACCATGAACCTTTCTTCGGTTTTGGCAACAATCTGCGCAAATTCTTGGAAGCATTCCTGTTCTTCAAGTATCCATATCACGATGATAGGAGTGATGCCTTTGAGAGAATCAAGAAATTTTTCGGAGAAGAGGAAGACGCAGCCGTTGCACTCGTCAATCGTCTCAACAATGAGTTCTCACACCTTGAGGCAGTCCCTGATCGGGGTTTCAAGCCAGTTGAAATTCCTGAGATCGCCAAGGTTGCAAGCTACGTTCTGGACAAAATTTATGCAGCTGACCGGGTGCAGTACAACGCCCTGCTAAAGAGCATTGGTGAGCCTGAGCGAGTGGACTAATTGATTGTCCTACTGACTGAAGCTGGCACATAAATCCATCCATGCCGAATGGCCATGAAGGGTCGATACCTGCCATTGTGGTAAGTGTTTCTGCCTGACTATCCGAAGATTGGAAAGTCTAGTTGCAACGAAAGAGCCCCGCACATGGCGGGGCTCTTGGTCGTTATGGCTGCCTTCGGTAGGTCAGTGTCTTCAGCCGATTTCCGAGTTTTGACTTGAGCTCATCCAGGCCGCCTTCAGGCATCTTGATGAAGTAGGGCCCATACGGGTTCGCGCCATCATGCGTTGTCATCACACGTACATCCGTGCCCTTTGCCAGGTCGCCCAGTTTCGACAGAATGCTAGCGTCAGCAGGAGCCGTTACGAGCGGCATGCGTGACACCGGGAGGAGGGCGAGCTTGTTTCCCTGGACTGTGATCATCAGATAGCGTTTGGAGTTGCTATCGGTACGGGCCGCAGCCTCTGTACTGCCACCGTATTGGCCCGTCAGGGAATAGTTCATCACCAGCCGGTACGCCCGGTCGGAGATCAGTCCCGGCAGGCAGTACGATGTCATGTCAAAGAACTTGGTGCCGCTGGTGTGCCCGCGGTTGCTCACGAAGAAGTTGCGCTCGTGATCAAAGAAGCCGGCATTGCCGAGTGCGCCATCAGAATAGAGCCTGTCATCGACGTAGCCCGGGTTGCCACAGTTCCCATGCCCCAGGCTGTATACGTGTCCAAGCTCATGAAGCAGGATCTGTGCGTCGTAATTAATCCAGCCTGAAGTGGTGTAAATATCCGCTGGATCTCCGTCGAATGCTTCCGTCTGCCCGAAGGGCCGCATGATCACAGCTCGACCCGTCACTTCGCCAAGGCCACCAAGCGGGAAGTGAAGGTTGCTCGGGTGTACCAGGACGCACTTGTCTTGGCTGGCATTTCCCATGCTGTCGAGTGGACGTCCATGTTGCGTCATACAGAACTGGCTGAAGTCGCTCAGAAGCTCATTGGCATCGTTCGCGGTCCCCATGTAGTTCCCATTCGAGTCACGCGGTAGCGTGTTGTAGTTGAACGAACTGGGGATGAACGTGTTGCCAGCATCAATGGTCACTGACGAGAACGGCAGAAAGCGCTTGAGGAAAGAAGCCAGTGAGCTGGCGGGATAGCTGCCAGTCGTACCGTCAACGTTCATTGTGTAGAAATGGATGTTGTCGCTCAGTGCTGAGTTGATGAGCACGTTGCCAGCTATGGTCGTGTTGTTGGCATCGCTCTCTGATAAGGCTGTCTGAGTATCCAGGACAGCTACAAACGACATGCCAGGCTTCACCAGTGATCCCGGGATGCGAGCGTACAGTGACGAGCGAAGCGTACGCGGATCCATCGATGCTGGGTACACGCCGCGAGAGTCCGTGGTCTTGGAGAGTGCGATCTCGACACAAGTGGATGTGGTCGGGTTGAACACCGATATCTTGCCGCTGGTGGGTAGTGGCACGGTGCCCGACGTTGAGACTGGGTCGACCCTGAGAACGGCTTCTTTGCCACCCGCCAGGCGACTCGTGCCATTGAGGGCATCCATCTGTACCACCTGAAGCCAGCTGGCTTCAGCGATACGCAGTCCCTTTGTGGTGGCACCACCAACCTGCTGAGTCAGTGTGCAAGCGCCCTGTGTGCGCTCGACAACCTGGGTTTCGGATCCGCCATCATCACCGCCGTCACCGCCGTCACCATCGCCACCATCGCCACCATCGCCACCATCGCCACCATCGCCACCATCGCCACCATCGCC
>CAZEEQ010000002.1:174929-216701 GCA_964511255.1 uncultured Paraperlucidibaca sp.
ACCACTTCCGGTGCCAGGCCCTTCAGGGAAGGATGAAAGCGCATCCATGCCGTTTGCCGTGAAGGCATCCACAACGGTTTGTGTAGTAGCGCCCGCAGTCTTCATCTCCTCAAGCAAGTCATCATAGGGATCACCTGCTTGAGCTCTGAAGGACATGGAGTTCGCATTGAAGCCGGCAGGAACGCTGTAGCCGCGCTGACGAAGAATTTCGGTGATCTCAAAGTCAGCAGAGCCGATGCTCGAGCTCACGTTCACCAGCAGCGTCGCAACTCGATCAACACTGCCAAAGGCATCATTCAGTGAGTCTTCGGCATGTGCAGTCATCATGGCCCGACGCAGGATCATGTCCGTCACAGGCGTGATGTTGACGCGTACCTTTGAGCCCGGGCCTGCAAAGCCGAACAGGTTCTTTCCGCTGTTAGTGGCTTTGACCAGGCAGGGCAGGGAGGAGGTCGGTAGCTTGAGTGAGAAGCTGCCACCGGCACCGACAGTAGTGGTGTATGCAATGCGGTTAGAGCAACTGGCGGTCACTGCTTCACCAGTGGCCAGCGGCATGCCCGTTGCGGCAACACCAGTTATGCTGGAGGCTGCAGGCGTTGCCGAGCCTCCGCTACTGCCACCGCCACAGGCGGACAGCATGGCCGCGCTCAGCGGCAAAATCATCGCCAAGATTATTTTCATTGTGATCCCTCGTCATTTGGCGATTGCGTCGCCAGTCCTTTCGGCGTCGGTTGGTGTTCGGCTGCTCTGATTTCTTCAGCCATGGTTGGCCGCTGGTCAGGCATGGCGGAGCCTGCTCCGCATCGTTGAAAGCGGAGCATCGTATTCAGGGCTTAAAGGGTTCGCAGGTAGTAGCTCTCAAGGACATCCTTTGTGACGTTGTCCTCAAGGTTTCGGATGGGCAGATTTCCATACAGGATGGTGGTGTAGAAGTAGTCACCTACGCCGATCGTGATCATGGCTTGGTGAGCTCTCACCATGTACGAGATGATCTTTCCTGACTTGTTCTTTTCGATGAGTACGTTATCAACCTCAAACCATTCTCTGGAGGAGCCATCGATCGAGGAAAATGACTGCCGGACAAAGCGTTTGAGGATGCCACCCAGCTCGGGACGGTAGGACCTGACGATGTTTCCGCGGGCCTTGGCTTGCTTGATATAAATCTTGGCGGGCTCATCACCTTCGGCGTCATACGCTCTTCGATGGGTTTCAATCTGTCCTAGGATGACGCCCCAGTTGGCCCCTGAGTACAGGTGGTTCTCAAGGATTAGGGTTTCAGGGTAAAGCTCATCGATGAAGAAACGTGCTTGGCGAAGCTCAGGTACTACCCCATATTCTTTGCCATCGGCAGACAGGTGATAGAACGCACTGACAAGGTGCTTGTCGGTGATGCGCTTGAACCCCTCGACGCGATTTCTTGCCGCTGTCTCCTCCATGTTCTTTTGGAGTTGAGCAATTTGAGCGCAGCCTGAGACTGAGAGGGCCGTGGTTGCTGCTAGGGTAGCGAAAAGACAGTTTCTGAGTGTGGCTCTCAACATCTAATAATTCCTTTTGGGTCGAGTTCTTATTTTTCGTCCATCAACCACAGGCCGTCGATGCCGATGCGCTTTCTGCCAGCCACTCAGGGTGTGAGCTTCCGGCCAAGTATTAGGCGGGTGGTTTAGCAGCAAAAGCTACCAAAATGGTAGTATTTGGGCAAGCCAAAGTAGGGACGATCAAACTCTTCCGATTCAGAAGAGCATCATGTCCATCCTGGCAAGGCGATTGAAAGAAGCGAGGTTGCGCACAGGCCTGTCGCAGGAGCAGCTCGGGATTGAGGTGGGCCTGGACCCGGCCTCTGCTAGTGCTCGGATGAATCGCTATGAGTTGGCCCGGCGCGAGCCTAACTTGGCCTTGCTGGAGCAGATTGCCAAGATCCTGGATGTTCCCTTGCCGTATCTTTTTACAGAAGACGAGGCCATGGCGCGTTTGATCCTGAGCTTCAGTTCAGCAAACGAAGTGACCAGGGATCAGGTGCTACGAATCTTGGAAGGGGCATAGACCCCCTAAGCCCAGCTGTTGTTCTGCAGGCGCTGAATCGCTGCGTTTGATGACCGCAGGTCGAATGCCTCCGGATCAAAACTTCCGCCAACCCACTTGAGCATGTCCTGACCATCCTCCGAGTCAGGCCGTGAGATGGCATCCAGAAAATCGATGTAGCCAGGGGCTCCACCCACATCTTCCGGCGGACAGGCACGCTCCCCGCCTATTAGCTTGCACAGATCCGCGATGTCGTCTGATGGGCATGCCTGAATATTCTCGACGGCAATCACGTGTTGCCAGCCATCGCCCATGTCATAGATGTAGCGTAAGCGGTCGCCCTCGCTGACCAACTTCCTGAGCTTGTGGCGTCGATCATCCAGGATGTTGTCGTCGGGAAAATGTACGTCCTGAGTCCCGAAGGTCTTTATTCCAACCACGAACTCATAGAGGTGCCGACTTTCCCAGCCCATGGCGGCCTGTATCACATGGTGCAGACGCCTGAGCGTGATGTCCCCATCCACCAGCAGTCGGCGCCAAATCGGCGGTTCGAGTACCAGAGGCTCTAATTGCACCAAGAGTGTGATGAAGACATTTTTTGTAGGTGGCGGGCAGCGGTGTGTAGGAATCAATTTGGTCGTCGGATGGTAGTCATGGGGAAGTTTTCTAGCATACAAATACCAGCGTTGGCAGATGCGTATCTATATGGCATAGCCAATGCAATCGGCGAGATTTCCTTGGCGGCTAGCGACTAGGAGCGGACGGAGGCGGTTACTGCCTCTCCTAGATGGTTGCCCGACTGACTATGTACTGTCATGCTCAAGTCGCAAAGGGGTTGCAGTTTTGTCGGCAGGGAGTGCTGTGTTTATTTCGCCAATGCTTTGAAAGCCATGGCCTTTTCTCTTCTTCCTTCGACTTACTACAGCAAGCAAGAATTATTACGCCGCAGTGCTGCGGTATAAACTAAGTTAGGCAATGAGCGAAATCACTGCAGGCGAACTTTGGGCGCGCCGAGATGCTCTAGAGAGTGACGCGGCGTCCCTGCTTGGCCACATGATCTTCGAGTTCTCTCGGCTCGACGTCAATCTTGGCCTTTGCCTCGTTTGGGTGGATGGTGGTGCAAAAATCGATAGTCTCACGAAGACTGTTGAGGGGCTGAACCTGAAATCCAAGCTAGACGAACTGACCAATCATGTCACAGCTAAGTTGCCTGCAGGCTCGAAGCGACACCGTGCTTACGAGGCTTGGATAGAGCGTGCACATTTGGTACGGCAGCAGCGGAACAGTCTAGTCCATGGGCGATGGGGTGTTGAGGCGCGTAAGAACAAGGTTGTAAATGTGATCGGCCTACCGACCTCCAATACACAACAAGCGATCGAATACACGATCGAAGAGCTTGCTGAAATAAACCATGAACTTCGGGAGCTACAGCGCGAGCTGGCAAAGCTGAGGGAGTCTTGGCCGCTGTGAAAAGCCCTGCCCCTTACACCAGCCTAGCTGGTTGTAGTGGATTTTTGCATCAGGCGGGCTGCCAGACTGGTTATGTAGTGACATGGTCAAATCGCAGAGGGCTTGCTGTGTTTGCCGTCCGCTATGGTCTTGTTGGAACAGATCAGCAGGAAGAGGCGGCTGAGGTGGTACTTAAGCAGGCGGATCTGATTTGTGAGTGATGGGTTTAGTCGCCGGCTCACATTGTAGGACTGAAAATCATCATGGAAGACAATATGAAGCTCAATCTAAACCTCGCACCTGCCATAACCTATGCGGGCGTTCAGAACTCGATTCCTGTGATCCAGGATATCGGCCTCGAATATTTGGGCGAGGAGGCTCTGCTGGATCTGTCCATTCGGGCTTCTATGACACCTGACCTCTTGCTGCGTCCGCTGTCACTGCATGTGGCTCGCCTCGAGTCTGGATCCCCCGTTAGTTTTCGTCATCCCGAGCTGGTTATGCGCCATGATCAGCTTGCCTCTCTGCAAGAGGCTCAAAGGGGAGTAGTGCTGGTCGAAGTTCTCCAAGAGGGAGTGGTGCTTGCGTCAGCCAGTGCTCCTATCGAAGTCTTGGCGTATGACGAATGGGCCGGCCTTCGACAGTTACCAGAGCTATTGGTGGCATTTGCACAGCCCAATAGCAAGGCGGTAGCAGCGATCTTGCACCGTGCCTCGACGTTGCTGCATTCACAGTATGGGGAATCCCTGTGTGGCTACCAAGCCTTGGATCGTCAGGTAGTAGCACGCCAGGTAGCCGCCGTATATGCGGCGATTGCCGAGCAGGAGATTCACTACAGTAATCCCCCCGCAAGCTTCACTGGTGATGGCCAGAAAATTCGCCTTCCGGAACGCTTGCTGGAGGAAAAGCTGGGAACCTGTCTGGACTTGGCCATGCTATTTGTCAGCTGCTTGGAGCAGGTGGGTCTGAATCCCCTGTTACTGCTAGAGGAAGGGCATGCTTGGGTGGGGTGCTGGCTGCACAACAGCCACTTTCCGACAGCCACCGTAGATGACCGGCAGCAGGTTCGCAAGCGACTGACCGCTGGCGAGTTGATTGCGATTGAGGCCACCTGTCTTACGCCACAGTCGCATGCAGGCTTTAGCACCGCATTGAGGCTGGGCGCGGAGAAGCTGGAGGAAGGCCGACCTGGTCGTTTCGAACTCGCTATCGATGTTCATCGGACGCGGCGAGGTCAGAAGATTCTCCCCTTGCCCCTCCGGCGTGCCGACGTAGGCGAAGAGACCTCTGTTGCGATCGGTGCAAAAGTAACGGTCATCGAGGAGGTAGAGCTGCCTCCACTGGGTGTTGATGTGGTCACACCAGAGACGACGGCCGAGGAGCGGGTGGGGGGAGGGCGCATTGATCAGTGGCGGGCCAAGCTGCTTGATCTCACGCTACGTAACCGATTGATTAACTATAAGGCGACCAAGCAGACCATTCCACTATGTTGCTCTGAGCTGTCCCAACTGGAGGACATTCTGGTCGAGGGCAAGGCCTTCAAGCTGGGAGCCTTGAAAGATCATGTGGGTGATCAGGATCCGCGTTCAGCGGATCAACAACTGCGGCGGACGGCTGCAGATCTGGCAGAGCACGCTGCGCGGGACGCATTTATACGCAATGAGCTGCTAGCCGAGCTGACTGTATCGGAGCTGGATCAGCGACTGACGGAAATTTTCCGCTCGGCGCGAATGGCGCAGGAAGAGGGTGGCGCAAATATCCTTTTCCTGGTGTTGGGCATGTTGCAGTGGAAAGAGAGCAAGGACAGCGACCGCATCTTGAGGGCTCCGCTGATCATGGTGCCCGTGACCTTGGAACGGCGGTCGGTGAATAGCGGTTTCACTCTGAAGCGCCATGATGACGAAACGATCGTCAATCCCACGCTGCTGCAATTGCTGGAAAGCAAATTTGATCTGTACATCGACGGTATTCGGCCCGGGGCTGAGTTGCCGACGGATGAGTCTGGCGTCGATGTGGCTGGCATCCTGGGGCGGGTCTCCCGGGCTGTTATTGACCTCCCCGGTTTTGAGGTTAAGCAGGAGCTCTGCCTGGGGTTGTTCTCCTTCACCAAATACCTAATGTGGAAGGATTTGACGGACCGCATTGACGATGTCCTCAAGAGTCCGCTGGTTCGTCAGCTAGTAGGCAAGCATGAAGACAAGCCTGAGGCTTACGTCGGATTTGCCGGAGAGCGTGGCCTAGATGATCTGAAACAGCCAAATGAGCTCCATACCCCCATTGATTGCGACAGCTCACAGCTGGCGGCAGTCAATGCTGCGGCAGATCGTCTTAGCTTCGTGCTGAAAGGCCCCCCCGGAACGGGCAAGTCTCAGACCATCACTAACATCATTGCCGATGCTCTGGCGCGGGGCCGGACTGTACTCTTTGTGTCCGAGAAGATCGCCGCACTGAACGTTGTCCACGACCGTCTGAAGAAGCTTGGTCTCGGCCCGTTTCTCCTTGAACTCCATTCGGCTAAAGCCACCAAAAGTGGCGTGCTGGCACAGCTGGAGTCCTCTCTTAATGCTGCGAGCCAGCATTCCGCCAAGGGCTGGGAGGCTGAGTCGGTACGTATTGCGCGGTTGCGCAAGGAGCTCAATGATTATGTTCGCACCCTGCATGAAGAGCATCCGAATGGCCTGACCGTTTTCGGCGCACTCGCTCTCACGGTGTCGCGTCAGGGCTGGCAGGGGTGCCGGTTCGAGTGGCTTCAGGTCGACAGCCATGATCGCGCTCAACTGGAGGAGTTGCAGGGTCTGGCTCGTCGTTTGGGCACAATCGGGGCTCTGCTGGAGGGCGTGGACAAGCAGGCGTTCCGCAGACTGGAGCGTCGGGAATGGACGCCAGGCTGGCAGGGAGACTTGTTAGCGGCGGCAAAGGTGGTGCGTGAGCACCTGGAGGGGCTAGAGCGGGTTTTGGATCAGTCGTTGGCCGCCTTGGGTATAAGTCTGCGTACCCGAAGCTTGGACGAGCTGCAAAAAACGGAGGCGCTCTATCAAGTCCTGCTGCGCTTCCGGCCGGAGTTTTCTCCTCTGCTGGCGGAGTCCGGATATGCCAATACCATGCTCTTTCTACATAGTATCGCTACCCATGGTCGTCGCCGGAGGCAGCTTGCTACGGCCCTGCTAGAGAATTACACGGACGGCCTGCTGCGCCTAGATGCTGGTGCACTTTCACAAAGCTGGCAGCAAACAGGATCGTATTGGCTCTTCAAGCGATGGTTGGGCCGGTTCCGTATTCGCAACGTCATCCGCCTTCACCATCGGAGTGCCGTCCGGCCAAGCGAGATCCTAGTCCCAGACTTGCTGGAGCAGCTTGGTAGTCTGCAGCAGGAGGATAGATGCCTGCAGGACCACGCAGTCAATGCGTCGCGACTTCTGGGCGGCATGTGGTTGCAGGAGCGCAGTGACTGGGAGTCGATAACGGGCGCAGCCGAGTGGCTTGCCGACTACGACCGAACAACCCAGGCAATGGCCGGGCAGGACCTCGATGCTCTGTTGTCCCTACGCGGCGAGATATCCAAACGGCTGGCTAATCTGGGTATGGCCTTTGCCAGTGATGGCGAGATTGGCCGCGCCTTGCGCGAGTTCAATAGTTGCTTGGACAAATTGCTCTCGCAGCTGGCAGATATTGCACGACTGGCCGGCTGCTCGGAGTCAGGCTTTCTTGGTGACCACGCACAGCCCAATGTCGTAGGGGAGGTACGCAGTATTCTGCGAGGCTGGGAGGGCGTTTCTTCTCATCTCCGTGATTGGTGCCAGTGGCAAGAGTTGTGTCAAGAGGCGCGTCAACGTGGGTTGCAGCCTTTCCTTTCCGCACTGCAGGTCGCGAAGCTCCCACCCAGCGACACGCAGGCCTATTTCAACTTCTGTTATACCCAGTGGTGGTTGGACCGAGTAGTGGATGCAACACCGCTACTGCAAAAATTCTCTGCCGCTGACCATGAAGAGAAGATTCGCGAGTTCCGAGCGGCAGATGAGCTGTATGCGAAATTAACTCGTGACCATGTGAGGGCCTCCCTCGCGATGCAAGTTCCGTCGACACAGATGCCTGTGCCTGGCACTCCATTGGGGGTGCTGAAGCGCGAACTACAGAAGAAGTCGCGACACATGCCGGTGCGAAAATTGCTGGCCACTCTGTCAGGCGTGTTGGATAGGTTGAGTCCCTGCCTGCTTATGTCACCGCTTTCAGTGGCGCAGTACCTGGATGCGTCCACGTGCTTTGATCTTGTGATCTTTGACGAGGCATCCCAGATTCCCACCTGGGATGCTGTTGGTGCTATCGCACGAGGCAAGCAGGTCATCGTTGTGGGGGATCCGAAACAGCTACCTCCCACCAGCTTCTTTTCTTCCGGCGTCACAGACGGTGTGGCGGCAGACGATGAGCTTGAGGATTTGGAGAGCATTCTTGACGAATGCATCGGCTCCGGCCTCCCGACTCATACCTTGAAGTGGCATTACCGCAGCCGTCGGGAGTCGCTGATCGCATTCTCCAATTACCGCTACTACAGTTCGGAGCTCATTACCTTCCCGTCTCCCGCAACGCCAGACAAGGGCGTGACTTACCACTCGGTCGACGGTGTTTACCAGCGTGCCGGCGCTCGTACTAACCGAGCGGAAGCGGAGGCCATTGTCACCTTTATTAAGCGTCACTTTGCCGATCCAGCCCAGCGTCGCCGCTCGATTGGGGTCGTAACTTTTTCCCAGCCGCAGCAAAGGCTCGTGGAGGACCTTCTGGATGCGGCGCGACGAGCGGACAACAAGCTGGATAGTCAGATTAGCGCTCAAGTACTGGAGCCGGTGTTCGTCAAAAACCTAGAGAACGTCCAAGGCGACGAGCGAGACATCATCCTGTTCTCGATCTGCTATGGCCCAGACGAGACTGGACGTGTCTTCATGAACTTTGGCCCGTTGAACCGGGAAGGCGGGCACAGGCGCCTTAACGTGGCAGTCACCCGGGCTAAGGAAGAGATCCATGTTTTCGCCACGCTGCGGCCTGAGCAAATGGATACAAGCAAGACGCGGGCATCCGGTGTTAGCGACCTCAAGTTGTATCTTGAATATGCCTTGAAGGGGCCGCAGGCGCTTATTGCCCATAGTGCACCGACAGGCTTACCGCCAGACAGTCCGTTTGAGGTTCAGGTACGTGATTTCCTGATGGACGATGGCTGGGAGGTTCACCCGCAGGTTGGCTGCTCCAGCTACCGCATTGATCTAGCCATCGTAAATAAGGATGCCCCGGGCCGCTACTTGTTAGCAGTAGAGTGCGATGGTGCCACCTATCACAGCGCGGCTACGGCGCGTGATCGCGACAAACTGCGACAGATGGTTCTGGAGAGATTGGGGTGGCGTATCCACCGTATCTGGTCGACCGAATGGTGGACCAACCCAGATCGTGAAAAAGCGCGTCTCAGAGCGGCTATTGAAGTAGCGCAGCAGGCGCCTGCTCATGTCAGTGTGTGCGAGGCCGAGCTGGAGGAGGTGGGCAGCGTTCCAGTAGGCAAAGACATCTTGCCGGTGGAGACGACATTCGAGCAAGAGCATGTTTATGCGCATGCTCCCGCGCCTGTTGCTCCAAGCCGACGGTATCGAAGTGCTGCGCCATATGTAGCAGCCAGGCTTGCCGCAGGTAACCGGGACAAGTTCCTGCTTCCTGCCGAGGATCATCGGATTCGAGCAGCCATCCAGCAAGTAGTCACGACCGAAGGTCCAGTAAGCGAGCATGTCATCCGCAAACGGATATGCGAGTCCTACGGCTTTGAGCGTGCGGGCAACCGAATACAGGAGCGGCTTCAGACTCTGCAGCGTGGGGTAGGGCTGAGTATTCAGGAGAATGGTCGTTTGTTCTTGTGGCCGACCCAGTTGGATCAGGCAACGTGGCGAGTATTCAGAGAAGCCGGCGGCCGGGATGTCGCAGACATTCCTGTCCAGGAGTTGGCCAATATTGCGTGTGCTGTTCTGGAGGACGTCGTGGTGGCTGATGAACCCGTACTGATTAAAGCGATGGGTACGTTGTTGGGTATTCAGCGTGTTACCGCGCAGGCCCAGGCGCGGCTGCTACAGGGTATCTCTCATCTGAAAGAGGCTGAAACCATAGAGCATGTGGTGGGCGGCTTGCGTTTGAAGGGATGAAGGCTCTAGCCCACCATTATGTGATCAAACTCTCGATTGATGACCATGGTCTTGCCATCCCAAATCGCTTCAGTGCTGTTGAGGCGGCTTGCGTTGCCGTATGACCGGGAGATCTTCGATGACATCTTCCAGATAGACGCGGGTATTGAGCTTTATGTCTTGAGGCAGAACATAGGCCGCAAGAGGGAAGGGGCGGTCGTCACATGGAAGAACCGGTTTCACCAAAGCTATCCAGGCTTTACCTGCGATGTACTACACAAAAATGGTAGCGTTGCTCACGGAAACACAAAGCTCAGTAGCGTACGGTAGCTCAGCCCATAATTAGCCATCACAGGCGGGATAGCGCAATGGCATCACCCTCCGAATACGAACACCGCGCCCTTCAGCAGATTCATCTGTGGAAGAACCCAAAACGAACTTGGCTGGACACCGCATCCGATGTAGTCAACTGGCCGATTCAGAAAGCCGGGGAGTCAGTGATGCAGATCCCCGGCTTCGGCACTGCGGTTCGAAAAGCCACTACAGGCATTGTCGGCGTGCTCAACGACGGCGCGCAGTACACCGTAAGAGTGGATGCGATTCTTGATGACTACAAGACCCTTAGTCGAGGTCGCTCACTCACATTAGAAGAGATTGTTGAGCTTGACCTGCAGGTCGTTGATAGGGCGATTGGTTGGCTTGACACAAAGTACGAGGGCCTTGCCTTGGTGGAGGGTGCTGCAGCCGGAGGTTCTGCCGTTCTAAGTCCTCTGGTAGCCCTCGCCGCCATCCCCGCTGATCTTGTCGCGTTGCTGACTATGAATCTCCGAGCGATTGGTGAGTACGCCACCTATTGCGGTTTTGATATCTCAAGCCAAGAAGAGCGCTTGTTTGCGCTGAATGTTCTGGCGTTCTCATCAAGCCCTACCGACTCAAGCAAACAGGCGGCGCTGGCGCAACTCGTCCGCATCGCTCGGGATGTTGCAGCCAAGGCAACCTGGAAGAAACTCGAAGAACACACATTTGTTCAAGCGGTACAGCAGATTGCGAGCTCCCTCAGTATTCGACTCACAAAGGCGAAGCTTGGAAATGTAGTTCCCGTGGCAGGCGCCGTCATTGGAGGAGGGTACAATGCGTACTTCACCGACAAAGTCTGCAAAGCAGCGTTCTACCTCTATCGGGAGCGCTTTTTGGCGCGCCGCTACGGCCCAGATATCATCGAAATCACAGTGCCGCCGGCGCCAACACTTACGCCAGACTTCGAGGACTCATTGCTGCCTGTGCCAGCGAGTGATGGCGATGGCTAACAGTTCATTCAACCTGACACTGCTTCGCGGTGCGGCTTAACTCAGGCTACATGGACTCCCCCAGTCGTCAAGCAACCGCTTCGCTTCTGATCCTGTGACAGACTGCAGCTCTACATTCGGCCTGTTGATGGGTTATGCCCTGGCCCTGATGAATATGCGCTGGGCGGCGACCTCATTCGTTAGACGACCTCAAGGGGCATTGAGTTAATCAGGTTGCGCCGCCAGGGTCCGACCCGTTTTGTCATCGATTGCCGTTGCAGTGACTCGGTGAGAACGCCTTCTTTAGCTGCTACTGTAAGCACTAGCGGCGGCATTCTTCTGCAAAGTTGGGTGGCGAGTGCCCGGGATCCAGATTTGAACCGGACGCAGGCCCGCCAGACGCATTGCCGCGCCGTGCTTCTGAGCTCGTGCCTTAACATGCGTAGTACCTATGCCTACCTCCAGTCACGTTGCATGAATCAAAATGCACAGAGATGGGTTTGTATGCAACGGCTCTTGAGTCCGACCACCCTAACGGCATCGATGGCGATCAAGCAGACCGATCAAACAACGCGTCGATGAGGTGGGCTTGTCCTTGCTCATGGTGACTCCGGCCTGATGCGACAGGTCGCTCAAGGAGGATACACAAAAGCTAGGACACCCCATAACGCAGTTTCCAGGATGAGTTGACCACTACGAGCTGGGCTCAGCGGGGTAATTGCGCAGCAGCGCCGGCTGACTCGATAACTTACTCTCTCGTTCGGGAGCCAAAAAAAGTCCGTTTGCTCAGGGACTTTGAGAAGCGACAGAAGTAGTATTTGTACTGTTTTTAAGCGATGTGCCAAGCCGCTGGGAGTTGCGTGTGAAAAAGGTTGTTTTGTGGTCAGTTCTGGTCGCTGGTGCGGCGTTTTCCCAGTTGTCGGCAGCGGCCTATCAGCCGGGTGATCCCGAGTACGACTTCTGGGCACAGTTCTACGATGCCGAGAAGAACCATCCGGCCCAGGCAGAGTCCTATTTGTTAAAGCTCGCCGAGCTGACCCCAGCCAAGCCCGAGGTCTGGAAGAGCCTGACCTATCTGCGCCTGCGCGAAGGTCGCAAGCCGGAGGCGCTGGATGCCTTGCGCAAGGCGCGCGCGCTGCAGCCCGGTGATGAGCAGTTGGCCTTGCAGGAGGCTTATCTGCTCAATGACCTGGGGCGCAACGAAGAGTCGCTGGCGGCTTTCGAGAAGCTGGCCAAGTCGTCCGATGCCAAGGTCGCCGCGACCGCCTGCCAAGCCATCGTCAATATTCGGCCGCTGCTGACCCGTCAGCTCAAGGCGCCATATTTTGCTGACGTCTACGCCTCGCCGTCCTATGAGTCGCGCTTCGATGACGTGGTCGTGCCTCTCAAGCTGCGTGCCGGCCGTTATTTCGGGCCAGACAACCGGGGCCAGGCCTACGGCTTTGTGTCGGCCAATCGTGACAGCCAGTCCAAGGGTGGCGCCCGTCCCGAGATTTTTGATGAGAACGCCGCCGTTGTTGGCGTCGGTGCGAATTACCGCCCGTTCGCCCGCGTGCCGGTGCTGGCCTATCTCGAGGTTGGTGGCAGCTATGACCTGATTGATCGGGGGCGTTCGCGTTTCCGCGAGAGTGTAGTGGCCGGACTGACAGGCTTCCAGGAATGGGGCGATACCAGCTCTTATTGCGGTGATCGCTGCGAGACACCGTTCACGCCCTATGCCGACCTGTACGGCAATGTCGCCACCTATTCGCGCGAGGACTACAACGTACTTGCCGACCTGCGTCTGCGCTTCGGCCTCAACCTCGTCAAGAGTCCGGCCGGGCGGCTGCAGGGGTATCTCAAGCTGCATGGTGTCAATGACACCGACCGCGTGTTCTACAACAACATCATTGAGTACGGTCCTGGCCTGGCCTGGCATTTCCCGACATCGTTCCCGCTGGTGCTGCGCGTCGAGTCGCTCAGCGGCCAGTATCTGTCCGGTGCCGGCACGCCAGGTGCGAAAGACAACTATCACAACAATCGCGTCGAGCTGACCTTCTACAAGAGCTTCTGATGACTCCCGTTCTTATTTCCTTTGTTTTCGGCACCCGTCCCGAACTGGTCAAACTCGCCCCGCTGATCCTGCTCGCGCAGGATGATTCGCGCTTCGATGTCGAAGTGGTTTTCAGTGCTCAGCACGATGAGCTGGTGCGCGATGCCATCCGTTTCTTTGACATTCCGATTCATCACCGCCTCGACATGATGCGCGAGGGCCAGTCGCTGACCCAGCTGCTGGCACGTGGCTTGACCCAGATCGAGTCGGTTTATCGTGAAGGCCGTCAACGTCAGGTCGTTGTGGTGCAGGGTGATACCACAACGGTACTGGCAGCATCGCTGGTGGCATTCTCGATGAAGATTCCGCTGGCTCACATCGAGGCCGGCCTGCGCTCCTACGACATGGAGCATCCGTTCCCGGAGGAGGGCAACCGCCAGCTTGCCTCGCGTCTCGCGCGCTGGCATTTCGCACCGACCTCGCAGTCGGCACAGAACCTGCGTAATGAGGGTGTGACGGATGGCCACATCATGATCACCGGCAATACCGTAGTCGATGCCGTGCATTGGGCGCGCCGTCATCTTGGCAGTGATGGCGAGGGTTCGGCCGCTGCTCATCTGGCGCAGCTCGGGTTGGAGTTCAGCGACAGCGACAAGGTGGTGCTGGTCACCGCGCATCGTCGCGAGAATTTTGGCGAAGGCATCCGCAACATCTGCGAGTCACTGCAGCAGCTGACCCGGCGCCATCCGACACTCAAGGTTGTCTGGCCGGTGCATCTCAACCCGGCCGTGCGCGATGTCGTGCGTCAGACTCTGGGTGAAAATCCGCAGGTGCATCTGCTGCCACCGCTGGATTACCCGAAGTTGATGGCGTTGTTGCAGCGCTCGGATTTTGCACTGACCGATTCCGGCGGTATTCAGGAAGAGTGTCCGTCGTTCGGCAAGCCGGTGCTGATCCTGCGTACCACCACCGAGCGTCCGGAAGTGGTGCAGGTCGGAGCCGGCCTGCTAGTCGGCACGGAGATTGATGTGATTGTCCGGGAGGCATCACGCCTGCTTGAAGAGCCGGCGCATTACGCGGTCATGGCCAATGCCGAGAACCCTTTCGGCGATGGCCTGGCATCGCAGCGCGTGCTGGATCGTATCGCGCAGGATCTTGGCTGAAGACCATGCACGGGTGAGACAGTGACTGGGGCCGCGTCTCAGCGCACCTGATTGTCCGCCCACAGCGCCAGTGCCTTGACGGTCCAGTTACCCAGGTAATGAGGGCCGTCGAAGGCATAGATACGCTGGCCGCGATAGGCCTTGAGCTGGCCGATGATTTCCCACGGATAGCCGGAGCGGAAGCCGTCGCCGATGGCGCTTTTGCGGAACGTTTCCATCACCATGACCACACGCTTGCGCCCGAATTGCTGCACCAGCTGGTCAGCGATCTGGCGAGCCTCTGCCGGTGTGCGGGTGCCGACACCCACACCATCCTGGAAGAAGACATTGACGTCAGCCGGCAGCCAGCTCTTGAGCCAGAGATCGAGGCGTTTCGGCTGTCGTTCATGCGAGTAGATGCTGATCCAGAGTGGGCGCGGCAGGTTTGCCAATGCTTCGCGCATGCGACAGACATTGATCCAGCTTGGGTCAGCCTCGACGGAGAAGTAGTAGCCTGAGGGCTTGAAGGGGAGTGGTTCGCGGCTGACCTGCTGCGACTCTGTCGTGACCTGGGCAAGGTTGTCGCGTGCGGCCTGCTCGGCATAGTGTCCGCTGAGGCCGGCAATGATGTGGCGGGCCCAGGGCTCGTCGCGGATGCGCCCCCAGTCGGGCGGGGTGTCCCAGGGTGCGAAGCGGTGGCTGGGATACCAGGCCTTGTGATCAGTGACCAACCACTGAACGACAAAGGTATCGGCACCCAGTTTCTCCCAGTTTCCGGCGGGTTGGTGCGTGGCACGATCAGGCTGCCAGAACACGCCTTCAATAAGCTTCTGGCCGGCACTGGCCAAGGCAGGAGCCATGGCCAGTGTGGTTAGCAGGAGAGCGTCCGCGAGGACGCGGAAGAGCTGTTTGAGTCGTTGCTTACTGCGCACCTGCATTCTTCTTGCTTCGCCAGAACCACCAGATAATGGCGGCGAGCATGACGAGAAGCACCAAGGCGATCAACAGCGAAACGGTTGATTCATGTACGGATGGCGTCTCTTTTGTACCTGGAATGTAGCGATCAAGAACTATGACCTCGCCATCTTGGGTAATTAGGACTTCATTGGCACCATCCGGCAGCTGTGCTTGCACACGTGGCCAGCGATACATGAAGTTAATGGTGCTGGTGACATTCTGCGCAATGATCTCGAAGTGGTCATCAATGGAAATTAGTAGCACTCCGCCAGCGGCATAGGGGCCGAAGACTTTATCTTCGTGTGCTGCGATGCGCTGCTGATAGATTTTGCTATCTGTGCGAATGCCCACAATGGCTTTCTGCTCGTCACTCTGAATGCGGACATTGGCTGGTACAGGCTGGCTACCCAGCAGCATCTTAGAGCTCATCTGTAGCAGAGCAATTGCGATTCCGGTTGATCCCGGCGAGCCATCGATGCTGATGTCAGGATGTGGCACCAGTGCCGGTGAGATGCCGGCCACACCGGACTTGAGGCGATGTGGGAGATTGATCAGAGATTTGTGGGTATCGACCCAGAGTGCGCCACGCGAGCGTGGCAGGCAGTCGCCATTGGCGATCAGTATGGATTCCAGGCGCAGGTCGAAGTTGGTGTTGTCGGTCACTGCACGGCCGAGATAGTGAGTCTCGCGCGCATTGGTGTCGGCAGTCAGTTCGTCCAGACGCATGCTGCCAGCGAGCGCGTCATCCAGCCAGACCGTCAGCTTCGAGCCCTGCATGAGGCCGCTTTGCGCGCGCAGCGCGATCTGGCCCTGTAGCAGGTCAGTGGGTTGCCAGGCACCGGGGAATGCCAGCGGCACACTGCGACTACTGCTGTCGAGACGGAAATCCTCGATGCCGAGATCGGCCAATGTATTGAGCTGCTTCACGCTGCCCCAGGCGGGCGCTTCGATGGTGTCTGGAATAGCCACTTTGTCGCTGCGGATCTGTGCCAGATACTTGCCGTTAAGCAGGGCATGAGTCACCGACTCCAGCGCTTGAGCATCCTTGTACATGATCAATAGATAGGGGCGTGGGCCGGATTTGTCATTGCCTCCTTCGCTGAGGCTGATGAACGATCCACGTGTCAGCTGTGGCGCAGGGCGCACTTCAATCGTGAAGTCGGCGCTCTGGGACTCGGGCAGCGTGCTGTCGAGCCAGCGCACACCTGCGACGGCAGGCCAGGCACTGGCTAGACGGGCGATGGCGGTCAGCTCATGGCTGTTGCGCGCATCGAAACGAATGCGGCCGACAAAAGCCGGTGCGTCGAGGACCTGTGGGTTGAACAGAGCATCCGGCAGATTGCGGATCTGGTATCCCTCTGGCTTGATGCGGCCATAGCGGATTTTGCCGGCGCCGACGGTGGTGACGCTGTCAATGCTGTCTTCGCAGTTGTCATGCGGGTCACGGCGCAGCGCGCTGAGGACGCCCTGCTGCTTGAAGGAGAAGTCGAGGCGGTGGAAGCCGGATCGCAGCAGTGGCAACTTGAACTGGATCGTGCCACTGCGTGTCAGGAACTGGCTCTGCAGCGGCCGACCATCAAGGGAGACCGTGAGCGCGGCGCTGCCCGTAGTCTGGAAGTCGGCATTGAAGACGGCATCCAGCCACTGCTCGCCCTTGCTGACGTATACGTAGCGTGATTCCTGGGCGAAGCTATCACCGACCTGGATCGGGGCCACGCGCCATTCGGCGGCGAGGCTGTGAGCGGCAACCAGAAGGCTGGCGAAGGCGAGCAAACTGCGCGCCATGCGGCTGGTTCGGATCGTCGGACGAGGGGGCGTCATGATTTTTTCTCCTGAGTCCTTTCAGTTTTGTACCACTTGAGTTCGGCGCCGGTGAGCTTGCCCTTGAGCATTTCCCAGGCCGCCTTGAAGACGACCAGCAGGAAGATCTGGGCATATGTGAAATAGGCCAGCACGGCGACGAGATAGATCTGCGGGCGGCGCTCCTCCAGAGACAGCGTGAAGAATACCTGGGCAACGTAAATGCAGAATGACAGGCCCCAGAGCAGGGTAAATGGCCCTGGGATGGTCACGCCGGCCAGGCCGGTGAGACCAAGAATCATGGTGATGTGACTGAGGATTAGCGCCGGAACGAACATCACGTAGCACATGATGTTGTTGAGTATCTCGACCCCGATGGGGAATGGGTTGGTCAGCGCGATCGGCAGATATTTCCCGGTCACGTAGAAGTTGCCCTGGGTCCAGCGCGAGCGCTGCTTCAGGAAGACCTGCAGCGACCCTGGGTCCTGCTGCCAGCCGACGGCATAAGGCACCCACTTGATGCGGCGCTGGCCGAGGAAGATACGGAAGCTCATCTCGGTGTCATCGACCAGGGACTTCTCGTCAAAGCCACCGAGCGTTTCCAGCGCATCGCGCCAGATCACGTAATTGGTGCCCATCAGCGTGGACAGCCGGAACAGCTGCCAGCGCCCGCCCTGGAATATCCACTGAAAGTAGATGAATTCGATGGCGATGAAGCGGGTCATCAGGCTGTCGGCCCAGTTGCGTGTGCGTACCTTGCCATTGACCGCGACCAAGGTACGGTCGGCAAGCAGCGTCTGTGCGAGCAGGCGCACGCAATTGCTTTCGGGTGTACTGTCGGCGTCGTAGACCACGATCAGCTCGCCACGGGCATGCGGCAGGCCGTTGTTGAGCGTACGCGATTTGCCTTTGCCACCCATGCCCTTGGGCACGTTCACGATGCGGATGCAGGCGTGTTCGGCGGCGACACGCTCGGCGATTTCCAGGGTGTTGTCTTTGGAGCCGTCATTGATCAGCACCACCTCATAAAGTCCGGCTGGATAGTCCTGTGCCGCCAGTGCGCGCAATGTTTCTTCGATCACCACGCCTTCATTGTAGGCAGGCACCAGCACACTGAGCATTGGCCATTCGGCCGGCTCCGGTAACGCGGCCAGTTCACGTTGCGCCACTCGCGAATACCGCCAGGCTGAAAAGCTCAGCACCGCCCAAAAGGCCTGCGGAATCCAGATGCCCAAGAAACCGAAGAGAAACAGGCTGTCGATCGTGCTCATGGGCGCCTCAGGCGGTGTAGCGCCGCAATCGCGAGCAGGAGCAGCAGACAGCCGCCGATGACCACGGAGATCCAGGAAACTGAGGTGCCGATCAGGCTCAGGATGTCCGGCATGGGGCGTGCAAAGATCAGTCCGACAGGCACCGAGAACAAGGTGCCGACCGCGAGCAGATGGCCCTGGAGGCTGGTATCGAGGCCATCCAGGGTGCTCTGGTAGGTGGTGTCGCTGTAGCGCCAGGAAATACCCAGCTCGGGATAACGGATGCCGGGCACTGAAGCATCGGTGATGACTGGATTGATGATGATGCTATAGCCGCCACCATGAGCCGCCCTAGCATTGGCGTAATAGAAGTGGCTGTCGCCCAGGCGATTGTCACGTGGTGGCAGGGGCAGGCCGTTGTAGCCCGCGGTGGCGCGGTGATCGATCAGATAGCTGCCAGGTGCCTGTGCCAACAGGTTGTCTGACCAGCCGTCAGTGACCAAGGCGGCCAGCGGACGCACACCCATGGCGGCAGCGAAGGTGGCCTTGGCGCCATAAGCATCCGGGCTGGCATGCGACATGGCCTGCACCGGCACGGCGCCATCGCGCATGGCCTGGCGGTAGCGCATGAACGTGGCCGGACTCAGCAAATCCAGAGAGTTCTCCGGCAACATGATGCCGGGCTTGATGCCGGCATCAATCAGATGGCGATAGCCCGGGCTGCTAATCTGGTCTTCGGTGAATACGGGCCACCAGGCGTGCTCTGCAGGAAAAAAGCTCGGCAGGTCGACACGCGCTACCGGATCACCGGAAAAATCGGCGCGGACTTCGGGTGTGCATCCGTACTGTTCGGAGTAAAAGCTGGCGAGTACCGGAGGGGCCTCCGGGAGAGGGCCGAGGGTGATGCCGCAGACCGCCAGGAGGACCAGACTCATGACTGGCTCTCCAATCCGGGCACAACATGGCGATGAGTCTCGACTTCGAGTTTGAGCTCGACGATGGCACGCAGCTGGCGCAGGAATTCCGGCTCTGCCATATCGTCCGGAGCATGTTCGAGGTCGATGCAGCGGAACTCGGTCAACTCGTCATCGGCGAAATGGAAAATGGCCTGATTCGCACTGGCCTCGAAGATGGCCAGCATCTGCAGGCGAGTCTTTTGCCAGACCTGTTCGCCCAGCATCTCGGTGATCAGGTCGTGGTTCTTGACGGCTATATCAATGAGGCGATAGCCCTCGCGGCCGCCGTGGCGACTGAGGACATCCAGCCGCCGCATGAAGTCCTCGCAGGCATCAAGGTCAAGCACATGAATATCGGACTTGGCACGAAACAGCATCAGGGCCTTGCTGGCGCTCTGACGCAGGCCGAGGTTGTGCTTGACCGCGCTCAGCCAGAGCGGGGCTATGGGCGACAGAAACAGCATCAGTGCCTGTTTTTCCGCAGGCAGGCCGAGATTGAGCTTGTAGAGCAGATAGAAGGCGCTGCCGATGAAGGCAATGGTGCCGACGATCAGGGCCAGGCCGATTTCCAAAAAGCCACCACTGATGACCAGCAGCAAGTAGAAAATCCAGCCACCGCGCAAGTATTCCGGCATCCACTCATAGCCGAGCAGACCGATGAAGACAACGCACGCAATGACCCAACCGATGATGGTTTTTCTACGCAGCGGTGTGACCAAAGGGGCTACCTGACTCTAACAAGATATTCAGCGATAGCTCGCTACATCGATTGGATAAACATTTGTGGCTAAACTCTGTGTGATATTCACACAACCCAACAATTGTCGCCAATAGATTTCTGATGAAACGCATAATTTTATACATGGCAGCATAGTTCTTTGGTCCTCGGTGTGCGGTAATTGGTTCAGCCTGGCGATAGCCGCAAGGGCCTCAGTCTCAGACAGCCGTCTGCCACATGTCGCAGCCCCCAAGCTGGCCATCAACGATCCGCCGTAGTACCACGCCCCTTGGTTACCAAAGTCGGTCGCCAGAAGGCAACGAACAGCCAGGTCGCTCGGGGGTGATTACACAAAATCTAGGACACCCTCCGCCCTGAGTCTCGCTCCGCTGACGGCGGCTACCGCCACATCCAGATCTGCACCGAGCAGGAAGGTCCCGTAGTAGGTCTTCAGCTCATCTTCCCAACTCGCAACCTCATCGAGGATTGCAGCCGCAGCTTCCGGGGTTAGCCCAAAGTGCTGACACTCACTGAGCATGTTTGCCCTGGTAATTGATGTGCCCTGGCGCCCCACAGCCATTGAGAGCGTCTGAGCAGGACCCTCACCGAGGATCGGCATGACGTCATACATCGGTGACAGCCTCCAGCGCCCCTCTTGCCAAATGACGGCATGGTTCCTGGGATGGTCGTCAGCGTTTCCGACCAGCGCGTTGTATGCCATGCGCTTGAACAGCTCGGGCCGGTCTTCTGCCGCGCCTCTTCGATACAACTCATCAGCAAAGGCCGCGTAGTGCCAATCCGAGTGATCAGCGCTCTTCCACTCCGCATCCAGGAGTGTCAGCGCACTGAGCATGGGGACACGATGAAAGTGGTCAGTTTTTGCGTCGTGCACACGATCAAACCGCTCCACCAGCAGTGTCTTTGCATCTTTACCGATGTGGAGCGATGTCTTGGCGACATTCAATCCTTTGCTTCCCGCAAAGGTCATGCAGGCATGCTCAATGGTGGGGAAGTCATGGTCGTCATACTTATCCTTTGGCTTGGCCAGGATGAGCATTTGATCGCCGCGGAATGTGCGTTTGGGTCGCGCACCACCAGCTGACGAGCGCTGGTCCCTGATCTTTAACGCCTCAATCTGCTCTGTGGTCAGGCTGCTGTCATAGATCGCCTGGCAAGCCAGGAGGAAGGCATCAAGGAACTTCGCCTCTAGCGGTCGAATGCCTTTTTGGCCAACAGCTTCCGATGGGTGTCGTGATGTGCCTGACATGAGGCAGCCAGACCGATCCGTGTTGGGCGACTTGAGCAGCAGGTCGATCCTGCTCAGCCGAGAGCCATGCAGACGACCCAGCAAGCGCTCCCCCCAGCCATCAGGCATTGAATCCAAAATGAAGCCAGGTACGCCATCATTCTTGGTGACGACGAACTCCCGATCTTGCAATGGAAAGCGCACGGGGTCTGGAGTCCAAAAGCGCTCTTCCAGTGCCTCAGGCGAGTACCTGAAGATGCCTTTGCCATTCTGGATGCTGAGTCGACCGAGCGTGACGGTGGCCTGTGTGAGAGGGCACTCCATGTAGATATAGGCGTGTGTCATCAGAAGTCCTCCGCCTTTGTGGAGCGGATGCGTACGCGCTTCTTGCTGATGGCTACGTCTGACTTTAGCGCCGGCGTCAGTTCGGAGCTCAGCCCACGAAAGGCTCTGTCACTGATGCCTAATGTCCAGAGGACCATCAAGAAATCACCCAGAGCGACACCGTTCGCGTCTCCTGCTTCGATACGCCTCACGGTTCGATGCGAGGAGCCGGCTCTTTCGCTGAGGTCAATTTGGCGCAGACCTTGTTCGAGACGAGCCTGCTTCACCAGCAGCGCGATGCTGTGCAGGATGTTGGTGCATTGAACAGGCAGGAAGTCTTTCATAAGGCATCTCAGGAGAGCATCTTAAGGTTATTAGCTAGTCATTATATGATGATTTATAGCATCAATAGATGAGGTTAAGATACACCAAATTAACAGGCTAGGTAATTTAAGATGTCATAAGTGATCGCATTAAGATGTGGAATCTTGAGCGATGACAGCGCTCAGGGGGCTGATGCTCATTTCTCCGCGCACTCAATGGTGCGCCCTCTCAAGGGTCTGTTCGTCATGACGAACAGACCGCTGACACCTCTTGGTATCTCACCGCGCTCGCCGCTGCCACCAGACAGACGAGGGCATGAGTGGTGACCCTGCAGGTGCTAGAACCGCCTAATTTGCGGCACGGGAGCGGGATACGGGGCTGGTAGTTCCACGGTAAAACCACGTCGTTGACCACGGTCGCCATTAAAACTGACCAGTGCCGCCAAGTCGCTGCCGCAAATTACCAACTAGCTGACCGTGAAGAGTAGAGCCCCAAGCAAATTCGCTTCAAGGATTGCTACACGCGAAGTCACGCCACAGCTGCCCAAGGTCTGATTTGTGCCAAGGCATCTGCCAGGGCGTCCTTGGCCATCTCCGTATCGAAGCGCACCTGACCACGCAGCCAGTAGCCTTCGGAAAGCCCGAAGAACTTGCACAAGCGCAGGTCGGTATCCGCCGTGATGCCGCGGCGTCCGGCAACGATTTCACCAATGCGCTGCTGGGGTACACCGATCTCCTTCGCCAGGCGGTAGTTACTGATGCCCATCGGCAGCAGGAACTCCTCGCGGAGGATTTCACCGGGGTGAATTGGGGGGAGCTTCTTATTCATGATGCGCCTCACTTAGTGGTAGTCCACGATTTCAACTTGCTCAGCACCGGTCGCCGTCCACACGAAGCAAAGTCGCCATTGCTTGTTGATGCGGATGCTGTGCTGTCCGGCTCGATCACCCAATAAGGCTTCCAGTTGGTTGCCGGGCGGAATCCTCAGGTCATCAAGGCAACCAGCAATGCCAAGCTGCTCCAGCTTTCGGCGCGCCACAGCCTCAATGTTGGTGAAGCGCCTGCTGCGCGTTCGTTCGTACAAAGCCTGAGTGTCTTTGCACGCAAAGGATTTGATCGTCATGACGGGATACTAACGCATTGCGTTAGTAACGACAAGCGTGAGCATTGCGCGATCAGGCTGGCGCGGATGGCGCTGACCAGCTAGATGGAAGCGCAGTCGGCCATCATCACAATATGATATTGGCGTTCATGTCGCGAGATGAAAGGCCACGATCACGGAAGGTGTGGCTCGTCGTCAGGGCTTGGACTGAGATGAGTGACAGAACTGACTCAAGATATCAGCGCGCCAAAAGCCAGTGAGTCCTTCGTCTCAATCTGTAGTGGTCAACTCGGCACGCTCCATCAACTCTTTGATGTCTGCATACAGCTCGGGGAGATCGGATTCGATGGTATTCCAGACAACTTGTATATCGACCTTGAAGGAGTCGTACGAGATCGCATTGTGCATCTGATAGGCAGATGCCAGGGGTAAATCCGGATGATTGGCAACGAACTCCGGGTAGAGCTTCATGATGTTGTTGCTGGCTTCCCCGATGATTTCAATGTTGCGGAGCACGGCATCTTGAAGCATCAAGTCTGTCAGAAAGGCAGCCTCGCCTCTGTCTTTGGTGTAGAGGTTTATATGCTCAATAGCCTCAAGAATATGCGCCAGATAGTCGGTGACGTGTCGTGGATCCCTATTCATATAGGCTGTGCCTCCGCGAGCACCTGAGCCTGGAACTTCAATGGCAGGCTGTTCGGCGTCAGCACATCCACGCGCACAATGCCGGGTAGCTGAAGCAGTATGTGACGGATTTTGCCAATGTCCATCAGTGTTGTTTCAGGCGTCGGGTCAACCAACAGGTCCAGGTCACTGTCCTCGGTATCCGTGCCATGCAGCACCGAACCGAAGACGCGCGGGTTGGTGGCACGGTTGGCCAACACCGCTGCTCGGATCGCGGCGCGGTTCGCGTGCAACGCTTCCGATGGTTTCATCGCACTCTCCTGTAGTCTTTCGTTCGTCATCCAATCAACTGCGCATAGGTGATGCGCTGGCCGAACGCGCTGCCTATCAGGGCATCCAGGCGGTCATGGGTCTGGACTTTACAACTCCCTTCGTTCAGCCGGAAGGTGAACTCGCTCACGTACCGCTGCAAGTGCGGTAGGTGCCATGGAAGCTACGCTTCAGCACGGCCCAGACACTCTCGATGCTGTTGGTATGCGCCATGCCGTCCACATACTGCTTGGCGCTGTGGTTCACCACCGCATGCCGGTATATCGCAGTCAGCCATCATCACAATATGTGGAGGGCAACTCATGTCGTGAGGTGGAAGGCCGCGATTACGGAAGGTGTGGCTCGTCGTCAGGATCTGGCCCGAGATGAGTGACAGAACTGACTCAAGATATCAGCGCGCTAAAAGCCAGAGAGCCCCTCGTTTCAGTCAAGGTCAAGCGGGCATGCCACAAGTCACTCAACTGGTCGTGATGCATCAGCGACTTTGGGCGAAGTCGAGATAGGCGCGGACTTTCAACAGACCGGCGAAACGGTACTGCGTCATCACATCCAAGGGGCTCATCCCATTGAAGGCTCGGTTTGGGGAGCTTACCCACGAGTAGGCAATCTGCCGGTCATGGGGAAACAAGATGCGAAGGCTCTTGTGGATAGAGAGCAGGTGCCCAACGCGATCAAGCATGTCGATGCTGTTCGGGAGAGCCTTGCCGCGTTTATAGGCCGACAGGCTGGCGCGGTTGGTGGGCGCCAGCCCGAGAAGTATTGCCTGTTGCTTCGAGTCGAGCTGCCAGTGCCTGAAGAGGGTTGTGATCACCCTGGACAGTCGAGCTCGAGTCTCCTCGGAGGTTGGACGTACCGGGGATACTGAGGCTTCTACCTGGTGATGAGCGCGCTCACTCACGTGTCAATCTCTGTGCGCATGTGATGTGCGGTAAAAATAGCATAATGCCGGTTTTTGAAAACCTACATAAAATGATTCACCGCGCTGTTTGAGCATCGATGCTGCCGGCGCTGATTTGGTGAGGTTGGGCTGAATGGGCTGCTCCATCAGATAGTTACCAATAAAGAGCAGTGTGCATATTTTGCACATTGCTCTTGGGCAAGGTGTGAGGCGTCTCCCTGAAGGCGTAGTCGCCAAGATATTAGAAATGCAGTGATAGTTTATTTTTGCATCAAATAGTTATATAACACCAACCCCCAATGACTAACTGATGATGTCTATGACGATTGATCTCTCAACTCTGAGTGCACCGCAGCTGGAAGAGTTGGCCGTTCAGGTTCAGGATGAAATCAAGCGCAGGAAAGCGCAGGCCAAAAAGTCCCTCATCGCTGATATGGAAAAGCTGGCACGCGAGGCCGGCGTATCGCTGAGCGAGCTTTTTGACGTGGTGACGGCTAAGAAACCAGCCAAGGCCAAATCGGCTGTTGCTGCCAAGTACCGCAACCCGAACGATGGTAGCCAGACCTGGAGCGGTCGTGGTCGCCAGCCGTTGTGGTTGGCTGCACTGATCGCTGAAGGCAAGAAGCTGGAAGACCTCGCCATTTAAGCGATCACGCTGTATCGATAAGGCCGCCAAGTGCGGCCTTTTTCGTTTCAAGGCTTATGCAGACGACCTGCTGTGACCATGGTCATCACTGGCGACTGCGTGGTTTGGCTTTCAGGGTTCCGTCCCAGAAATCTTTTTTCTGAAAGATCTGCAGGAAGTCTTTCAGCGTTAGGGGTTTGCCAGCGTGCTTGCAGGCAATGATCGTGGTGATCACCGCAAAGCCGACGATTATGGCGACGGCCAGGGTAAAGGCGACTTGCAGACTCATAGCTTTCTCCTCGTGAGTAGTTAGCTTTGTTTGGACAGGAAGTGCCAGTCAAGCACACGTATAAAATCATCTGTGGATAACTATTTTTGTGTGACTTGCCTGGAGTTCGACGTCTGATCAACCATGACGCAAACCGGAGGGCAGGGCATGACGACACCATACGAACGAGCGCAAGCGGTGATACGGACGCGAGAATTTTTGGAGGACCTGGCTTCGGGGAGGCTCAAGGCTAAGGATTTGCCGATCAGAGCGAGAAGTCTGCTGTGGCATTACCCTGATGCCTATGACCTGGAGCACGCTGAGCGTCTTATGGCGTATTCGGGTCTGTTTGAGCCAAACCTCAGCACTACTCCATAAAGGCTCTGAGGGTTGAGTTCGTCATGACGAACAAAGAGATGATGACCATACTGGTTAGTGTGTTCTCCAGGCACTTGCTGCTGTATTCATCACTTGGTCGATCGATCCGTGGGCAGGTAAGTGCAACTGCCGAGGAGTGCTCGGTAGTTGCTTTTGGTAGGTAAAAAAGCCACCTGTGGCGGTGGCTTTTTATTTAGAGAATAATTTTAACGGCAGGTTTGGCATCTTGGGTTGAGTGCATTTTCTGGCCATCTTCCCCAAAAATTTCGATGTACGCATCGACAGCATCACGAGCGACCAGCCAGATCTTCAGGCTATCCTCTGTGAGCGGGATAATCGCATGGCCATATGCATCGCGGCCATCACGGCGATATGCCCGCCATGGCGAGCATACGTCACCACAGCCATGCAGGTAGTAATCTCCTGACGCTGATCGATACAGATGCTCGCTGCAGCTATAGCATGCCTCGCTGCGGTTATCGTAGTAGCTAGCAAGCAACTCAGATTTTTTGACGTTAAAAACCCCGTGTTTCGTCATAAAAACCATTTTTTCGTGGGGGCCAGGGCTGGTCACGACGCCTGCGGTTTTCAGCAGCTCGCTGACGCTCAAGTTGGCAGTCTTAATTTTCATATCATTTACCTCTGATGGGTTGGTGCAGCGTTCTGCACATAAACCATCATCCACATAAAAATTGCTCTGACTATTCAAATCACCATAACGATTTTAGCTTGGCCTAAAATTTCACGTTGTTTGACTATGTTCGTCATGACGAACAGCCAACTGACACCTCTTGATATATCTCCGTGTTCGCCTATGCCCTCCGACTGACTAGGGCATGAGGGGTGAGGCATGGGTATCGAGGAGAAGGAGAGGTTGGCGGCACAACTGCTGGGGCTGCTAAGCGGTCGTGACTGGGCAAGGCGCGATGCGCTTGAGCGCATGCTTACCTGTTTTGCTGCGGGAGGGCTTGCGTCGCTGACGGTGATCGGTGGGGATGTGGTGCTGTACATCGAGGCGGATCTGCTCGATGTCACTATCCGAGCCACGATCCATGAGCGTAAAACTCGCATGGCGTCGAGACAGGATGTTGATCGCGTGGCTGCCAGGCTGCGTCAGGCCTATCACCTGAGATGGCAGATATAGAGAAGGCGCGGCATCCACACGTAGGCGGCGTCATCGCCGCTTACGTAGCTAGGCCAGCAGTACAAATTGATAGTGCCGTGACTAACCAGACTAGGGCGCGGTGCGGAAACTGTTCTGAGCTGCCTCGGTGCATTCTCACGCGATAGCGGGCAGAGGGTACGTCTGGTAAGTCCAGCAAATCGAGGGAGGAGGTGTGCCGCTTGTCGTACCGTCGCCCGATCTTGACCTCAATCGTCACTGCGAAACTGTAGGGGAAGCCAGCTAGCACTTCCTGGATCATGGCTCCTGCTTTCATCAACTGGGCATGGTCCTCGTACAGGTAGGATAGGTACGGTTCTGATCGATGCTCCAGCAGCTGACGTAGCCCTGCAGCAAGTCTTGTCAGATCGCTTTCACTCTTGCCTACGAGGTTGTTCAGCATTGCCAGGAGGCAGCTACCAGCGCCAGCATCTGTGAGCTGTTTGTAGGGAGAAGGGAACTCTCTGCCGTATGTGGCTTGGAGAAAGGTGCGATCGAGCCATCTGATACCTGCTTGAATTTTCCCCTCGGGGATTGGCCCCAATCCATCAAGTACCAGCGGACCTGGGGCTTTGCCAGCCACAAGATGGCCGGCGTGAGTCATGGCCCGCACGAGGTCGTTTTTTAGCAGCTCAGTGCGTTTGATTGCTTCAACCTTCTGATCTAACGCGTTCTGCTCCCGCGGCAGTAGAGGTTTGCAGAATTTGCCGATCACATCTGCTTTGACGGCTGTCAGATCTCCAATGTGTTTTCCTGGCCCACGGGTGTTCTGATTTTTGCCGGCGGCAGCAAGTTGAGCTTGGAGAGATAGCTTTACCAAGCACTGTTCACGGGTGAAGCCTGCATAGCGCATAAAATCGCACCAGTGATAGTAGTGCATGAGCGTTGTCTGCTCGGTCAGATGGCCTAGTAGTCCGCGCACTGTGGCGAGTTCAAATCGATGTACTGCTCCGGATGGATTGAGCTGCGCGCGCGTCACCACACCTAGCTCTCGTATCTCGCGCAGATACGGGAGGAGGTCTTCGTAGCGCTCAAGTTCAAGATGCTCATAGAAAAACGAGAGCAGTAGGAGGCAGCAGTAGCTATGGCGCAGGCTGTGAAGTTTCGCCTTGGACTCGCCGGTGACCTGCTGCAGTGCAGAGGAAATGGCATTGAAAATCCGGTGAGGATCGACCAGTGGTTCATGTCCAAACTGCTCGAAAATCAATCGCGATGTGCCACTCAGGCAGTTGGGCTGCTCGGCAAATTTGGCCAAATCAGTGACAACATCAGCGAAGAGGGATTCGGCAAGTCCGAGGGGAATATTGCGCTTGGCGTTGGATGTTTTGAGCGTCCGATGCTCGTTTTTCCGTACCCGTAGTGCAGCTGTCCTGACGAACTCAATATCCGAGACAAGTAGCCCATCGATTTCGCTTCGCCTTAAGCCTGTACTGAATGACAGCTTGAGCAGCGTTGCGGCTAGCTTGCCAAGCCCAGGCCCTAGATTTTGTTTGAGGAGCAGGGATGCATTGTGGATCTCCTGTACGGTTAGTACCTGTGCATTGATGCTGGAGAGTCCGCTGCTTCCTGCGGTTGCGAACTCCTCCCCATGCTGTTCAGTGAGATACCTAGCAAAGCCGGAAATAGCCGAAAGGGCGTTGCCTGCCTCATCTGGCTCCGCTGTCATGTGCTGAACCAAATCAGCCCAAACTTCGGGGTCGCTGATGGCCTCCAAGCCTTCGAAATTACCTAGCAAGCGTGGCATTAACTTGTCTAAAGCCGTTTTTACTGTGCGTGGTTTTCGGCTCGACAAGCTCAATGAGCACCACTCCAGCAACTGATCTACTAGCCCAGGTAGATCGTCATTCTCACGAGCCTCACGAATGAATGTCTGAATCTGCTTTTTAGCCGATGGGGCGGAGGTGTGGAGCATCTGCGAAAGCCTTTTGAGCACAGTGGGGCGAGCAGTTGGACGTGTGCTTGCCAATGCTTCAGCGGGCGAGACAGGGTCCGGTTTGTCGTTTCGCGCGCTATCCTGCGTGAGTGCGTTGTCGCCCTGCTGATCCCATGAGGTAGGGCTCATACCCAGTAATCTGGCCAGAACGGATTCGGGCAGCGAGCTCGAGCCGATATCACCCCGCATGTATTCCAGGATGAAAGCTGGCAGTTTCGCCTCATAGAAGGCACGAGCAGTACTGGCTTTCAGCAGGCTGCTTCGATTCAGCGTAGCAAAGGTGCCTGGGTCGAGCCGCGCAAGTGACGCTAGTGCAGCGCGCACTGCTTGAGGGGCTCCTGTTTTAGTAAAGCCAGCCTCATGCCAGTTGATACTGCTTGCCAGCAGTACGATTTCTTCTGTCAGCCATTGTCGCCGGCGCTCGTTGCGACGTTTTTCATAGCAACCACTCGTCCAGAGTAGGTTGCCATGGCGTCGTATACGGCCGGCTTGTAGCTCAATGAGCGCTATGCGCATCTCTCCCGAACTGGCAACGCCAGACATCAGGGCAAGCCAAATGCAGAGGATGCCGAGCCGTGCCCTAGCGTCGAGTTTGAGCTCGCGACGATACGTGCGCTCGAGCAGTCTGGTGGTGGCCTGTACCCATAGGTGTGCATGGCGTAGGTGCCCGATAGAATCTTTACTGACAATAGGCGTCTTGGCCTCGTGCGCGAGCAGAGGGAAGCACCTGGCGTTTTCAAAACCTAAAATTTCCAGCAGTGTTTGTATCGTGTCGAGCTGCTCTGCAGGACACAGCGATCGCAGTGTCGAGGGCTGTATGCGCCGCAGCGTGTTGATCAGTACCCGCGTGTTTTTGCTAAGCAGTGCACGCTCTAGCTCCGGTTGAGCCTGGCGCTGGAGACGGCGCAGCAGTGCGGACAGCAGTTGTGTTACGCGCTGGTCGGTGTATCCGATCTCCAGTGGTGCGGTGAGTTCAACTGCATCAGTTGCGGTGAGTTCTGATAGCTGAATAATGGCGGCAGAAAACTGCTGCCCGTGGGATGTGCTGCTGAGCCTGCTCATGACAGTACCTCCCAGCCTGACTGATTCAGAATCTGGTCGAGGATATCGGCCAGCTCATGGTAGACGTCGATGGTTGTAGAGTTCGTTTCGGTGAGAGGCAGTCGACCCGCCACGCCATGGCCACCGAAAAAGTCCGTACCAATCCCGCGCTGGCCGGCTTCAAAAAGCTTGCTGAACATCCATTTCCGATAGCTGTTCAGGGCGAGCGGAAATTCGATGTCATAGGTCGCGAGTTCCTGACCGATTTTCCCGGGGGAGAGCAGGCGGTACTTGGTGGATCTGGTTTCGTCGAGCAGGAAAAACTGGTGCGAAGGCAGAATCGCCTTGATGAGTCGACGATTCTTTAATTGAGCAAGATGAGCCTCATAAGCCTGTAGTTGCTTGTCCACAAGGGTGGGCAAAAGGAGCTGCCGATACTGGCCTTTTTCAACGTACGACAGCCAACTGATCTTTTCGAAGCGATGTACTGAGAAAGCCGGATCCACCGCGTGGCGTAGGCCAAAACCGGTTGTACAGACGAATAGTGTGTATAGGGTCAGCAGGTTGTGATGTCTGATGATGTGTGACTCGCTACTAGTCAGCGCTTTTTTGAAGCCCTTGATCAGGTTGAGAGTGGCTTTATCGCTGGGGGTATTGGGGGCGCCAACGTAATAGTTTTGACTAGGCAGGCCGCGCTCAATCTCGATGAATGTAGGACTATCGTCTCCCAATAGCTCAGTCATCGCTGCCATGTAGCGACTCGACAGGGACTGCGCGGGGATGGTGTGGTAGTGCAAATCGATCCGACTGTTTTTGGTCTGCCAGGCGGTCAGCATGGCCATGCCTGCAGATAAGCCACTTTCGGATTGCATGAGTCGTGGCAGCACTTGCCACATGCTGTTGGGGCTAACCTCGATGGAGCGTAGCTGCCTATAGAGAGAGGCCAGGGCTGCGCTGATGGTGTGCCTTAATTGTCGCGAGGGCAGGGTGCCTGGGGCTCTAATGGCGTTACCAAATCGCGCTAGCCTCGCTCCTAACTCGAGATAGTCCGGTACTAGGACGTAGGGTGCAGTGCGAATCGCACCTACCCAGTCATGCTGCTTTTTGACTGGTGGCAGATTGACCCGTATGGCAATCGCACGGAGCCGTGGCAGGCTGATTGCCAGGGCATCTCGATCCTCTGCGATCGCTTCAACAGACTGCGCATTGGCATCAATGGCCAAGCCGTTTGGCACCAGCTCCTCAAGCGGCCGGCCGAGTGCTACCGAGGCTAAGAGCAGGGTGGCGGCAAGTCCTCTGGCTGAGAGCTCCTGCGCAGCGGCTTGCAGTGTTTGTGTGAGCTGGTAGGCGGTAGCAGGTGTCAAATTTGTGGTTGCCCAGCACAGCAACTGAGCGGCATTTTCCAGCTGCTTGCCCTGGTATCGGCTAGCGGCTCGTGCGGAGAGCTCATCGTGATACTCATGCAGCTCCTCACCAATCTCAAACTCGTCCTCCTCGATTAGCTCATACGGAGAGAGGTCAAACTCCAGTGCTTGCTTGGCATGTCGAGCAGTGATGTATGACCTCTGGGGGACATGATCCTCGCTCAAGGCTATGGGATTGATGTGCTCGAGCGCCATGAGCTGCAGAGGGGATCGAATGTGGGTCGCGGTTGATCTGCTTCGGTAGATCGCAGATGTTAGGCGCCGATGTTTTTTGCTGATGCCTCGGAGGACTTGGCGAGGAGACCTGTCGGGCGCCTTAAGGTAGCGATTAGCAGCGGCGAGAAATTTATCCCAGGTTGCTTGGTCGTGAAGCTCCCAGTCGGTGGATGGCTTGTGGGCGAGTCGGCTTACACATTTTCTGGCGGCCAGCGAGAGTCGATGCAGGTTATGGGTCTGAGGTGGCAGGTCCTCTGACTTGAGCACATGGCGAGCATTGAGCTCGCGCATGAGGAGCTGTGCTGCAGACCGCCTGTACTCGGCCTCGGAGCGCTGTAAGTTGGCCTGAATGAGAGCCATCAAAATCTGGGTGATGATGTGCTCAAATTCATCATGATGATCTGAGGATGCCGGGAGCTTTGTCAGCGCGATCGTGTAGCCCGGCATGCTGTCCAAAACCCCAGCGAGTGGATGCTTCCCATGATGGATGTGGGCCTCACTAATCGGATCATGGGCTACGAGCGCTAATTTTTCGTGCTCTTCTGGGGACTCTCGTGATGCCTCGGCGATGAGGTTTGGCAACGATCGTAGGTCATCCGCTGTCAGAGAAATCGCGTCGAGCAGGCTGGGCTCGCGTAGCGATAGCTCATACAGCCGCTGAGAGATTGCGAGGAGATATCGTTGGTCGAGTGGCGCCCATACGGCATGTGCCAGACGATTCAGGAGCACCCTGTAATGCCGTGTCACTTTGAGCTGATCCCCGACTGTTTTAGCGCACGAGAGATCGTTGATTGGCTAACCCCCAATGCAGTTGCCAGTGTGATCTGGTTCGGAGGTGCTCCCGCTCCCAGCAGCCTTGCGAGGTCATAGGCTGTTCTGAGGGCTTTGGTCATTGGCTCGGGTACTAGCAGTAGCTGAATTGGTAGATTTGCCTCGGCTAGCGGATTTGCTGGATCAACATGAATGACATCAATGCTCGCCTCGGCTGGAACCAACTCCAAGAGGGATGCCGTAAGCATCGTGCAACCGCAGATCCAGCGCCGGTTGCCTAGCTCACAAACGGCAGGCGGGAAAAAGGTCAGCAACAGCAAGGCGCTTTCTACCGTGATCGGGATGGTCAATTTTGGGTGTTGCCCTCTAGGCAGCCACGTGAGCAACTGACCCGCGGTCATTGTGTTTCTGACGAGCTCTATATCTGTGGTAGCTGAAACGCGTAGGCTGGCGGGAACCGCTCGTCGCTGTGCTCGCTTTTTAGTGCCACGAATCTCCAAGGCTAGAGAGCCCTGTGCGGGTTGCTCCATCGGTAATCCTCACTCTCCATCTCAGAGTCGCTGTGACCTGATGTCAGCGTGAGGTTTGCAGGCCCTATCCATAGAAAGCTACTAACGAATCTTGTGGCTACCCAGTGGGTAAAAGAGAGGCCAGCCTATGAGCCGTATGAGCAGCGTTCGGATTGGTAGGCAGTAGGTGCTACGTGGATCTAGACGATAGATCTCACAGGCAAGCTGGATGATTGAACCAATAAAGAGGTAGGTCAGAACGATAAAAAGTGGACTCATGGTTCTCTCCTATTTTCCAGTCTTTCTGTTTATGGCGAGCCCAGCTACGAACGCTCTTGGGGTGCACCTTGCGCTATCAAGAAGTCATGGTTATTTGGACGGGAAGTTCGCGTCAACAAGATGGGGCGGCGTAAGTCAGAGCCTCTGATACGCTGCTTGAAGCAGCGCGTTGGTGGTCTGTCTGGAGAGTGATGAGGCTGCTTCGGTATCTTTGTGATGCGGCAGCATCCATGGCACCCTTGCCTCATCGGATCTAACAAGGACAGTGAAGATATGACTATCCGAAAGTCAGTCACCTTGGCGGCATTTCTCTGTGTCACCCTTAATGCAGCCCCTGCTCTGGGGTCTGGCGATACTTCAAGCGATTTGCAAAAGCTTATGCAGCTTGCCGAGCAAGGTGACCCTGAGGCTCAGAATGACCTAGGAGCAGCTTACGGTGATGGGGATGGGCTGCCTCGCGATTTGGATGCCGCCGCCGTGTGGTTTCAGAGGGCAGCGGCTCAGGGTAATGCCGTGGCTCAGTACAACCTGGGTCGTGCTTATTTGAAAGGTGAAGGGGTTGCCAAGGATGAGCGACGAGCCATCGAGTGGTATTTCAAGGCGGCCAAACAGGGTGATGCCGATGCCCAGTTCAAGCTGGGAATCATGTGTTACGACGGCATCGGGGCCGCTCAGGATCTGGCGCGAGCCCGCTATTGGTTCGAGAAGGCAGCGCATGAGGGGCATGCGCTAGCTCAGTACAACCTCAGCACCATGTATGACGCTGGGGAGGGCGGGCCCAAGGACAAGGTGCAGCGCATGGTCTGGCTTCAGAAGGCAGCTGACCAAGGGCAGGCTGATGCTCAGTACACATTGGGTGCGGCATATAGCGAGGGCGATGGTGTGCCTCGAGATGCTGCCAAGGAGATCAAATGGCTGCGCAAGGCCGCTGATCAGGGGCATGCTTCAGCCCAGTACAACCTAGGTGTCATTTATGCCAATGGCGAGGGCGTCAAAGCAGACCGGGAGCAAGCCAGGCGCTGGTATCAATTGGCAGCAGATGGAGGCAGCAAAGAAGCCCAGTACAACCTGGCCGCGCTTTATTACTACCCGGATCAGGGAGCACCCGATTACTCAAAGGCGGCGTACTGGATTAAGCAGTCTGCAGAGCAGGGACTTCCCAGTGCCGAGTACAGCATGGGCGTCTGCTACATCAAAGGCAGGGGTGTTCCAAGGAGCGTCGACGAAGGGCTTGTGTGGCTCACGAAGGCTGCTGAGCACGGCCATTTCATGGCTAAAGTACTGATCAAATACCCCGAAAAGCTCGAGGCTAATGTGGCTGCCTTGCAGGAAAAGCCGCCTGGCAGTGCCCCTGGAATTTGAGAGGGATATCCGGATATGACAATGCGCCGAATCAGCTTGGTGGGGGCGGGACTCATGTTTGTGTTGGCGCAACCAGTGCTTGCCACTGTTCAGCATGCCGATACAGAGCGGGATCGCGCAGAGCGATTGATGCTGGAAGGAAAAACCGATGCCGGTCTCGATATTCTCAAGCGTCTGAGCACTCAGGGGGATGTCAGGTCGCAGGCCTGGTATGGGGGTTATCTGGCGCGCTCGGGACTTTTCACCGAGGCTGAACGCTGGTTGCTGATGGCAGCGAAAACTGATGATGCCGAGGCTCAGTACGCACTGGGCAAGCTCTATCTGGGGCTGTCGCCATCCCGCGAGCTTGATGCGTTGTACTGGTTGCATGCATCTTCAGCGCAGGGTTATCAGCGGGCAGCGCTCATGCTGGAACAACTGGCCTCGCGACCGACGCTCTCCCCGCCGGATAAGAACAACCAACTGCAGACTACTGAAATCACCGATGCCAACTATGCGGTGTTCAAGCAGACTTTGCTGAAAGTGAGTGGTGGACTCGCATGCTATGGCCTGACGGTTGATACCTATGCCCCTGTCTTTGAAGAAAGTGATGCTGCGTGCAAGGCTGACATGGTGGGTGAGTATGGTGGCTCCATTCCGGCTGAGGGGCTGGCGCAGCTGTCCCAGGCTTACGGGATGTGTCTGCGAGGCCGGGTCATGGCAAAGCAGGGCATAACCGCCGAGCAATTGGTGAAGTGCTCAAGGGATCTAAAATGAGAACAAGGAGAGGCACAATGGAATTGAAAGTCGTCATCAATCAGAGCCTGGTTGGTAGGGCTGTGCGCATGGTATGGGGACTGGCGCTTGCCGTATTCATGTCGCAAGCCGCGTTTGCCGGTCCGATAGAGGATGCGACCGCCGCTGATGAGGCTGGTGACTACGGCAAGGCAGTCTCCATTCTCATGCCAATGGCTGAGGCCGGTGATGCTTTGGCCTCCATGCTCATTGGCGCGTATTACCTGGATGGGCAGGGCTTGCCAAAAGACCCGTTGCTGGCGGAGAAGTATCTGTTGCAGGCGGCCGGTCAGAGAGCACCGGTTGCGCCACTGGCTGCAGCCGAGCTGGGTGAGCTCTATTACAAGGGGCAGGGCGCGCTCAAGAAGGACACGCCAAAAGCAGTCTTCTGGTACAACAAGGCGGCCGAGTTTGGCATAACCAAGCCGATGATCATGCTGAGCGTGCTGCTTTCCTCCAGCCCCGAGGTTCCGCGTGATACGCAGAAGGCGGCTGCCTGGGCGCTGATTGCTCAGCGTATTTCAAAGAATGAGGGTGAGGTCAAAATGGCGGATTTGTACGCCAAGCTGCTGATTCCGAAAATGAGTGCAGATGAGCGGAAGCAGTTGGGGGAAAAAACCTCCGCAATGATCGACGTCATCATTGCGAACAAGCAGAGCTTTGCGAAGTAGTGCGTTGGATTTGTGTGCTATGCGAGGCATAGGCCGTGTATGCAGATGGATGGCGCTGATCGTGGCACTTGCCGCGTATGAGACCACTGCAGTAGCGGGGTCGATTTTGCTCCCTGCTGATATTGCACCTTTCTTTGAGGCGGGAACGACTCCCATCGCACTCGAATCCGCCGATCTCAACGGCGATGGCCGAGCAGATTACTTGCTGATATTGGAGAGGCCGTTGCTTGATGGGGCGGATGACATGCCTACCAATCAGCGGCCTTTGCTCGTGCTGATACGGCAGCCGAACAACAGCCTGGTAGTGGCTGCCCGGAATGAGCGGGTGGTCTATTGCGCACGTTGCGGCGGTATGTTCGGTGATCCGTTTGAAGGCATAAAGGCAAAGAGGAAACGTTTCACGGTCCATATGTATGGTGGGTCTGCGTGGCGCTGGGCGACGAATTACACGTTTGCTTTCTCTCGACGAGACCAGGCATGGCAGTTGGTTGAGGTGAGTGAGCTGTCATATCACACGAGTAATCCTGACAAGATGGATCAGAAGGTGTCGCGTCCGCCCAAGGATTTCGGGAAGATCGATTTCAATGACTTTGATCCGGAGACATGGGTGGGTGCTGGTGTTCGCTAAGAGACTCTCAGGGAGGAGGGGCATGAGCAGATGCGCTTCAGCACTATTCATTCTGACCATACTTATGACGTCGAGGGCACAGGCTCTTACGCGCTGTGAGGTTCGGGGTGATGCAAGCTCGTGGGCTTATGATGCCTGCTTGTGGAGATATTCGACGGATGATGCGGGCAACCCTGCGGTCCTTGCTTGCGCCGAGCAGAATTATCGAGTCATCAAGCATTACGGTACATGCAAAGCCAAGCGAATTTTCAAGGATCGCATTTGCACTGCAATGGGTGGAGGCTCCGACACGAAAGCGTGTATGGCGCAGGATCAGGCGCTTGGGCCACAAGTGCGCGGCGAGATAGACATCATGGATGCTTGCTCAAAGGGAGACCATGTCGAGCAGCGAGATTGTCTTTCTGAGACCGCAGAGGCAGTTGAAAGGCATGTACATGAAACAGTGAAGTTGCTCCGTCAGAAGATTCAGGTATGGGACAAAGAGGAGCCTGAGGTAACTGCTGACCTGTTAAGTCACTTCGAGGCATCTGAGGCGTCTTATGCGCGCTATCGGCAGGAGCAATGCGAGTTTGATGCTGCTGTTGCCGTTGGTGGTAATGGCGCCGGTGATATGCGCTTTTTATGTCTCATCAAGCTGGACAATGAGCACCTCAAGCTATTGCAGGAGCGACTGAGATGGTTCGACTCGCCCGAGTAGGGAATTGATCAAGGAGGAGCGCATGGAGGCTTTTTACTTCGGGTTCACTGCCATTGGGTTGATATCACTCCTGGCGTACTGGTTTTGGGCGGTCTCTCGTCTCTTCAAGTCGTTGAAGCATGAGCATCCGCTGATGTTCGTGGAGCTTGGTAGTCCCAGTCTTCGCGGCCCTCAAGCCACACCTGCCTTGCTTCGATTTCTAGGCACGCGCAGGCCTGAGCGCCTAGGGGATGCTCAACTGCTCCTGCTGGCTCAAAAGATGCGGATTGTCATCACGTGCTATCTCGTGTTGTTCATCACTTTGGCGGCGTATTTGATGGCGAAGGCTTAAGGATACGTCCGATTCACTCCTGGCTTCTTCAGCCCGGGTGCTATGTATGCCAATGCAAAGCGTTTTGATGAGGCCATCGTGGCTTTGGAAAAGGTTCTTGAGTTGGATCCTGGCGCTGAGAGTGCGCGAGTCATGATCCAGCGGATAGAAAAGGAAAGAGGCCGTTAGGTAGTAGCTATGATGACTCGATATGCAGCACTCACCCTATGTCTCATGCTCCCCGGAACTGCATCAGCACAGTTCATACGGGCGGAGGGGGCCTATTCGTCGCATACCGTGAGTGCGCGCGTCATCCTGCTCGACTCCGAGAAGGGAATTGCTGCCGCAAGTGTTGGAGTTGTCTCGGGGGCGTGTTCAGGTTCCGTTGCCGGTCTTGGTGAAGTCCGTGGGCGTATCTTGACCATTTCTCCATATACGAAGGTTGAGGGTGGAGAGGCATGCGAGGTTGAGCTGGCTTTTGATGCCACATGGAAGCATGTGAGGATCAAAGGTCGTGAGTGTCAGGCCTATAGTGGTGCTGCGTGTGCCTTCGAGGGTCAAATGGCTACCAAGCGCAATGAGCGCTGAATGCTTTTGTATGTGAGTGCCTATGTCGATGGGGATAGATCATTGCTGGCTGCCAGAAGCTTTTTTCGCTTCAGCTGAAACATGATTGCGCCCAGAGGGATGGATACGGAAAGCATCAGTGGCGCGTAGGTGCTGGCTCTAAAGAATCCTGCGCCCAGAAGTTGGAAGCTCACCAGGCTGAAAATGAGCGAGCCATCTGTCCAGTTGATCTTGAAGCTACACAGACCCATGAGAATGAACAGTATCCATGCCCATTTCCGGCGGGCAACAGGGGTCTTTATGCATTGGATGAGCGTGATGACGATGAAGATCGGCACAATGATTGCCAGACCAAGAATGGTGTACTGAAGCGCGCTTTTCCCATCCAGACTAAAGCGATGGATGTTCTCCAGTGAGTCTGTCAGCGGGTTGACATGAACTCCGATGATTTTCAAATCCTTGCCATGTCGCTGAAGTACAACATTGGCGAGCAGCCAGCGATCAGGGTACTCGTATTGGAAAGTCAGATTGAACTCTTTGATGTCGCCCTCAATGGTGGTCTGAGCGCCGATGACCTGGATGTCCTTTGGCTGCATCCGTGGAAACAGGGAGGCGATCTTTCGGAGCGTTGCACGTGTTTCAGGATTGAGGAGCGATGGATCAAGTTGGGCTTCGACAGCAGCAAAGTTACGTGTCTGGTACTGGGCCAGATAGCTCTTGGCGAATGCGGCTTCTTCTTCAGGAATGAATTTTGCGAGCCAGGCTTTCTGGTCACACCCAGTCAGGGCCAGTACGGAGAAAAGCAACGCAACAACGATAGATCGCATGGTCATCATCCATTGATGGCTAGAGCTCAAGTTCGGGAGGTCGCTTCAGTGCTCTTGCTATCGACCATATCCTTGCAGAGAGACTGCCATATGGTTTTTGATGCAGCAAACCCGATGTCCCCTGGCCAGTCGAAAGCCTCAGCTTCGTATCAGATTTTGGCTCCCGGTAGCTCGCGAGTAGTGCTACGTTACGACTCAAAAGCTAGGGTGGCTTCTAGGCGAGCAGACAAGCTATATCAGCGATGCTGCCAATACACATGGAGTGTGTCACGTGACGTTATCCCATATGCACAGCAAAGTGCGACTCTGTTTCATTGCCTCTGCGCTGGGCCTCTTCTGCAGTCCTGTTGCCGCCGTTCCAGTCCTTCAGCCTGAGGACAGTTACAGCCAGACGGTTCGTATAGTGGCCAGGCTACTCAGTGTTCAGCACTACAGCCGAAAAGTGCTCGATGATGCGCTTTCCGAGCTGATCTGGCAGCGCTATATAGACAGCCTGGATGAGCAGCGTATCTATTTCACAGAGCAGGACATCACAGGCTTTGAGCCTTGGCGCCAGGCACTGGATGATCAGTTCAAGAGTGGCAACCTGGCGCCTACATTCGCTATCTACAATCTGTGCCTGAAGCGCCAGGGCGAGTACCTGACGTTTGCTCTGGATGAGTTGGGTCGACGTAAGAGGCCGGCTGCTCCCGCTAATTTTAAGATGGATAACGGTCCAACGACCGCAAGGCCGCGCGACCAAGCAGAGCTCAATCTTGCATGGCAGAAACATCTGCAAACCGTGTTGGAAGAGCTCAAACAAGCTGCTCCTGGCAACGAGCAGCCCGAGGAAATACTCAAACGCCGCTATCGAAGTCAGCTTGCCAGGCTTGATCGAGCACGACCGAAGGATGCCTTCCAGGCCGTCATGGATGCGTTCACGGAAACCTATGACCCACACACCAACTATTACCCAGCTCCGGCCTCTGCGCCTTTAGAGAAGATTGTGCAGCGTGAGGGTGTTGGTTTGGTGCTGCAGGGAGATGAGGACTATCCCCGCATCCTGAGGGTGATGCCCTCAAGCCCCGCTCAGAGGTCACAACAGTTAGCGCCAGGGGATCGCATCATGGCGCTGGCTGATGGGGGTGGTGACTTTGTTGCGGGTGATGCTGACCTCGTTGATATAGCAGGCTGGCACATCGATGAAGTCGTTGAGCGCATGCGCGGCCCCAAGGGCAGTCGTCTGCGACTGAGAGTAATGCCTGCTGCGGGTGGCGCCATACGAGAAATTCAGCTTGTGCGTGATGCCGTAGAGGTGGAGGCGCAGGCTGCAAGTAAGAGTGTGCTCACCTCTACACGTGAGGGTAAGACCAGGCGCGTAGGTGTCATCAGGTTGCCGTATTTCTATAGCGACTTTCAGGCGATACAGGCGGGGGATCCCAACTATCTCAGCGTCACTCGGGATGTCTGTCGCCTTATCGAGGAGCTCAAGAAAGAAAACGTCGATGGGGTCATGATCGATCTTCGCGACAATAGCGGAGGGTCTGTGGCAGAGATCAGCAGTCTTATTGGTGAGCTGATCGCTGCGGGCCCGACCATGCAGATTCGCGATGGTCGCGGTCGAGTCGACGCGTTGGGCGATGACAACCCTGCGATGGCCTATCAAGGGCCACTGGCCGTTGTCATCAATCGAGTCACTGCATCCGGCGCTGAAATCTTTGTCGCAGGCCTTCAGGACTATGGGCGTGCTTTGGTCATCGGCAGTCCCAGTTATGGCAATGGCACCATCCAGTCCATGCGTGGCTTTGGCTCCGGTACGCTCAAAATCACTGAGGCCAAGTTCTATCGTATCTCTGGCGCGAGTACGCAGGTCCGAGGTGTCCAGCCTGACGTGTTGCTACCTGATCCCTATGACCCTCAGAAGATCGGGGAGTCTGTGTATGACAGCTACTTGCCTTGGGACACTGTTCCGCCTGCGATCTATCAGCGCTTGAATCGTGTGAAAGCATCTCTCCCACAGCTTGCTGCAGCGTCACGAAAGCGTTTGCAGGTTGCGGGGCCGAGACTGACAGCAGATGTACTGTTGGCAGAGGCTGTGGAGGTTTTTGTCGACAGTTTAGGTCAGCTTAAATGAGCTGGTTACAGTGCTCTCAACGGCTCATGCACCCCCTGACTGGATATGCGCCAAGGTCAGGTTTGCCATGTAGCGCAATATGGATCGCATGAATCATCTGGTGCTGGTCATGGTGATCATGTTGGCTAGCTGTGCATTGGCACCTGAGTCATCACGCCCGGAGACAGCCATGAGCAGTTTCATGGCAGAGATACAGACTCGGGATCAGTTAATTGAGCGTTTGGGGGAGCCAGACTCCACGGTAAGAATGCTTAGTGGTGCTCAGATGCTTTTCTGGGAGATGGGTAGGCAGTCGTACGTCAAGTTCATACTTGTAGTCGACTTTTTTCCTGACGGCAGGGTGAGAGAGTATTGGGTAGAGCGCCACTGACAGTCTGGCGTTGGCTGTTGGGACGAAAAATCTAATGCAGCGTCTTGGATAATGTGACTACTAAAAATGACGATAGAGACAAGGCATTCAGGGCTGAGACACAGAGAGCGTACTGTCATAGCAGTTGTACTGGTTCTGCTGCATCTGCTTCTGGTATTTGGTCCTGACTTGGACGCGGGACTCTCCAACAGTGTTGTTGATGGGGTGGCCACGGTGAGTGGCCATTCCAGCCTGCTGGGGTT